>NZ_CP173721.1:2761561-3068401 GCF_045181065.1 Microbacterium sp. M | reverse complement strand
ACGTCTGGTGCGTGACCACGGTTTCAGGGTCGGTGTCGTCGCGCAGTCGCACGCGATCGTCGAAACGCTGCTCGGGCGGGTCATCGAGGACGGCGTCCCCGCGGGGCAGGTCGCCAAGCACCCGAAGGATGCCGGTCTCGAGCCGCCGTTCACCGTCATCCCGAAGGACGGCATGGCCTCGTTCATCGGCGAGCACCCGGAGGGGTTCGTCGTCGGCGGCACCGCCTGGGACTTCAGCAACACGCGCCGCGTCGACCGCGACGGTCTCGATCTGCTCGTGATCGACGAGGCCGGGCAGTTCTCGCTCGCATCCACCGTCGCGGTGGCCGCCGGGGCGAAGAACCTGCTCCTGCTGGGCGATCCGCAGCAGCTGCCGCAGGTGAGCCAGGGCACGCATCCCGAGCCGGTCGACACCTCGGCGCTCGGGTGGGTGATGGCCGGGCAGCAGGTTCTGGATCCGGCGCACGGCTACTTCCTCGCCACATCGTGGCGGATGCATCCCGCCGTCGCCGAGCCCGTCTCGCGGCTGGCGTATGCGGGCCGGCTGGCTTCAGCACCGGGCACCGAACTGCGCACGGTCGACGGCGTCGAGCCCGGCCTGCATGTCGTTCCCGTCCGTCACCGCGGCAACGCGACGCAGTCGCCCGAAGAAGCGATCGAGGTGCTGCGGATCGTGCGCGACCTGCTCGGCCGGACCTACTCCGACGGGATGACGGGTGCGCCGCCGTGTTCCCTCCGTGAGGAGGACATCATCGTCGTCGCGCCGTACAACGCGCAGAAGCAGCTGATCCACCAGGTCCTGACGGATGCCGGCTTCGACCGGATCCCGGTCGGCACGGTCGACAACTTCCAGGGCAAGGAAGCGGTCGTCTCGATCACGTCGCTCGCGGCATCCAGCGGAAGGGACGCCCCGCGCGGACCGGAGTTCCTGCTGCTGCAGAACAGGCTGAACGTCGCGATCTCCCGTGCGAAGAGCGTCGCCTACCTCGTTCATTCACCGGCGCTGCTCGATGATCTGCCGTGGACGGTCGAGGGCGTCGCTCGCCTCAGCGCGTTCGCGCGGCTGGTCGACGCACCCTGACAGCAGGCGCCGCGCCAGGCCCGGTCAGACCGTGCCGTAGAGCCGGTCGCCCGCGTCGCCGAGACCAGGAACGATGTAGCCCTTCTCGTTGAGCCCTTCGTCCAGCGCACCCAGCACGAGCGTCACATCGCGGTCCCCGACGAGCTTCTCGATCGCCGCGACGCCCTCCGGAGTGCCGAGCAGGCAGATCGCGGTGACGTCCTTGGCGCCGCGATCGAACAGGAACTGGATGGCGACGGCCAGCGACCCGCCGGTCGCGAGCATCGGGTCGATCGCGAAGCACTGGCGATCGCTGAGGTCCTCGGGGAGCCGCTCGGCGTAGGTCGTCGGCTCGAACGTCTCCTCGTCGCGGACCATGCCGAGGAATCCGACCTCGGCGGTCGGCAGCAGTTTGACCATGCCTTCCAGCATCCCGAGACCCGCGCGGAGGATCGGCACCACGATCGGTCGCGGCTCGGAGATCTTCACGCCCATCGTCGTCGTCACGGGGGTCGTGATCTCGATGGGGGAGACCCGCACGTTCCGCGTCGCCTCGTACGCGAGCAGCGTCACGAGTTCCTCGGTGAGCTGGCGGAAGACCGGCGACGGGGTGCGCTGGTCGCGCAGCACCGAGAGCTTGTGGGTGACGAGGGGGTGGTCGGCGACGTGAACACGCATGGATCAAGGGTAATGCCCGCGGAGGCCGCAATAGAGTCGACGTATGACCGGATCCGACGAACAGGGGATGCTGCGTGCCCTCGAGCTCGCCCGGGATGCCGCGGCGACCGACGACGTGCCCGTCGGCGCGGTCGTCCTCGACCCGTCCGGCCGCATCGTCGCCGAGGGGCGCAACACCCGCGAGGAGACCCACGACCCC
This sequence comes from Microbacterium sp. M, assembly GCF_045181065.1. Lineage (GTDB taxonomy): Bacteria > Actinomycetota > Actinomycetes > Actinomycetales > Microbacteriaceae > Microbacterium. Next base: position 3,066,464 of record NZ_CP173721.1, on the reverse strand, counting down.
ACCGGGCACGCCGAGATCGTCGCGCTGCGCGGGGCCGCGGCATCCCTCGGTTCATGGAACCTCGAGGGCCACACCCTGGTCGTGACCCTCGAGCCGTGTGCGATGTGCGCGGGGGCGATCCTGCAGGCGCGCGTCGGGCGCGTCGTGTTCGGCGCGTGGGACGAGAAGGCCGGCGCGGCCGGCTCCATGTACGACCTGCTGCGCGACCGACGGCTGCCCTACCGAGCGGAAGTCGTCGGCGGGCTCCACGAGGACGTCGCCTCCGCCCTGCTGCGCGACTTCTTCGAAGCCCGCCGCTGACCGGCTTGCGCAGCAGCGCGAGCACCTCGACCGAGGCAGGGTCGCTGCTCACCCCGGCGCGAGCTCCTGAGTGTCCGGGTGGATGCGGGTGTCCGGAGCGAGTGCCCTCATGAACCCGGACATCGTTCGCTGCATGTCCGGGGCGATGCGGGTCCGCAGGACCGCGACCCGCACGAACCCGGACACGGACGGCCGACCGGACGGCCTGACCGGTCAGTCGGCGGACTTCAGGACGAACACGTCCGTCGACGGCTCGGGGTCGAGTGACGGACGGTAGATGTCCGGCTCGATGTAGATCGCGCGGGCGACCGGCACGGCATCCCGGATCCGCTTCTCGATGTCGTTGATGTCGTCGGCGGCCTCGCGCACGGTCTTGTCCCCCGACAGCGCGATCTTCGCAGCGACGAGCAGTTCATCGGGGCCCAGGTACAGGGTCTTGAGGTGGATGAGCTTCTCGACCTCCGGCCCTGACACGATCGCGTCGACGATCCGGTCGTGGTCGCCCTGGTTCGCGCCCTCGCCGACGAGCAGGCTCTTCGTCTCCACGCCGAGGACGATCGCGATCACGACCAGCAGCGTTCCGATCATGAGGGTGCCGAGCGCGTCGAACAGCGGGTTGCCCGTGATGACCGTGAGCCCGACACCGAGCAGGGCGAAGGTGAGGCCGGTCAGTGCTCCGACGTCCTCGAGCAGGACGACGGGGAGCTCGGGTGCCTTGGCTCGGCGGACGAACGACACCCACGACTGCCCCTTCTCGCGCACGAGATTGCTCTCGCGCACCGCGGTGCGCAGCGAGAAGGACTCCAGTCCGATCGCGACCACCAGCACGACGAGCGGCAGCCACCACCATGTCGGATCGAGCGCGTGCGGATGCGTGAGCTTGTCGATTCCCTCGTAGATCGCGAACACGCCGCCGACGGAGAACAGGATGATCGAGACGACGAACGCGTAGACGTAGCGCTCGCGGCCGTAGCCGAACGGGTGCTCGCGGTCGGCGACCCGCTTCGCCTTGCGTCCGCCGAGCATGAGCAGCAGCTGGTTGCCGGAATCGGCGACGGAGTGGATGGCCTCGGCGAGCATGGAGGCCGAGCCCGAAAGCGCCCATGCGACGAACTTCGCCAGAGCGATGCCCATGTTCGCCAGGAACGCCGCGAGAATGGCCTTGCCGCCGCCGGATGCACTCATGGCACGAGTCTAGTTCCGGCAACCAGCTGACGCAGGAGACCCGTCGGGGCGTCCGGGACCCGCTTTAGGATGACGGTATGGCTGATTCCCTTCCTTCCCTGGCGTTCCTCGGTGCGGGTTCGATGGGCGGTGCCATCCTGCACGGAGTGGTCGCCTCCGGCATCCCGGTCGACGGCGGCATCGTCGCCACGAATCGCACCGCCGAGAAGGCCGCAGCCCTCGCGGACCTCGCCGGCGTCACGGCGATCGCTCTCGACGCGCAGCCGGACGGGAACACGGATGCCGCGGCATCCGCACGGATCATCCTCGTCGGCGTGAAGCCGGCGATGGTGCCCGATCTCCTCCGCGAGATCGCTCCGGTGCTGCGGTCCGACGCGATCGTGGTCAGCCTCGCCGCGGGTGTCACGCTGGACACATTCGCCACGCATCTCGGCGGCGACGTTCGTGTGATCCGCTCGATGCCCAATACTCCTGCGACCGTCGGCAAGGCCGTCACCGGACTCGCTGCCGGCACGGCCGCGAGCGCCGAGGACGTCGCCGTCGTCCGGCGCCTGTTCGAGCTCGTCGGCGCCGTGATCGAGGTGCCGGAAGACCAGATCGACGCCCTCTCGACGATCTCCGGCTCCGGGCCCGCCTACGTCTTCCTGCTGATCGAGGAGCTCACGAAGGCCGCTGTCGGCAAGGGCTTCAACGAGGCCGACGCGCGCCTCATGGCCGAGCAGACGTTCATCGGCGCCACAGCTCTCCTGGACGCCTCCGGCGAGGATCCCGCCGAACTGCGACGCCGGGTGACGAGCCCGAAGGGAACGACCGAGCGCGCCATCGCCGTGCTGCAGGACGCGCACCTGGACGCGGTGTTCGCCGAGGCGACGGATGCCGCGCTCGCTCGGGCTCGGGAGCTCGCGGCGGGCGCGTGACATGGAGCTGCGTTTCGCCGGGCAGGTCTGGTACTGGCGCGGTCCAGCGCCGTTCCACTTCGTCACCGTGCCCGCGGCCGAGAGCGAGATGATCCACGACGTGTCCGGCATCGTCACCTACGGCTGGGGCATGATCCCAGTGCGGGTGACGGTCGGCGGGACGACTGTGACGACGTCGCTCTGGCCGAAGGACGGCGGCTACATCGTGCCGATCAAGAAAGCGCTGCAGGATGCCGAATCCCTCGCGGTCGACGACGAGATCGAGATCACGCTCGACATCGACGCCTGAGGGACCTCAGCGATCCAGGCTGGCGAATCGCTCGATGTCGACGTTCGTCCCCGACACGATGATGAGGTCGTGGTTCGTGACGACGGTGTCCGCCTCGGCGTAGCGGAACGGCTTGCCTGGGCTCTTCACGCCGACCACGGTGACGTTGTACTTCGTGCGCACGCCCGACTGATTGAGGCCGACGCCGCGGATGAACTTCGGCGGGTACATCTTCGCCAGCACGAAGTCGTCGTCGAAGCGGATGAAGTCCAGCATCCGACCGCTCACGAGGTGCGCGACGCGCTCGCCCGCTTCCCGTTCGGGGTAGATGACGTGGTTCGCACCGACGCGCGCGAGGATCTTGCCGTGCGACTGCGAAACGGCTTTGGCCCAGATCTGCGGCACCTTCAGGTCGACGAGGTTGGCCGTGATGAGGACGGATGCCTCGATGAGCGAGCCGACGGCGACGACAGCGACCTGGAAGTCCTGCGCACCGATCTGACGCAGTGCGTCGATGTTGCGGGCATCGGCCTGGACGGTGTGCGTGACCCGATCGGACCACTTCTGCACGAGTTCGAGGCTGTCGTCGATCGCGAGCACTTCGCGGTCCAGCCGATCCAGTTCGCCGGCGCACGCGGCACCGAAGCGACCGAGTCCGATCACGAGAACGGGGGCATCGCCCCGGATGACGTCAACCAACGATCGGCCTTTCCACCGGCAGCGAGTAGAGCTGCGTTCGCGACGTCGCGGCGACCGCCGCGGCGAGTGTCACTGTACCAACGCGTCCCATGAAGATCGTCGCAGCCATCACGTAGGACGCCGAATCAGGGAGCTCTCCGGTGAGCCCGGTCGACAGTCCGACCGTGCCGAAGGCGGAGATGACGTCGAACAGGACGTGGCTGATGTCCGCCTTGGTGATCTGCGCGATCACGATCGTCGACAGGGCGACGATCGTCGCTCCCCAGGCGACGACCGACAGCGCGACGCGCTGCACATCGCTGGGGATGCGGCGGCCGAAGACCTCGACCGACTGGCGGCCCTTGGCCTCGGACCACACGGCGATGGCCAGGACGGCCAGGGTGGTCACCTTGATGCCGCCGGCCGTGGATGCCGAGCCGCCGCCGACGAACATGAGCATGGATCCGGCGACGAGCGATGATCCGTTGAGTTCGCTGATGTCGACCACGCTGAACCCGCCGGAGCGGGTCATGGCGGACAGGAAGAACGCCTGGAACGTGGTGTCCACGGCATCCATGGATCCGAAGGTCCCCGGGTTGTCGTACTCCAGGATCAGGAAGACGACTGCACCGGCGAAGAACAGGATGACGGTCGTGATGAGCGTCAGCTTGGCGTGCAGCGACCAGCGGCCGATGTGCCAGTAGTGCTTGGCGAGCGTGTAGATCACCGGGAAGCCGATGCTGCCGAGGAACACGCTGACCATCAGCACGCTCAGGACGAAGTAGTCGTCGGCGAAGACGCCGACGCCGCCGACGTTGGGACTGAAGCCGGTGTTCGTGAACGACATCGCCGCGTAGTACGGCGCTTCCCAGAGGGCCACGAGCGGGTCGATGCCGGCCATCACGAGCCCTGGGTAGAGGAGGACCGCGACCACGCCCTCGATGAGGAGAGTCGACAGCGCCACGGTCGTCAGCAGCTGTCCGACTTCACCGAGGCGGACGGTCTGCCCCTCGTTGACCGGGCCGCCGTGCGCTCGCAGCGGGTTCGTGTCGCCGGCGGCGATGAGCTTGGCGCGCAGACCGAGGCGCTTGGAGATCACCATGCCCATGAGCGAGGCGAGCGTCAGCACGCCCATACCGCCGATGTTGACGCCGATGAAGATGACGACATGCCCGAAACCCGACCAGTGCGTCGCCATATCGACAGTGGCAAGGCCCGTCACGCAGATCGTGGACACAGCGGTGAACAGCGCGTCCGCGAGCGGGGTGATGGTGCCGGCCGCCGATGCGATCGGCAGGGAGAGCAGTGCCGTGAAGACCAGGACCAGCGCCGCGAAGATGACGATCGCGAACCGCGACGGCGACGAGGTGATCACGTGCTTCACGAACTGCAGAGCGCGATCGAGCCCACGTCGGGGAGAGACGACAGACCGGATGCCCGACATCGTTCCCTTCCTGTTCGACCACGGATTCGCCCCGCGGAGGAGCCTTCGTCATGGTACTCCGCCCGTGGGACGACTACCCTGATCACATGACCGACATCTTCGACGTGATCGCGGACGGCACGAGGCGAGACATCCTCCAGCTCCTGCTCCGGCGGTCGACCGATGGGGATGCCGGCACCAGCGTGACCCAGATCGTCAGCGAGCTCGGCATCAGCCAGCCGACCGTGTCCAAGCACCTCAAAGTGCTCCGGGAGTCGGATCTCGTCACGGTGCGGGAGGACGGCCAGCGCCGCTACTACAGCCTGGCGATCGAGCCGCTCGAGGTCATCGACGATTGGCTCATGCCGTTCCTGGTCGACGCGTTCGACGAGCGCACCGACCTGGATCTCGTCCCGCTCCCGGACGGCGCGGCGCACGCGGCCGAGGCGGTCGGGCGCGCCGCAGCGTCCGCCAAGCACGTCGTGCAGAGCGCGCTCAAGCGGCTCGGCGGCTGACGCGGCGAACCCGCCCGACGCACGCGGCGCCGGACGGGTTCGGATCGGGATGCCGCGGTCAGCGGCGTCCGGCCTTCCGGCGGAACAGCCAGGCGCCCCAGGTGGTGGCGACCGCGAGGATCACCACGCACCAGATGATCGCCTGCACCGGTTCGTTGTCGACCGGGGTACCCATCAGCAGTGCTCTGATCGTCTCGACGATCGGGGTGATCGGCTGGTACTCGGCGATCGGCTGCAGCCACTCGGGCATGCTCGCGACCGGGACGAAGGCGCTCGACAGATACGGAAGGAACAGCAGGATGAAGCCGTAGCCGTTCGCGCCCTCCGGGGACCCGGCGGCAAGACCGATCGCGGCGAACAGGTAGGTGATCGCGAGGATGTACAGGGCGATGAGCGCCCCGGTGGCGATCCACTCGCCGAGATCGGCCGTCGGGCGGAAGCCGACGAGGACGCCGACGCCGATCACGATCGATGTCGCGATGAGGTTGCGGATCAGGCTCGCCACGACATGACCCGTGAGGACGGCCCCGGCGCGCAGCGGCATGGTGCGGAACCGGTCGATGATGCCGGTGCGCATGTCGTTCGCGACGTACACGGCCGTCGAGGAGGCGCCGAACCCGGCGCACGTCAGGATGATGCCTGGCACGACGTAGTCGACATACGCGCCGGACGGGTCGATGGCGCCGCCGAACACCCACGTGAACATCAGCATCAGCATCACGGGCAGCATGATCGCCATCAGGAGCGATTCCCCGTCGCGCAGCGAGTGGCGCATGCTGCGGCCGACGAAGATCATCTCGGCGGTCGCTCCGCGCAGACGCGGACGCAGGGCGGGGAGGGCGGGGGCCGCTGGCGCGGCGGTCAGGCTGGTCATGCGGACTCCTTCATGGATGCGGCACCGACGCGGGCGTCGGCGCTCGAGCGGGTGGTGCCGGTGAGGGCCAGGAAGACATCGTCGAGCGTGGGGCGGCGCAGGGTCACGGTGCCCTCGGCTCCTTGCTCGTCGAGCTGATCGAGAGCACGGCGCAGGCCGGGCAGCGACCCGTCGGTCGCGATCTCGAGGAGCAGCTCGCCGTGCGCGTCGTGCACCTCGACCGTGTCGCCGCCGATGCGCGACTTCAGCTGGTCGGCGGTGCCGAGCGCCGCGATGCGTCCGTCGTGCAGGACGGCGATCCGGTCTGCCAACTGGTCGGCTTCCTCGAGGTACTGCGTCGTGAGGAAGACGGTCGTCCCGGCATCCGCCATCGACCGGATGATGTCCCACAGATCGCGACGGCTGCGCGTGTCGAGCCCCGTCGTCGGCTCATCGAGGAAGAGGATCTCCGGCGTGATCACGAAGCTCAGAGCCAGATCCAGGCGACGGCGCATGCCACCGGAATAGGTCCGAACCGCGCGTGAGGCGGCATCGCTCAGGCCGAAGCGGTCGAGCAGCTCTGCGGCTCTGCGTCGAGCTGCCGCGCGCCCGAGACCGGAGAGCCGGCCGAACATCACGACGTTCTCGGTGGCTGTGAGGGCGTCGTCGACGGCGGCGGACTGGCCGGTGAGACTGATCCGCTGCTGGACCGCGATCGGGTCGGAGCGGACGTCGTACCCGCCGACCGAGACCGTGCCGGCATCCGGCCTGGTGAGCGTCGTGAGGATGTTGATCGCCGTCGTCTTGCCGGCGCCGTTCGGCCCGAGCAGGGCGAACACTTCTCCACGGGCGACCGTGAGGTCGATCCCGTCGAGGACGACGTGATCGCCGAACCGCTTGTGCAGGCCTTCGATCGTGATCGCGGCAGTGGTCATGAGCGTGATTCCTTTCTGTGGATTGCGTAAACTGTGTACATCCGAAACAACTGTGTATGACCATAACACACGGTTTAGCAAATAAACAGAAGTAGGATGACCGCATGACGGACGAGGAACTGCCAGAGCTCCCCAGGGGCATCGCACTGGCCTGGGGTGTCGCGGCGAACCCGCAGCGCGGGCCCAAGCGCGAGATGAGCGTCGAGCGGATCGTGGAGGCGGCGGTCGAACTGGCGGACGCCGATGGGATCGGCGCCGTGTCGATGGCGGCTGTCGCGGCGTCGCTCGGATTCACCCCGATGTCCCTGTATCGCTATGTGAGCGCGAAGGACGACCTGCTGCTGCTGATGCAGGAAGAGGCGACCGGCATCCCACCGGAGGAGCATCGGGAGCACGACGGCTGGCGGGACAGGCTCCGCGCGCTGTTCGAGGCCCAGGTGCTCATCTATCTGCGCCACCCGTGGATCCTCGCCCTGCCGATCACGGGGTCGCCGATCACGCCCAATAGCTCGGCGTGGATCGAAGCCGGGCTCGAAGCGCTCGCCGAGACGCCGCTGACCGAATCCGAACGGCTCGCGGTCGCTCTGGCGATGACCGGTCAGGCGCGCTGGTACGGCATGGTGCTCGCGGGCTATTCGGAGCAGGCGCGCATCAGCGGCCTCACGGCGGACGAGGTCTCGGCCAGGGAATCGGCGCTGTTCGATCGCGTGATCTCGGCGGACGAGTACCCGCATCTGCGCAGGGCGATCGACGCCGGCGTCTTCGTCGATCAGCAGGACCCGTTCCGATTCGCCACCGAGCGTCTGCTGGACGGCGTCGCGATGTACATCGACGCGCTCGGCCGAGGCGAGGGGCACGCCCCGGTCCAGGAGTGGCTGGAGATCGACAGGGTCGAACTCGGCGGTGACAAGAAGTATCGCGAGGCGCAGAAGGCCGTGCGCGAGGCGGAGAAGGCGCTGCGCGTCGCGCGCAAGCTCGAACGCCAGGCGCTGCGGGACGCCCGCGAGCGCCTGGCGCGGAGCTGACCGCCCCACTGGTCCCACAGACCACAACAGCCACGTGGGTTTACACGCGTGACAGGTTCGGCCTAGAGTGTGCTTCAGCAGAAAGGGGTACAGGGGATGCCCGAAGTTCCAGACGTTCGCTTCCTGACGGTCGCCGAGGTCGCCGAGATCATGCGCGTGTCGAAGATGACCGTGTACCGCCTCGTGCACTCCGGAGAGCTTCCCGCGATCCGGTTCGGCCGCAGTTATCGCGTGCCGGAGTCGGCCGTGGCCGACGCGCTGCGACGACCGATCGCGGACGTCGGCTGATCCGCCGCCGCGTGAACAGCGGGCCCCGCGTGGTTTGCTAGACTGATCCGAGGCATTTTTCCGTGCCCGTACCCGGGTGTCCCGAATTGTGCGACATCCAGCCCCTGACGTAGTGAGGTTTCCGTGGGTTCTGTCATCAAGAAGCGCCGCAAGCGCATGGCGAAGAAGAAGCACCGCAAGCTGCTTCGCAAGACTCGCCACCAGCGCCGCAACAAGAAGTAAGCGGCCCAGACACGAGCGCCCCCGACTGCTCCTCGAGCGAGTCGACAGGGGGCGCTTTGTGTCTCTCCCGCGACCCACGGCCCGAGCGCCCCGTCCTTGAGGAAGCAATGAAGTCGATCACCGTCGTCGAGCTCGCCGAGCGCTCGAACACGCCGCTCATCGATGTCCGCGAACGCGACGAGTACGCGCGCGGTCACGTCCCCGGCGCCGTGAACATCCCGATGTCCGAGATCGGAAGCCGCCTGGATGAATTGCCCGGTGAGGCGTTCGACGTGATCTGCCAGGTCGGCGGCCGCTCCGCACGCGTCGTCGAGGCTCTCGAGTCGCGCGGCTACGACGTCACGAACGTCGACGGCGGCACAGGGGAGTGGATCGCGCAGGGGCGCGAGATCGCGACCCCGGCAGCGTGACCGCGCTCACCATCATCGGCAAGCCCGACTGCCATCTCTGCGACGTCGCGCGCGAGGTCGTGGATGCCGTGATCGCCGAGCTGCCCGATGACACGGCTGACCGCATCGAGGTCGCAGAGGCGTCGATCAACGACGACCCCGCGCTGTACGAACTGTGGTGGGAGAAGATCCCCGTCGTCCTCATCGACGGGGAACTGCATGCGCACTGGCGAGTCTCGCCCGAGCGCCTGCGCGAGAGACTGGAGAAGGCATGACCATCCGTCACGTCGTCACGTGGAAGCTCGCGAACGAGGATGCCTCGGAGCGCGCTGCTCAGGCCGCCGAGGTCGCACGGCGACTGAGCGCCCTCGACGGTGTGGTCCCCGAGCTGCTCTCGATCTCGGCGGGTGCGAACAGCCTGTATCCCGACGAGAATTGGGACGTCACGCTCGTCGCCGACTTCGCGGATGCCGCGGCCCTCGAGGCGTACCAGGTGCATCCGGCGCACGAAGAGGCGGCCGGGTTCATCCGGTCCGTCGTGTCCGGTCGCGTCGCGGTCGACTTCGAAGTCTGAGCCGGGACCCGGTACCACAACCGCTGAAACCGAAACGTAACCTCGCGGCGGCGATTATCCACGGTCATCCGCGCCGCGACGTGTTTAGATGTGTTCACCCACCCGTCAGCGGGCGTCATCGCCCCGTCACACTGGAGCGATCATGACCCGCCGTCGCACCCTCGCCACCGGAGTCGCCCTCGCGGCGTCGTCCGTCCTCCTTCTCGCCGGCTGCGCTGGTGGAACCGATCCTGGTGCCGAGGCGCCGGAGAGCGGCGCGGACTACGGACTCGTCGAAGAGGGCACGCTGACCGTCTGCTCCGACGTCCCCTACCCGCCGTTCGAGGACTTCGATGACAGCACGGAAAGCGGCTTCACGGGCTTCGACATCGATCTGCTGACAGCGGTCGCCGAGAAGCTCGACCTGAAGATCGCCGTGCAGGACACCGGATTCGACGCTCTGCAATCGGGCACGACGCTGCTCGCCGGCACGTGCGACATCGGTGCCTCCGCCATGACGATCACCGATGAGCGCAAGGCGAACATCGACTTCTCCGACCCGTACTACGACTCGCTGCAGTCGCTGATGGTGCCTGCCGATTCCGGTATCGAGTCCATCGACGACCTGGCGGGCAAGACCGTCGGCGTCCAGCAGGGCACGACGGGTGAGGCCTACACGACCGAGAACGCACCAGAGGGCACCGAGATCGTGCGTCTGCCGTCGGACGGCGAACTGTGGCCGGCCATCCAGGCAGGTCAGGTCGACGCGATCCTGCAGGATCTCCCGGTCAACGTCGAGCACGTCCGCGCCGATGACACGTACACGATCGTCGAGGAGTACGAGACCGACGAGTCCTACGGCTTCGCGTTCGCGAAGGACGAGAAGACCGAGCTGCTCGAGGCTGTGAACGGCGCGCTCGCCGAACTGCAGGAGGACGGCACGTACCAGGAGATCTACGACTCCTACTTCGCCGCCGAGTGATCCGCATCTTCCGGTACGACGGGGTACGACGATGGCGATGAAACGCAGGACACGGCAACGGCTGTACCGGATCGCGATGTACGCGATCTTCGTCGCCGTCGTCGGGTGGGCGATCCTGGCGACGGACTGGCCGAGATTCAGCAAGCAGTTCCTGAATCCCGAGGTCGCGGCCGGCCTGTTCCCGGACATCATCACGGTGGCGCTGGTGAACACGCTGCTGTACACGCTGATCGGGTTCGCGGGCGGTGCACTGCTCGGCATCCTGCTGGCGATCCTGAAGCTCTCCAGCATCCTGCCGTTCCGCTGGTTCGCGACCGCCTGGATCGAGCTGTTCCGCGGTCTGCCCGCACTGCTGACGATCTTCGCCGTCGCGTTCATGCTGCCGATCGGGCTCGGCATCAAGGTCCCAGGCGGCCCGGCCGCACAGGGCGTGGTCGGTCTGGTCATGGTCGCCTCGGCGTACATGGCCGAGGTCATTCGCGCCGGCATCCAGGCGGTTCCGAAGGGGCAGACCGAAGCATCCAGATCGCTGGGTATGTCGCCGACCAAGACGATGTTCTGGGTCGTGCTGCCGCAGGGCTTCCGCATCATCATCCCGCCGCTCACGAACGAGTTCGTGCTGTTGCTCAAGGACACGTCGCTGGTCTACATCGCCGGTACGACGATCATGTCGCGCGAGCTGACCACGTTCGCGCGCGACAGTTCGTCGGCGACGGCGAACGGCACGGCTCTCGTCGTGGCCGCGGCGCTGTACCTGATCGTGACCATCCCGCTCACGCGCCTGGCAGCGTGGCTCGAACGACGATTGGCGAGGCAGCGATGAGCACGGATCTGATCGACATCCACGCGCCGGCCATCGAGGCTCGCGGCCTCGTGAAGACGTTCGGCGACAACGAAGTGCTCAAGGGCATCGACCTGACCGTGTCGGCCGGCGAGGTCGTGTGCGTGATCGGCCCCTCCGGCTCTGGCAAGTCGACGCTGCTGCGTTCTGTGAACCTGCTCGAGGAGCCGACCGGCGGGCAGATCCTGATCGAGGGAATCGACATCCTCGACGAGGACACCGACATCGACAGGGTCCGCACCCGTATCGGCATGGTGTTCCAGAGCTTCAATCTCTTCCCGCACCTCGATGTGCTCGGAAACCTGACGCTCGCGCAGCGCCGGGTCCTCAAGCGATCCAAGACGGATGCCGAGAAGGTCGCCCGCGAGATGCTCGACCGGGTCGGGCTGGCCGAGAAGGTCGATGCGTACCCGGGGCACCTGTCCGGCGGTCAGCAGCAGCGCGTGGCGATCGCCAGGGCGCTGTGCATGAATCCGGACATGATGCTGTTCGACGAGCCGACATCGGCGCTCGACCCCGAGCTGGTCGGCGAAGTGCTGCAGGTCATGCGCTCACTCGCCGAGGAGGGCATGACGATGCTCGTCGTGACCCACGAGATGGGGTTCGCGCGCGAGGTCGGTTCCCGGTTGATCTTCATGGACGGCGGCGTCATCGTCGAGGAGGGCGACCCGCGCTCAGTGCTCGCCGACCCGCAGCATCAGCGCACGAAGGACTTCCTCTCGCGGGTGCTGTAAGCACGCGCCCTTCTACGCCGACTCGCGCAGCACGAGCCTGTGGGCGACGACGCGGTGCGCGTCCACCTCCGGATCCGGTTCGCTGAGGGCGACGGCGAGCTCGAGCGTGTGACGGGCGACCTCGTCGAAGTCCACCGCGAGTGTGGTGAGGGTCGGCGCGACCAGCGTTCCGATCGAGAGGCCGTCGACGCCGGCCACGCGGATGTCGCGAGGGACGTCCAGCCCCGCATGCCGGCATGCGGACAGCACGCCGAAGGCCATCAGGTCGTTGAACGCGAGGATCGCATCCGGAGGCGAAGCCCGGCGGATGATCTGGGCGGCGACGGCGGAGGCGTGCTCTGGCGTCGATGCCGCGGCGTGGACGAGCTCAGGGCTGAGGCCCCGTCGTTCGAGGGCGGCGACCATCGCGAGACCCCGCCCGCTCGCGGCAGGGGGCTCCGAGGCATCCAGCACGACGGGTCGGCGCGTGCCGACCGCGGCGAGATGGGCGGCGAGTTCCTCGATCGCATCGGCGGGATCCAGGAGCACCCCCGGGTGCGGGGAGTCCGAACCGGCGTCGAGCAGGATGAGCGGCGTCGCACTGAAACGGCTCTCCCACTCAGGGGCCCATTCGCCGAGGTAGCCGACCACGACGTCGACCTGCGCCTGGAGTGCGCTCAGCACGCGCTCCGCCGCACCGGACAGCCCGATGTCGACGAGCGAGACGCTCCATTCGTCCGCCGCCGCTCGACGGACGATCGCCGAGGCGAGTTCGGGCGAATACGGGTTGCGGAGATCGCTGACGACGAGCCCGAGCTGACGATCGCCACCGGTGACCAGCCCTCGTCCGAAACGGGACGGACGGTACGCGAGTGCGCTCGCGGCGTCGAGGACCCGGCTTCTGGTCTCGACGCTGATGCCGGGCATGTCGTTGATCGCACGGGTGACCGTCTGACGCGATACCCCGGCGGCGGCGGCGACGTCGAGGATGGTCGCGCGCCGGCGGGGCGATCCCGATGCGGGATCGCCCGTGCCGCTCAGCTTCGCAGATTCAGCCATGCCACCTCTTCGGGCGTGAGATCGACGGTGAGTCCCCGCATCGACGAGCGGGTCTCCTCGATCGTACGGGGTCCGAAGAGGGGGAACGTGGGGAAGGGCTGCGCCAGCACGTAGGCGAGTGCGATCGCCGTCGTCGGCACGCCGCGCTCGGTCCCGAGCTGCTCGGCACGCCGCAGGCGCTCGAAATTGTCGTCGCTGTAATAGCAGCGCACGAGCTCCGGGTCGCTGAGGTCATCCGGATGGGCGCGGCCCGTGAAGAACCCGCGAGCCTGCGACGACCAGGGCAGCAGCGGGATCTGACGCTCCTCGAGCCAGCGACGCGACGCGTCGTCCGTCACGTGGACGCAGCCCGCCCACGGCACGTCGTAGGCTTCAGCGAGTCCGAAGTGATCGCTGACGACTCCGAACCCCTGCCGCCCGTTGGCCAGTGCGTAGGCGTTGGCCTCGTCGATGCGTTCCGGCGTCCAGTTCGATCCGCCGAACACGCGGATGCGACCCGCGCGGGCGTGCTCGTCGAGCACGTCGACGAACTCCCCGACCGGGACGTCGGGGTTGTCGCGATGCAGCATGTAGATGTCCGCGTAGTCGGTTCCCTGCCGCTCGAGGCTCTCGATCAGCTGGCGCGACACGGACTCCGGGTCGCAGTGCGGGGTGTGCCCGCCCTTGGTGATGACCACGACCTCCTCGCGGATGCCGCGGTTCGCGATCCATCGGCCGAGGCGACGCTCGAGGTCGCCGTCGCCGTAGATGTACGCCGTATCGAAGACGTTGCCGCCCTGCTCGGCGTAGACGTCGAAGACCGCCGACGCGTGAGCGAGGTCCGGCTGGTTGTCCACGCCCATGACGAGCCGGGAGATGCGCTTGTCGATACCGGCGATCTCGCCGTACCGCATCGTGCTCGGTGCGCTGGTGCCGGACGCGGCGCGGACCGGCGGGATGTCGGCATCCTCGGCTTCGAAGGCGTAACGCAGCCCGATGGCCGCACGCCAGCGGTCGAGAGTCCGCGCTGTGGCGAGCGTCTCGGCCGAGGTCATCTCGGGAGCATCGGCGCGGCCGTCGCGCAGGGCGGCGACGGTGGCATCCGCCTCGAGCCCGTATGCGTCGGTGGCGTCGATCGTGATCGTCTGGACGCCGTCGGTCGTGGCGACCTCGACCGTGGTGTCACCGGCGGGAACCCAGGGGTCGGCGATGCGGATGCTGCCCCGCTCGCCCAGGATCGTCACCGTGTTCTCGGCCGGCGCCATGACGCCCGTGGTCAGGGTCGCGGTGATGCCGCTGCGGTACGTCGCCCTGGCGACGGCCCATTCGTCGACGCCCGTCGGCCCGATCGTGCCGTCGGCCGTCAGCTCGACCGGCTCGGAGGCGTGCACGCCGTCGGCGGCGTCCACGATGGCGGACGCCATCGTGGTGGGATAGCCGCCGACGTCGAGGATCCCGCCACCCGCGACTGCGGGGTCGAAGAGGCGCCCGCCGCGCTCGCCGACGCGGAACGCGAACGACGCATCGATGTGCAGGACGCGGCCGATGGCCCCATCGCGCACGAGGTCGAGCACCCTGCGGGTCTGCGGGTGGAAGCGGTACATGTACGCCTCGACGAGCGGCACGCCCGCCTGCCGTGCGGCATCCACGAGCGCCATCGTCGTGCCGTGGTTCACGGACAGGGGCTTCTCGCACAGGACGGCCTTGCCGGCGGCGATCGCCTCGAGCACGAGCGCGGGATGCGCGGTGTGCACGCTGGAGACGTACACCGCATCGACGCGCGGGTCGGCGAGTGCCCCCGCGTAGTCGTCCGCCGTGACATCCGCGGCACCCTGCCCCTGCGCCTCATCGGCGAATGCGCGAGCGCGCGAGCTGTCGGAACTGCCGACCGCGACGAGTTCTCCGTCGCTGGAGGCGAGGCCGGTGAGGAAGCGTCGTGCGATGTTCCCCGGGCCGAGCACCGCCCATCCGCTGGTCCGAGTGCGGGTGTCTTCGACTGCGAGCTGAGGGGTCACCATCGTCCTTTCGAGCAGGTTGCGTGAACGTTCACGAGCTTGTCACGATAGTCCTGCAGTGATCCGGCGTCAAGAAGCCCGTGAACGCTCACGAGCAGGACGGGGGCATCACCGCCCGTCGGCACCACCGGTGCTCAGCCGCGCGCGTGCACGGCGACCGGCTCCGGTGCGACGGCGATGAGCACGCGCTCGCCGAAGGACGGACGTATGCCGGGGGAGTGCTGGAGCCGCACGAGCTCTCCGGACTCCGTGCGCACGAGAGTCCGACGCATGCTGCCGAGGAACGTGCTCTCCTCGACGAGTGCGGTCGTCGAGGCATCCGCTTCCGAGGCGAAGTGCACGTTCTCCGGGCGCAGAAACACATCGACCGGGCCATCGGCCGGACTCTGCAACGGCAGCCGCTGGCCCCAGACGACGACGTGATCGCCGTCCGCGACGCCGGTCACCACACTGGAGAGTCCGACGAAGGCGGCGACCGTCGATGTGGAGGGCGCCGTGTAGAGCTGCTCCGGCGATCCGATCTGCTCGATGCGACCCGCGTTCATCACCGCGATCCGGTCGGACACCGCGAGGGCCTCCTCCTGGTCATGGGTCACGAACACCGTGGTGATGCCCAGGCGCAACTGGATGCGGCGGATCTCGTCCCGCAGCTGTACGCGCACCTTGGCGTCCAGCGCCGACAGGGGCTCGTCCAGCAGCAGCACCTTCGGCTCGGTGACCAGCGCACGGGCGAGCGCGACCCGCTGCTGCTGCCCGCCGGAGAGCTCGTGCGGATACCGGTCGGAGAGGGCCTCGAGGCCGACGAGCGCCAGGGCGTCGAGTGCGCGCCGTGTCGACTCGGCTCTGCCGACCCCGCGCCGGCGCAGCCCGAACGCGGTGTTGTCGGCGATCCGCAGATGCGGGAACAGCGAGTACGACTGGAACACCATGCCGATGTCGCGCTTGTTCGTCGGTACGCGCGACACGTCCTGACCGCCCAGCATCACCGCGCCGGCGTTCGCGCTCTCGAGCCCGGCGAGCACCCTCAGGGCGGTGGTCTTGCCGCATCCGGACGGGCCCAGCAGCGAGACGAATTCGCCTGGTGCGATGTCGAGGTCGACGCCGTGCAGCACCCGCTGGGACCCGTAGTCCTTCACGACGCCCTGAAGCTCGACGCGCGTGCCGTCGCCGGCGTCGGCGAGCAGGAGGTTGTCGGCCGTGGCGGGCAGGGAGTGATCGACGGTCATGAGCGTGCCTTCCGGGTGCCGCGGGCGGCGCGGCCGATGACGAGCAGGAGCAGGAAGCAGAACAACAGGGCGAGGAGAGTGAAGATCGCCGGCGCATACGGGTCCTGCTTCTGCACGACGACCATGGCGGTCTGGAACACCTGCCGATTGAGCAGGGACGCGATGGTGAATTCGCCGAGGACCACGGCGATCGAGATGAGGGATGCCGCCAGCAGCCCCTGTCGAATGTTGGGCACGAGCGCCTTCAGCACCACGGCGGTCCACCCGGCGCCGAGCGAGCGGGCGGCTTCGGCCAGGGTGCGCAGGTCGACGGCATCCATGGATGCCTGGATGGAGCGGTAGGCGAACGGCAGCACGGTGATCCCGTACGCGAAGGCGAGCGTCCACGCGCCGGTGCCCAGCATCCGTCCGACCTGGAGGTATATCGGGGCGAGTCCGACGACCAGGACGATCGCGGGGATCGAGATCGGCAGCAGCACCACGAACTCGAAGAGCGGCTTGAGCCGCTCGAAGCGCAGGTTGACCAGGATCATCGTCGGTGTGAGCACGAGCAGGACGATCGCGACGGTGACGACGGCGAGGAGCAGAGAGTTGCCCAGGCCCGTCCAGATCGGCCGGAGAATGGCGGTCATGCTCGGATCGACGAGGCCGGCCCAGCGCTCGAGCGAGTACGTGCCGTCCGGCATCCGCAGGGTGTAGAGCAGGGTCGAGATCAGGGGGATCGCGAAGAATGCGCCGACCAGGATGCCGACGATCCAGCGGGTGACGCCGCTGGGCGCCAGCGAGTTCACGACTGCCACCGTGCGGCACGGCGCTGGATCAGGGAGTACAGGAACATGACGACGCCGACCACGAGGATCATGCCGAGCGCGAGTGCGCCGGCGAGATTCTCGCGCCCCAGCACGGTCTCGCTCGTGAGCGCCGCCCGGATCTGCAGCGGCACGATCTGCGAGCCCTGGCTGGCGAGCGCCGCGGCCGTGGCGTAGGACGAGAACGCATTCGCGAACAGCAGCAGGAGACTGGCGAGGAACGACGGAGCCAGCACGGGGAAGCCGACGCGCAGCCAGAAACTGGCACGGCTTCCGCCGAGAGTGAGATTCGCCTCCGCCCACTGCGGCTTGAGCCCGGCGAGAGCGGGCATGAACGTGATGACCATGAGCGGCACCTGGAAGTAGATGTACGGGAGGATGAGCCCGGGCAGCGCGTAGAGCCAGTTGCCGTTCGCGAAGATGTCGAGCCCGAACCCGTCGCGAAGGAACACCGTGATGACGCCCTGGGTGCCGATCGTCGCGATGAAGGCGAACGCCAGCATCACGCCGCCGAACTGCGCGAGGACGCCGGCCATGGCATCCACCGTCGTGCGGACCCCGCCCTGCGGATTCATGCCGAGCAGGGCGTAGCAGACGAGCGCACCGACGACGGATCCGACGACGGCGGTCAGCAGCGACAGCCAGGCCGAGTTGGCGAACGTGATCAGGACGACCGGATCGCCGAGCGCGGCCACGTTCGCCCAGGTGAACGAGCCGTCGTCGGTGAAGAATCCGGACCCGATCGCGAGCACGGTCGGCACGGCGAGGAACAGCATCACGTAGGCGGCGAAGGGCACCAGCCCCAGCCAGGCGAACGACGGGCCCGTGCGGCTGCGGCCGGGTGGTGGAGCAGGGACGGGGGCGGATGCCGCGGCATCCGCCCCCGCCGTCGCGACGAGCGTCACTGGACGGCCGCTGCCCACTTCTCGCCGAGCAGGGTGCCGGCGTTCTCGGACTGCTCCTCGGTGGGGACGACCGTCTCGGCGGGCGCTTCGGGCAGCGCGTCCGCGAGGTCGGTGTCGATGGTGCCGGCCTCGATCATGGCCTCCATGCGCACCGGGCGGGCGCCGCCCTTCAGCCACAGGTTCTGCACCTCGTCGCTGTAGAGGAATTCCTGCCACAGGCGCGCGGCGGCCGGGTTCGGAGCGTCGACGTTGATGGCCTGGTTGTAGTAGCCGGCGTAGCCGACGCCGTCGAGGACGACGACCTCCCAGTTGTCGTTGTCGGCGGTGTGCGCGGCGTTGAGGTAGTCCCAGTCGAAGACGACCGGGGTCTCACCGCTGGCGACCGTCGCGGTGGTCACGTCGACCTTGAGGAGGTTGCCTGCGCTCTGCAGCTCGCCGAAGAAGTCGATGCCGGGCTGGAAGTCGTCCAGAGTGCCGTCGGACTGCACAGTGGCGAGGCCGACGGCGGCGAAGGCGGCACCGGCCTGCGTCGGGTCGCCGTTGATCGCGACGGATCCCTTGTAGTCCGCGCCGAGCAGGTCGTCCAGCGCGGCCGGTGCGGGGAACTTCGACGAGTCGTACCCGATCGACATGTACCCGCCGTAATCGCCGACGAACAGCCCCGTGGGCTCCTTGAGCTCCGCGGGGATGTCGTCCCACGTCTCCACCTGGTACGGCGCGAACTGGTCGGTGCTCTGCAGCGCGACGGTCAGGCCGAGGTCGAACACGTCCGGAGCGGTGTCGAGGCCCTTGTTGGTCTCGGCGGCCTGGATCTCCTCAGCGCTGGAGACGTCCGGCGACTGCTCATTGATCGTGATCTCGGGGTACTTCTCGGCGAACAGGTCGAGGATCTCGCCGTAGTTCGCCCAGTCGCGAGGAAGCGCGATGACGTTGAGCTGGCCCTCCGCCTTCGCGGCGGTCTCGAGGTCGGCCAGGGTTCCGAAATCGGCGAGCGACGTGGCCGTCGCGGCATCCACTGCCGAGTCGCCTGATGCGTCTGCGGTCCCGGACGCCTCAGCGGCGCACGAGGCGAGCAGCAGTGCCGTGGCGGCGGTGAGGGCGAGGCCGCTGGCGATGCGGGCGCGACGAGTGACGGGTGCCATGGGGGTTCCTCTCGGGTGTCCGGCGCAGGGTTGCCGGGTTCGGGAGGAACCTATTCCGGCACGGTGACGCGCAGATGCGACCCGAGTGAATGCGAGGTGACGCGCAGGTGGCGACGCTCCGACTCGACGACTCGACGACTCGACGACTCGACGACTCGACGACGAGACCCCCGCTGCGGATGCCGTCAGCGGGGGTCTCGGCGGCCTGATCAGCCGTCGACTTCGACGACCTCGGCGTCCGCTGCGTTGCGGCGGACCGAGTCGATCCCGTTCAGCGCCCCCGCCTTGGACGAGTAGCCCTGGCCGGTGGCGATGACCTCGCCATTGCCCGCCTTGAGACGGAAGCGGTAGTCGCCGCCCTTGTCCTGATACAGCTCGAACTTGCCTGCCATGAGGCATCCTTCCCCTGGGTGGTGGGAGCCGAGAGGCCGCCCGGGTCACACGCTAGCGGGCGCGGGATGCCGAGCGGAAGAGTCCGCCGCCTCCGCAGGACCTGCTTGACTGTGCGCATGACACAACTGCCGCAGACGATCGACGTGACGGGAATCTCCCTCGACCGGCTGGACGCACCCGAGGACATCGCCTGCTGGAGCGGCACGTTCGACGGCGGCGAGATCACCCTGCTGATCGAGCCGGCGGCCGAGCCGTCCGCACAGGCTCTGGATGCCGCGGTCGGTGCCATCGCGGACTTCGATGAACTCCGGTCCGCCGCCGAGCAGTTCCTCGCCACCGAGCTCGCCGGGGACTCTTGGGGGCTCGCGGACGATCAGCGTGCGCTGCTCGCCGGGCGACCGGCGCCGTTCGACGAGCCGGAGGTCGTCGTGTGGCAGGACGGGACCTGGATGATCCGGTTCGCCGAGAGCCCTCTCGCGATGGCAGAGGAGTACGGCATCGGCGTGCTCTTCGCCGGTCGCGTGCCGGTCTCGGTGGAGGACCTGTCCGACGCCGACGAGGCGTGACCTCCAGCCCGCGACACCTCTCCTGAACGGCGAGACCCCGTCGTTTCCACGTGGATACGACGGGGTCTCGCAGACAGGACGGGGTCAGGCCTCGGCATCCTCCGGGACGAAGTCGACGCCGGCCTCGGCGCGCTGCTGATCCGTGATCGGTGCCGGAGCCGAGGTCAGCGGGTCGAAGCCGTTGCCGGTCTTCGGGAACGCGATGACCTCGCGGATCGACTCGGTCTTGGTCAGGTGCTGCAGCACGCGGTCCATGCCGAGCGCGATACCGCCGTGCGGCGGGGCACCGAACTTGAATGCGTCCAGCAGGAAGCCGAACTGCTCGTCGGCCACCTCGTCGCTGATGCCCATGACCTCGAACACGCGCTTCTGCACGTCCTCGCGGTGGATGCGGATCGAGCCGCCGCCGAGCTCCGAGCCGTTGCAGACGATGTCGTACGCGTACGCGAGCGCCGACCCAGGGTCCGTGTCGAAGGTGTCCTCGAACTCCGGCTTCGGGCCGGTGAACGCGTGGTGCACGGCCGTCCATGCTCCGGCTCCGACGGCGACGTCACCGGATGCCACGGCATCCGCTGCCGGTTCGAACATCGGGGCGTCGACCACCCAGGTGAAGGCGAACGTGTCGGGGTCCAGCAGGCCGAGGCGGCGTCCGATCTCGACGCGCGCGGCGCCGAGCAGCGCACGAGAGTCCTTCGCGGAACCGGCGGCGAAGAACGCGCAGTCGCCGGCTTTCGCGCCCACGAGCTCGGCGAGTCCGGCCTGCTCGGCCTCGGACAGGTTCTTGGCGACGGGGCCGCCCAGTGTGCCGTCCTCGTTGAACAGGACGTACGCGAGGCCGCGCGCACCGCGCTGCTTGGCCCAGTCCTGCCAGGCGTCCAGCACCTTGCGCGGCTGCGATGCGCCACCGGGCATGACGACGGCGCCGACGTAGTCGGACTGGAAGACGCGGAACGGGGTCTCTGCGAAGTACTCCGTCGCCTCGACGAGCTCGAGGCCGAAGCGGAGGTCGGGCTTGTCGGAGCCGTACTTCGCCATGGCGTCGGCGTACGTGATGCGCGGCAGCGGGGTCTGCACCTCGACGTCGATGGTCGCCCACATCGCGGGGATGAGCTCCTCCATCAGGGCGATGACGTCTTCCTGGTCGACGAAGCTCATCTCGATGTCGAGCTGCGTGAACTCGGGCTGCCGGTCGGCGCGGAAGTCCTCGTCGCGGTAGCAGCGGGCCATCTGGTAGTACTTCTCGACGCCGCCGACCATGAGCAGCTGCTTGAACAGCTGTGGGCTCTGCGGCAGCGCGTACCAGCTGCCCGGGTGCAGACGCGCGGGCACGACGAAGTCGCGGGCGCCCTCCGGCGTCGACTTCGTCAGCGTCGGGGTCTCGACCTCGAGGAAGTCGCGCGCGTGCAGCACGTCGCGGATCGCCTTGTTCACGTCGGAGCGCAGGCGAAGAGCGGATGCCGACGACGGGCGCCGCAGGTCGAGGTAGCGGTGCTTGAAGCGCACGTCCTCGCCGATCGGGTCGCCGCCTTCGAGGCCGGTGGACACCTGGAACGGCAGGGGAGCGGACTCGTTGAGCACGATGACCTCGGCGGCGATCACCTCGACCTCGCCTGTCGGCAGGTTCGGGTTCTCGTTGCCGGCCGGACGCGCCGAGACGGTGCCGGTGACCTTGAGGACGAACTCGCTGCGCAGCGGGTGCGCGATCTCCTCGTCGCGGATGACCACCTGGGCGATGCCGGAGGCGTCCCGGAGATCGATGAACGCGACTCCTCCGTGATCACGACGACGATCGACCCAACCCGTGAGGGTGACGGTCTGACCGATGTGCTCGGCTCGCAGGGAGCCGGTCGTGTGAGTGCGAAGCACGGAAGATTCCTCCAGTTCGGAAAAGGGAACCTGGCTATTCTACGGGCGCGCGCGGGAAGCGCCGGCGGAGGGGTTGCGGACGCTTGGCATCTGGCAGATACTTTCCAGATGGAAAGTGGACAAGAAGCGCAGGAGCTGCGTCGCATCGACGAACTTCGCGCGCAGGTGAAGCGGATGCCGCGCGAGCACGCTGTGCTGCAACTCGCGATCGCCGTGCTGTTCGCCGGCTACATCGGGGTGTTCGCCTTCACCGGTTCCGCCGAGGGCGGAGTGCAGGCGTTCGGCGGGACGACGGCGACCCTCATCCTGCCGCCCGTGATCATCTCGTCCGCACTCGTGAGCGGCGCGAACGAGCGTTTCGGGAAGAGGGTTCTCCTCACGCGGGCGGATTGGATCGCGGTGGCGCTGTTCGTTATCATGGTCGCCGCCGTCTTCGTCTGGGGCATCGTCGCAGATCGCCACCCCGACACGATCGACCGCTACCCGTGGTGGGTCGCGCTCGTGCTCGCGGTCGTGGCGCTGGTGGTGTTCAGCGCGCGACCACTCGCTGTCATTCTGCGCACCGATGCGCCGATTGCTGACCGTGCGGAAGAACGATCGGTCGGATTGTCTCTCCCTGTGCGCCTCACCACGGCATTCCTCGGAGTGTTCTTCGGGCTGGTCTGCGCGGTCGTGTTCGTGCCGGCGCTCGGCTGGCTCGTGATGATGCTCGGCATGATGATCGTCGTGATCGGACTGGCGGTCCGGAACGAGCCGTGGGGCTTCCTCAACGTCGGCTACGAATGGCGCGTCCCGCAGTGGATCGCGTTCGGCTTCGCCTCGCTGGTCATGTTCCTGCTCGCACTGCTCATCGCTGCGACCGACGTCGTCACGCCCGGCATCGCCGCCGGCGCCGGCGCGCTCGTCGCGGCATCCCTCATCGTGTCCGCCCTCCTCCCCGGACGAAGCCGTGGCGCATCCGCGGCATGACCTCGACGAGGCGCTGCTCACGCCGGTGCGCCTCTCGGTCATGGCGGCCCTCGCCGGCGATGTCGAGCTCGATTTCGCGAGCCTGCGGGACCTGATCGAGTCCGACGACTCGGCGCTGAGCAAGGGCATCTCCCACCTGGAGAAGCTCGGCTACGTGAAGGTCACCAAGGGCTATGTCGGCGCCCGCCCTCGGACATGGGTGCGTTCGACGCTCAAGGGCCGGCGCGCGCTCGATCGGCACGTCGCCGCCCTGCGGGCGATCACCGGGCAGGCATGACGGCCAGGGTGCTCGCTAGACTCGCGGCCATGGACTCGAATCTGATCACCGAGCAGCTCTTCTCCACCGGTTCGGTCGTGACCGGCATCGTGCTGTATCTGCTGTACGCGGTGACGATGTGGAAGGTGTTCGCCAAGGCCGGCTACCCCGGCATCCTGGCCCTGATCCCGATCGTCAACTGGGTGATTCTGGTGAAGATCGCCGGCATGTCCGGGTGGCTCGCGCTGCTCTACCTGATCCCCGTCGTGAACTTCGTGTTCGCGATCGTCGTCGCCATCAAGGAGGGCGCGAACTTCGGCAAGGGCGGGGCGTTCTCGTTCTTCCTGCTGTGGCTCTTCCCGTTCGTCGGGCACCTGATCATCGGGTTCGGGTCAGCCGAGTACCGGAAGGTCTGACCGGGTGCCGGCCGAGCGCCTGCACCTCGTCCGTCACGGCGAGGTGCACAACCCCGACCGCGTGCTCTACGGGCGGCTGCCGAACTTCCGCCTGAGCGATGCCGGCCGTGCCATGGCCAGAGCCGCCGCCGAGTACGTCGTCGGCCTCGACCACACAGTCGCCCAGCTGCGCTGCTCGCCGCTGCAGCGCGCCCGCGAATCCGCCGAGCCGTTCACCGAGATGCTCGGCCTCCCCGCGGAACAGGACGAGCGGATCATCGAGCCCACGAACGTCTTCGAGGGAACGCGGATGCGTCGCGCGCTGCGCGATCCCCGCAACTGGTGGCACCTGCGTCGTCCGTCCACGCCCAGCTGGGGGGAAGCATACGCCTCCATCGCCGAGCGCATGCGTCAGGCGATGAACGACGCCTGGGACGGAACGGATGCCGGTGACATCGTGTTCGTCTCGCACCAGGCGCCGATCTGGATCACGCATCTGTCGGTCGCGGGTCTGCGTCTCCAGCACGACCCGCGGACCCGGCGCTGCTCGCTCTCCAGCGTCACCTCGTTCGAGCGGGTCGGGGACGTGTGGCGCGAAGTCGGCTACGCGGAGCCGGCCGCTTCCGGTGTCGACCTCGGGGCGGTCTGACGCGCCGATGTCAGCGCGCTGATGCCATCAGGTCCTGGATGGCGCCGACCGCGGCGAGCTGACCGGCTGCTGCCGCTGCGACCACGGATGCCATGATCCCCGGCAGCGCCGCACGGTGGGCGAGATCGCCGGCGGCGCTCACGCCCGGAAGCGAGGTGCGCCCGAAGTCGTCGACCTCGATCGCGCCCGAGGGCAGCATCTGCAGATCCAATTGCTCGGCGAACGGTGCCCGCTGGCGGACAGCACCCGCCGCCACGAAGAGTCCGGTGACTGTGGCTTCGCCGTCGGCGGTGCGCACGGCGATCTCGGCATCCGTCCGACCGACGCTTTCGACTGGCGCCGGGTGCACGACCGCTCCGGCCTGTGTGAGCACGGCCGCGACAGCGGGGTCGGCCGCGGTGTCGAGGGGGAAGACGACGATCTCGCCCACGATGCGACCGAGCATCCCGATGAGGTGCGCGGTGCGTTCAGCGGCGCCGAGGATGCCGATGCGCGCGCCGCTGAACTCGTGACCGTCGCAGAACGGGCAGGTGTAGGCGCCTCGACCCCACAGCTCGTCGAGACCGGGCACGTGCGGCAGCACGTCGGCCATGCCGGTCGCCAGGATGATCCGCCGCGCCTGCTCGGAGGAGCCGTCGGCGAGCTCGACCGTGAAGTCGTCCGGCTCGCCGGTGATGCGGGTTGCCGCGGCATCCCTCGTCTCCACGTCGGCGTAGGCGGCCAGCTGGGCCCTGGCAGTCGCGCGGAATTCCGCCGGCGGCGTGCCGTCATTGGCGATCACATTGTGCATGTGCGCCACAGGGCCGTTGCGGTACTCGCCGGAGTCGAGCACCAGCGCGGAGCGGTGCATCCGGCCGAGTGTCAGAGCGGCCTGCAGGCCTGCGGGACCTGCGCCGATCACGATGACGTCGTACATGAGATCTCCTCTCGATCTTGCGTTCGGGATCAGTCTGTGACTTCATGTCAACATGAAGTCAAGCCCTGCGCGTCCCTGGTCCGTCGGCGAGGTCGCCGAGCGGTTCGAGCTCCCTACGAACGTCCTGCGTCACTGGGAGAGCGTCGGCCTGCTCCGGCCGGAGCGCGACGATGCCGGCAGGCGGCGGTACGGCGAGGACGACATCGTGCGCATCGCGGTGATCCAGCGCAGCAAGGCCGCCGGCATGACGCTCGAGCAGATCGGCGTGCTGCTGGACGATGGCCGCAGGGGCAGGCACGAGGTTCTGTACGCGCACCTGGACGACCTCGACCAGCGCATGGAGGAGATGCGCCGATCGCGCGCGATGACCGAGCATGCGCTGCGCTGCAGTGCCCACGACATCACGACCTGCCCACGGTTCCGGGCCGGAGTCGAGGACGTCCTCGCTCGGTTCTGAGACTGGCAGAAGGCTCAGAGTACGCATAGAATCCGCCACGTAGACTGGGGCCGTGCCCGATCACACGGTTCTCTCCGACCGCGCCGGCCAGACCTCCCGTTCCCGCTCGCGGGGAATGCTCGGAGCCGCGCTCGCCGCGGTGCTCGCCGTCGGCCTCGTCGCATGCGCCCCCGACCCCGTCGCCGAGCAGTATCTGAACGGCGAGGACAAGGGCTACATCGCGGCCGACGGATTCACCGTCGTCGAGATCGCTGCCGACGATCGTGGGGAACCCGTCGAGTTCGGTGGAGTGACCGAGGACGGCGAGAAGCTCGACAGCGCTGATCTGGCCGGTGACGTCACGGTGGTGAACTTCTGGTACGCCGGGTGCGCGCCGTGCCGCGTCGAGGCGGCCGACCTGGAGTCGGTCTGGCAGGAGTATCAGGACGAGGGCGTCTCGTTCGTCGGCGTCAACACGTTCGACGAGCCCGATACCGCGAAGGCGTTCGCCGAGACCTACGGGGTCACCTATCCCAGCCTCATGGACGCCAAGACCGGAGAGGCGAAGCTGGCGTTCGCCTCCGTGACTTCGATCCAGGCGACTCCGACGACGCTCGTGCTCGACAAGCAGGGCCGTGTCGCGGCGCGCATCATCGGTCAGCTCGAAAGCGCGTCGATCCTGGAGACGCTGGTCAAGGACGCGCTCGCGGAGAGCGCGTGAACATCCAGGCGCTGATCGGGGACGGCAGCCTGCTGCTCGCGATTCCTGTCGCGATGCTCGCCGGGCTCATCTCGTTCCTCTCGCCGTGCGTGCTGCCGCTCGTTCCGGGGTACCTCGGATTCCTCGGCGCGGCCGTGCCGCAGCGCGGCGCATCGACGTCTGGCACGGGGACGACGGCGACCACCACGACCACCCGCAGCCGTCTCGTGCTCGGCGTGCTCCTCTTCATCCTCGGCTTCACGCTCGTCTTCGTCGCGTTCACCGTGCTCGGCGGCGCCGCCGGCGTGTTCTTCCTGCAGTGGGGCGACCTGCTCACCCGCATCCTCGGCGTCGTGATCATCCTGATGGGTCTCGTCTTCCTCGGACTGTTCGGCTTCGCTCAGCGCGAGTGGCGCTTCCACGTCGACTCCAAGGCCGGCATCATCGGCGCTCCGCTGCTCGGCATCGCACTCGGCATCGGATGGGCGCCGTGCATGGGCCCGACGCTCGCCGCGATCGTCGCGCTGTCGATCAACGTCGGCGACCCCGTTCGCGCCGGATTCCTCGGCATCGCATACTCGATCGGCCTCGGCATCCCGTTCCTGCTGGCGGCGCTCGGATTCGGGTGGGCGACCCGCACGATCGGCTTCCTCCGTCGGCACATCCGCACCCTCAACATCATCGGCGGAGCGATGCTCATCGGCCTCGGCGTCCTGATGGTGACGGGCGTCTGGACGACCATCATGTCGCGCCTGCAGGCGGTGATGGGCAGTGTCTACCTCCCGCTCTGATTCGATCAAGAAGGATGCCGTGAGCTCCGAGTCCGCAGATCCCCTGCGCCCGTCCGACCACATCGACGGGTCCGGCGAGGGCGTGAACCAGCCCAAGCTCGGCTTCGTCGGCTGGCTGCGCTGGGGCTGGCGGCAGCTGACGTCGATGCGCACCGCGCTCGTGCTCCTGCTGATCCTCGCGATCGCGGCGATCCCCGGGTCGGTGTTCCCGCAGCGCATGGCCGACCCCAACGGCGTGACGCAGTGGGAGACCAACAACCCCGAGATGTTCCCCGTGCTCGACGCGATGAGCATGTTCGACGTCTATCTGTCGCCGTGGTTCTCGGCGATCTACCTGCTGCTGTTCACGTCGCTCGTCGGATGCGTCATCCCGCGGATCAGGCACCACGCAAAGGCGCTGCAGACCCGGCCGCCGCGGACCCCTGCCCGGCTGAAGCGCCTGGCCGACCACGCCGAGGTCGACCGCGAGGTCGCCGGTGATCGGGATGCCGCATCCGAAGCATCCCGTGCCGCAGACGTCGCGCAGAAGCAGCTGAAGGCGCTCGGCTACCGCGTGGAGCGGTACGACGCGGGAAAGACGTTCTCGGTCTCGGCCGAGCGGGGCTACTGGCGCGAGACCGGCAATCTGCTGTTCCACCTCGCGCTGGTCGGCGTGCTCGTGACCGTCGGCATCGGCGGCGGGTTCGCGTACACCGGGCAGAAGGTCGTCGTCGAGGGGGAGACGTTCGTCAACTCCCTGGTCGACTACAACTCCATGAACCGCGGCCGCTTCGTCGGCGATGCCGCCCTCGCGCCCTACGCCATGACCCTCGACTCGTTCGACGTCACGTACCAGGAGTTCGGTTCCACCGCATCGGGACAGGCCGGCGACTACTCGGCGAACGTGTCGGTGCGCGATTCGGACGGCTCCGAGTGGGACGGCTCGGCACGGGTGAATCACCCGCTCGAGATCTCGGGCGACAAGATCTACCTGCTCGGCAACGGCTACGCGCCCACGATCACGGTGCGCAACTCCGACGGCACGGTCGTCTTCCGCGACTCGGTCGAGTTCCTGCCGCAGGACACGAACATGACCTCGCTGGGCGTCGTCAAGGTGACCGATGGGATGCCGGAGCAGCTGGGCATGCTCGGGTTCTTCTATCCGACCCAGGGGCAGCTCGAGTCGGGGGCGTACACGTCCATCTACGGCGACACGTACGCACCGCTGCTGACGCTGCGGGTGTACCAGGGCGACCTCGGAATCGACGACGGAACCCCGCGATCGGTCTACACGCTGGACACCACCGACCTCACCGAGATCGCCGGCGGCGACTCGGGCATCGATTCGCTCGAGCTCATGCCCGGCGAGACCGTCGATCTGCCGAACGGGCTCGGAACCGTCACGTTCGAGGACGAGTCCCCCGAGGGGACCGCCGAGGGCGACTACACCGAGTCGGTCAAGCGCTACGCATCGCTGCAGGTCCACCACGATGCTTCTGCGGTGTGGGTGCTGGTGTTCGCGCTGCTCGCGCTGGGCGGTCTCGCCCTCGCGCTGTTCGTGCCGCGCCGGCGCATGTGGGTGAAGGCGACCGCGAGCGACGGCGTCGTGCACCTGGAGTACGCCGGTCTCGCCCGCGGCGAGGATCCCACGATCGCCAAGGCCGTCGCCGATCTCGCGGCCGGACACGAACGACTGCTCGACGATCCCCATAACGACCCCCGAAAGTAGACTGACACCATGGAAGCGCTGGCGCTCGACGACTACTCGCTGCTGTGCATCTGGACAGCCATCGCGATCTACGCTGCGGCCTTCGTCGCGTACGCCTTCGATCTGGCCGGCCGATCAGCGGCCACCGCTGACGCCCGATCGGAGCGGGAGCTCGTGTACGCGGGCGCCGGTTCGTCGGCCGACGCCGGCGCCACGGCATCCGGAACCGAGGGGCCGAAGAAACCCCGCTTCGTCATGGCGCGGATCGGCACGGCGCTCACGGTCCTCGCTTTCCTGTTCCACGTCGCCGCACTCGTCATGCGCGGCGTCGCGGCCGGACGCGTGCCGTGGGCCAACCTCTACGAGTTCGCGATGATCGGCACGGCGCTGATCGTCCTGGTCTATCTCGTCGTTCTGACCCGCGTCGACCTGCGCTACCTCGGCACGTTCATCATCGGGCTCGTGGTCGTGCTGCTCGGGCTCGCGGCCACGAACTTCTACGTCGAGGTCGTCCCGCTGATGGACCCTCTCAAGAGCGTGTGGCTCGTGATCCACGTTTTCGTCGCCTCGCTGGCGACGGCGTTCCTGGCGCTCGCGTGCTCCCTCTCCGTGCTGCAGCTGCTGCAGGCGCGGCGCGAGCGCAAGGTCGCCGAGCAGGCCGACAAGACCGGTCCGCGCTTCCTCGCGACGCTGCCGACGGCCGAGCGCCTGGAAGGCCTCGCCTACCGGTTCGCGATCATCGGCTTCATCTTCTGGACGTTCACCCTCATCGCCGGTGCGATCTGGGCGCAGGATGCCTGGGGCCGCTACTGGGGCTTCGACGTCAAGGAGACCTGGACCTTCATCATCTGGGTGCTCTACGCGGGCTACATCCACGCCAGGGCGACGCGCGGGTGGCGCGGCAGCCCGTCGGCCTGGCTGTCGATCGTCGGCTTCGCCGCCGTGATCTTCAACTTCACGATCGTGAACGTGTTCTTCAAGGGCCTGCACGCCTATTCCGGCCTGAGCTGAGGTCGGCCGTGCCGCCGGTCAGAACGGCCAGATCAGCGGCACGTAGAACACGGCGACGACGAAGTACAGCACCATGAGGGGCAGTCCGAGTCGCGCGTAGTCGCCGAATCGGTAGCCGCCCGGTTCCATCACCATGAGGTTCGCGGGCGTGGCGACCGGGGTCAGCAGGGCCGCGGCGCCGGCGACCGTGAGCGCCATCATGAACGGCATCACGGACACCTCCATCGCGCTCGCCAACGCGATCGCGACGGGAGCGACGATGAGCACGGTCGCGGTGTTGCTGATGAGCTGACCGAGGACCAGGGTGATGAGCACGACGACTGCGACAGCGACGTGCGGCCCGGCATCCCCGAGCATCGACTGCAGCCCGTCCGCGATGAGCTGGGCCGTCCCGGTCTCCTGGAAGGCCGTCGACAGCGGGATCATGCCGGCGACGAGGATCACAGTCGTCCAGGAGATCGCGCGATATGCGCGGGTGACCGACACGACGCGGGTGAGGATCAGCGCCCCGGCGGCGAGCAGTCCCGCGATGGCCGCGGGGACGATGCCGGTCGCGAGCAGGATGATCATGGCGACGAGGATCACGATCGTGCGCTTCGCGCCGACGCCCAGCGGCACGGAGCGCCGCAGGGTCAGGGGAGCTTTCACCACGAGCACCTCGTCCCGCCGCGCCGTATGGCGCTGCAGGTCGTCCCAGGAACCGTCGAGCAGCAGCGCGTCACCAGCACGGAGATCCGTCCCCGACTCGTCCAGGGCCTCGGTGCCACGGCGGACGCCGAGCACCACCAGATCGCCGCTCGGGGTCGTCATGCCGGGGAAGACGTGGAGTCCGATCAGTGACGAGCGCGGCGGGACGACCACTTCCGCCACGCCGCGTGAGCGCGACATCAGCTCCCGATCCGGCGAGATCGCGTAGTCCTCACGCAGCGCCGACGCCAGCTGCTCCAGGTCGACGGGGGCGGATGCCGGCGTGCGATCGGGAAGCAGTCGCGATCCGAACAGCAGGATGATCGCCAGCGTGCCGACGACGAGGGGGAGCCCTGCGAGGGCGAACTCGAAGAAACCGAACTCTCGGCCTCCGTTGTCCTCGGCCATCCCCGAGACGATGATGTTCAGAGGTGTCCCGGTGAGGGCCAGCAGAGACCCGGCGTGGGCGGAGAACGCGAGCGGCATGAGCATCTGCGAGGGCCGGATGCCGGCGCGGGCCGCCACGACGACCACGAGCGGCAGGAGGGCGGCGACGGATCCGTTGACGCTGATCACGGCAGTCAGCGCCGCGGTGAGCAGGCCGATCGTCAGCAGCAGCGGCCGCCGGCTCGTCCCTGTGCGGGCGATCACCTGCTGACCGGCCCACGCCACGATCCCCGTCGATTCGAGTGCCTCGCTGACCACGAACAGGGCGGCGATGAACAGGACGGTCGGATCGCCGAAGCCCGCCAAGGCGCTGTTCAGATCCAGCACACCGGTCAGGTAGAGCGCGATCGAGACGCCGACAGCCACCACTCCGAGCGGAATCCGGTTCGATACGAACGCGATCACGGCGCAGAGCAGGATCACAAGGGTGGTGATGATCGGGTCCATTGCGTCAAACATAGGACCGCGAGTCGCGCAGCCGCACCTGTTTTCGTCGAAAGGCTTGCACGATACAACCTCGCATCGACAGGATGAGTGCCATGTCTGAAGCAAGGGCCTCGAGCCCGGTGGGTGCGCCGAACAAGGGATTCTTGAACTGGATCGAAAAGGTCGGCAACAAGGTGCCGAACCCGACGATCATGTTCATCTATCTCATCGGACTCATCGCCGTCCTCTCCGCGATCCTCGCCTGGGCGGGTGTCTCGGTCACGGATGAGGTCGTCATCCCCGGCCCGCAGGACGAGCTCACGCAGATCAACGAGCAGTTCGGCGGCGGCTGGACGATCTACGACACGACCACCGGCCAGCCGGCTGTGATCCCGGACTACACCATCGAGGAGCGCACGTTCGAGGTGCGCAACCTCATCTCGGTCGAGGGCGTCCGCTTCTTCTTCTCGTCGTTCGTCGACAACTTCGCGAGCTTCGGCGTCGTCGCCGTCGTGCTCATCGCGATGGCCGGCGTCGGCGTGGCCGAGCACGCGGGCCTCATGGGCGCGCTCATCCGCCGGGTCGTCAAGGTCGCGCCGCGTCGACTCATCGCAGCGATCCTCATCTTCGTCGGCGTGCTCTCGTCCGTGGCGACGGATGCCGGGTACCTGATCCTCGTCCCGCTCGCCGCAGCGGCATTCGTCACGGTCGGCCGGCACCCGCTGGCCGGACTCGCCGCGGCCTTCGCCGGAGTCGGTGCGGCGTTCGGCGCGAATCTGCTCATCACGCCGAGCGACAGCATGCTGACAGAGATCACGAACGAGGTGCTCGTCGGAGCCGGCATGGAGCCGATCGAGGTCACGCAGAACTTCTACTTCGGCATCGTGTCGACATTCCTGCTGACGGCCGTGGCCCTTCTCGTGACGATGTTCATCACCGAGAAGCGGCTCGGCAAGTACGACCGCAGCGAGATGACCATCGCCGACGATGCGGAGAACGTCGACCACGATGCGGAGGCGCGCGGTCTGAAGTTCTCGTTCTGGGCGCTGCTCGGATTCGTCGCGGTGATCCTCGCGCTCACCCTGCCACCTGGTGCGCCGCTGCGCGACCCGGAGACCGGGGACATCATCGGAACGACGC
This sequence comes from Microbacterium sp. M, assembly GCF_045181065.1. Lineage (GTDB taxonomy): Bacteria > Actinomycetota > Actinomycetes > Actinomycetales > Microbacteriaceae > Microbacterium. The sequence continues at coordinate 3,033,907 of NZ_CP173721.1, read as the reverse complement.
CGTTCATGGCGAGCCTCGTCTTCATCATCTCGCTCGCCTTCCTCGTCTGCGGTGTGGCCTACGGAGCCGGCGCCAGGACGTTGCGCGGCGGGGATGCCGCAGTGGCGGCCATCGCGAAGACATTCGGCACGCTCGGCGGGCTGCTGGTGATGTTCCTGATGATCGCCCAGTTCATCGCGCTGTTCAATTGGACGAATCTGCCGACGGTCGCCGCGATCTCGGCCGCGGAGCTGCTCGAACAGGCCAGCGTCCCGGCGATCGTGCTCCTGCTCGCCTTCATCGTCGTGATCGTGATCCTCGACTTCATCCTTCCGGGCCTCGTGCCCAAGTGGGTCATCTTCGCACCGGTGTTCATCCCGATCTTCGCCTCGCTGGATGTCGCGCCCCAGACGCTGCTGGCCGCCTACCGCGTCGGCGATTCCCCGGTGAACGTGCTGACGCCGCTGATGGTCTACCTGCCGTTCATGGTCACCGTCGCCCAGCGCTACAAGAAGGATGCCGGCATCGGCACGATCATCGCGCTCATGATCCCGTACGCCGTATGGATGCTGCTCGCATGGACAGCGCTCTACGTCGTCTGGTTCGCGCTCGGCATCCCGTGGGGCCCCGGCTCCCCGGTGGACATCGCCGGCTGACCCCTACCGACTCGACCGAAGGAGCACTGCCATGACCCGGAGCCCGAACAAGCTGATCCCCGCCGACTTCCGCACCGTGCCGGGTCTCGACGCGCTCGACGCGACGAGCGTGCACCTCGGTGCGCCGTCGGACGCCGAGGCGATCGGCATCGGCATCCACACCGACGGCGACGTGCCGGATGCTGTCGGCTTCAGCCGCGAACAGCTGGCGGATGCCGGCTTCACCGGGGACGCGGGATCGACTCTGGTGATGCCGCAGGCCGGCGCGGCCGCCCTCGTGGCGGTCGGGCTCGGTGCTCGCGACGAGCTGTCCTCCGACGTGCTGCGCGACGCCGCGGCGAACGTCGTACGAGCGGCGGCGCGGAGCGAGAAGGTCGCGATCCGGCTCTTCGGGCCGATCGCCGTCGAGCCGGATGCGGTCGTTCGCGCGCTCGTCGAGGGTGCGCTGCTCGCCCGATACCGCTACACGGTGCTGTCGAACGTGAGCAGGCATGTGGCGCTGAAGTCCCTCACGGTCGATGTCCCCGGAGTCGGCGAGGCGGCGGATGCCGTCGAGCAGGGCGTCGTCGGCGCACGCGCCGCGATCGTCGCCCGCGACCTGGCCAACACCCCTCCGGGGCACCTGACCGCGACCGACATGGGAGACATCGCCGTCGAGCTCGGGAGCCGCTTCGGCTTCGACGTCGAGCTCTTCGACAAGCAGGTGCTCATCGACCTGGGGTGCGGCGGGCTGCTCGGGGTCAACCAGGGCTCCACGGAAGAACCCCGCATGATCAAGCTCAGTTACGCACCGACCGGTGAGGCATCAGGCCATCTCGGTCTCGTCGGCAAGGGCATCATGTACGACTCGGGCGGGATCAGCCTCAAGCCGAGCGACCCCATGCATCTGCTCATGAAGATGGACATGGGCGGCGCCGCGGCGGTGCTCGGCACCTTCACCGCGCTTCGGGACGCCGGAGTGGAAGCGAAGGTGACCGGCTGGCTGATGTGCACCGACAACATGCCGTCAGGGACCGCGTACAAGCTCGGCGACGTGCTCACCGCGCGCGGCGGCACCACGATCGAGGTCAAGAACACCGACGCCGAGGGAAGGCTCGTGATGAGCGACGCTCTCGTGCTCGCCAACGAGGACGGGGTCGACGCGATCATCGACATCGCCACCCTGACCGGAGCGGCCCTGGTGTCTCTGGGAGGCGCAACGGCGCCGGTCTTCGGCAACGACCAGTCGACCGTCGACCTCGTCCGTGCGGCCTCGGCAGCGGTCGACGAGCCGGTGTGGCAGCTGCCGCTGGAGAAGAAGTACCGCAAGCAGCTCGATTCGGACATCGCCGACATCGCGAACCTCGGCGGACCGTTCGCCGGGGCGACGACCGCGGCGCTGTTCCTCGCGCACTTCGTCGGGGAAACGCCATGGGCGCACCTCGACATCGCGGGGACCATGCAGACCGAGAAGGACGACTCATGGCGGACCGCGGGCGCCACCGGCTTCGGAGCCCGGATCCTGCTCGAGGCCGCGCGGAACTTCGCCGCGAAGGCCTGATCAGGTCGCGAGGACCGCCTTCGCAGACGTCGTCCGTCGCAGCGCGACCGCCAATGTCGTCGCCCCCAGCGCCAGCACACCCCACACGATCAGCGCGGCGACAGCGGCACCGTTCCCGGCGATCAGTCCGGTGTACGCCGGCTGCGTCGGCAGTGCGGCCCCGAGCGAAGCGAGCCACGCTGGCACGGTCGAGATGAGTCCGGTCGCGATGGCCAGCACGCCGACGAGCGCGCTGATCCAGCGTCCGACGCCGCCGAGCACCGCCACCAGCGCCTGATTCACAGCGGCGAACGAGACACCGGTGAGCACAGCGGTGCCGGCGAACACCCACCAGCTCGCGGCGTCGTACTGCGCCACGATCTGAACGATGATCGAGACGAGCAGGCCCTGCCCTGCGCCGATGAGCGCGGCCGGTGCGAACGCCCGAAGCGCGAGCGAGATCGACGGCCGTCGTGAGGTGAGCGTGCGCGCCGTGTGCGGTCGCAGCACGAGGAACGTCGCGAGCCCGCCGAACCAGAGCACGACCGCCGTCAGCAGCGGAATGGCCGTCGGCCCGAAGATCGTCGACGTCCCGGTGTTCGAGGAGACGGGGTCGGCGATGACGGAGGCCAGATCGGACGACTCGTCCTCCGAGAACGAGGGGATCGACTCCACGGCCGTGTCCAGACCGCCGGCCAGTTCGTCGGTGCCCGTCGCGAGTTCGCCGAGTCCATCGACGAGTTCGGTCGCGCCGTCCGCGAGCTGCGTCGCGCCGTCGCCGAGCTGTCCGGCACCCGAGCTCAGCTCGTCGGCACCGGCCGCGAGCTGGCCTGCGCCCTCGCCGAGGCCCGATGCGCCGGTCGAGAGTCCGGTCGCGCCGTTCGCGAGCTCGCGCGCACCGGCCGCGGACTGGTCGACGCCTCCGGCGAGCTGACCCAGCCCGTCGCCCAGCGCGATCGCGGCGCCTCCGGCTTCGGTGAACTGAGCCGACAGGGTCTGCGGCAGCGCGCCGATGCCCTCGGCGAGCGGGGCGGCATAGCCGGACGCCGTGCCGGCGGCCGTCGCGGCCTCGCCGGCCGAAGCGGCGGCCGTCCCGGCATCCGCAGCAGCCGTGGCGAGCTGGGCGCAGAGTTCGCCGGACACTGCCGGATCGCACTGCGCAGCCAGAGCGCCGAGGGTCCCTGCGAGCTCGCCCACCTGCGTCGCCGTCACGACGGTCGACTCGGCGGCGGCCGCGGACTCCGAAGCGACGGTTCCGGCGGCACCGACGAGTTGACTCATCTCTCCGGCGGGGTCGGTCATCGCAGCGGCCCCGGCGAGAAGACCCTGTCCCAGGGTGGTCGCGCCAGCGCCTGCTTCGCGGGTCTTGACGGCGATCGTGTCCAGGCCGGAACCGAGCGAGTTCGCGCCGCCTGACAGCTGCGTCGCACCGTCGGCGAGCTGCGTCGCACCGTTCGAGATCTCGGATGCGCCGTCACCGAGCTGGGATGCGCCATCGCCGAGCTGCGTCACGCCGTCGGCGAGCTGCGTCGCGCCTTCGGGGAGTGCGGTCGCACCCTCGGCGGCCTGTCCAGCACCGTCGGCCAGCTGCGTCGCGCCATCCGCTGCCTCGCCGAGCTGCTCGCCGAGGGTCGTGAATCCGACCAGCACGTTCTCCATCGTCGCCTCGCTGAGCATGGTGCCCATCGTTGCGGTCGCGGCCGTCGCGATCTGCGACGTGATGAGATCGTCCGCCACGCGGCCGTCGTCCGGCGTCGTGACGGTGATCAGCGCCTGCTCGGCCTCGCCACCGCCGTCGGCGATGGCCTGGCCGGATGACGTCGCCGCCGCCGAGAAGTTCTCCGGGATGGTGATGACGGCCTGGTAGGTGCCGTCCTCGAGGCCCTCTGCCGCGTCGTCCTCGTTCGAGATCACCCAGGTCAGGTTCGAATCGAGCTCATCCGAGCCCTCGACGAGACCGGAGGAGAGCTGACGGCCGAGCGGCGTGTACTGGTCGTCGATCGTGACCGGCTCGTCGAGGTTGACGATCGCCGCGGTCATCGTGTCGAGGCGCTCGGTCGGGTTCTGCAGCGCCGCCACGAGCAGGCCGCCGATGATCGCGGGCAGCAGCAGCACACCCAGTACCGTCAGCCAGGTGACCGACCTGCGCGAGCGGGTCCGTTCGATGGAGAGGGTCATGCGGTCACCTCGGTGGTCTCGGTGCGGTGGGGGAAACGGGTGTCGGTCACGTCGGCATCCGGCCATCCGGCATCCGCCAGGATCGCGCGGGCGACGTACGCATCGGATGCCGTGGCGAACACGGCCAGCGGACGGGATGCCGCGGCATCCCTGAGCATCGCCTCGGCCTGATCGCGCTGCGCGCCGCCGAGCAGGTCGAGGCCATCGATCACGACGAGTTCCGATCGACCGCGCAGTGCTTCGCGCAGATCGGCGAGCGCGGCGTCCGCGTCGTCGACGAGGACGCAGCCGACGTGCGCGCGCACCCAGGCCGCCCGGCCGGGCAGCAGGTGCCCGGCGACCCGGAGGCGGCCGTCATCGGGGACGATCCGGCCGGCGACGGCCAGAGCCAGCGCTCGTCGCACCCTGGCATCCGGAGCCGTGGCGACCAGCGCGGTGCCCGGGGCGAGGCGCAGGGTGACGCCTTCCAGAATCGGCGCGTCGGCGCTGAGCACGAGATCGTCCGCCGCGACGACCGAGTCGTCGCCGGGCCACGACGCGAGGTGCCGTTCGCGCTCGACGGCCTCGCCCTCGATGTCGACGCTGGGGAGGATCCGCTCCAACCAGCGGGGCAGCTCCCAGGCGCGCTGACCGAGGATGGCCATCAGCGCGGGGATCAGCGTCATGCGCACGAGGAATGCATCGATCGCGATGCCGGCCGCAAGGCCGAGCGCGATCGGCTTGAGCGACGAATCGCCTTCGGGGACGAACGCGACGAAGACGGCGAACATGATGAGCCCTGCGGCCGTGACCACCTTCGCCGAACCGCTGAATCCGGTCCTGACCGCGCGGATCGCCGCCTCACGCCGTTCCGCGCGGTCCTTGCTCTTCGACACCGGGTCGTGCACGAAGTCCTCGCGCATGCGCGACACCAGGAAGACCTGGTAGTCCATGGCGAGACCGAACAGCACGCCCATCAGCACGATCGGCATGAAGCTGATGATCGGACCGACCTTCGCCACATGCAGCGCATCGGCGAACCAGCCCCACTCGAACACCGCACCCACGACGCCGAAGGCCGCGATGATCGACAGCAGATAGCCGAGCGCCGCGGTGATCGGCACCCACAGCGAGCGGAACACGATGGTCAGCAGGATCAGCGACAGCCCGATCACGAAGATCCCGAACGGCAGCAGGGCGGCGCCGAGCTGGTCGGAGATGTCGATCGCCACGGCGGTGAAGCCGGTGACCTTCACATCGATGCCGAACTCGTCCAGCCACTCGTCGTGGTGCGAGCGCAGCTCTCGGACGAGCTCGCTCGTGGCCGGATCATCCGGAGCCGTCTCGGGGATCACCTGCACGATGCCGGTGTCGGCGGTCTCGTTCGGGGTCGCGAGGGCGACCTCCTTGACGCCGTCGATGTCCGCCACGGCATCGCCCAGGTCCTCCATGAGCGCCAACGGATCCGTCGACGTGACGATCGTGCCGGTGAGGATGAGGGGGCCGTTGAAGCCGGGGCCGAATTCCTCCGCGACGAGGTCGTAGCTCTGCCGTGCCTCGGAGTCCTTCGGCAGCACGCCGGCGTTGGGAAGCGCGAGATTCAGGCTGAGGGCCGGAATGGCGATGACGCCGAGTCCGACGATGACCGCGAGCGAGGTGAGGATCGGCCGCTTCGTGATGCCGCCGACCCAGCGCTGGCTGAACGACCGATGCGGTCCGGCGGATTCCTTCACCGGGCGCGGCTTGCGCTTCCACCCGATCACACGGCCCTTCATGAACCCGAGCAGAGCGGGCGTGAGGGTCACCGCGATCACGACCGCGATCGCGACCGCGACGGCTGCCGCGATGCCCATGGTCGTCAGGAACGGGATGCCGGCGAAGCCGAGACCGATCAGTGCGATGAGCACCGTGATACCGGCGAACACGACGGCCGACCCCGCCGTGCCGACGGCGCGGGCAGCCGATTCCTCCGGATCGACGCCCTCGCGGACCTGGTCCTGGTGCCTCGCCATGATGAACAGCGCGTAGTCGATGCCGACGGCGAGGCCGAGCATGAGGGCGAGCAGCGGGGTGGTCGAAGACACCGGCGCGAAAGCCGTGGCGGCGAAGATGCCGGCCATCGAGATCCCGACGCCCAGGATCGCCGTCGCGAGCGGCAGCCCGGCGAGAGCGAACGAGCGGAACGTGACCACCAGGACGATCAGCGCGATGAGCAGACCGATCGCCTCGGTGATCGTGACGCCGGGGATCGACGTCGCGAACAGGTCGCCCCCGAGCGCCGTCTCGGCGCCGTCGGGCAGCGTGGACGACAGATCGTCCACGACGGCCGCGAGTTCGTCCTTGGTCTCCTGCGACACGTCGGTGGACTGCCCGTCGAACTGCAGCTGGACGATCGCGGCTGTTTCGTCGTCGTTGATCATCCCTTCGACCATCTCGTCGTAGGGGGAGGTCACGGCGAGGACGCCGTCGAGATCCTCGAGGTCGCCGACGGCATCCTCGATGTCGTCGTGATACGCGTCATCCGTGATGCTGTCGCCGTCCGCTGCCACCACGATGAACTGCGCGTTCGTCCCGCTGACCTGGGGGAACGAGCGGGAGAGCTGCTCGAGGCCGGCCTGGGATTCGGTGCCGGGGATCGAGAACGTGTTGTCCGTGCCGGCGCCCAGGACCAGGGCGCCACCGCCGGCGATGCCGAGCACCAGCAGCCAGGAGACGAGCACCCGCCACGGGTGGCGGAACGACCAGCGTCCGAGGGACGACAGGAGTGTGGACACGAGGATCCTCCGAGGGCCGGCGCGGGTTAGATACACGAGTGTATCCGATACAACTCTGTATCCTACGGTGGGTCGGGCGTGCGAAACTGTGGGCAGGGTGTGAGAGTGGGACTGTGGAGGCTTCGATGACGATTCCGGTGACGAGACGCCGCGAGAACACCAGGGCGCGCCTGCTGGATGCCGCGGCGCAGGTCTTCGCGGAGGTCGGCCTCGAGGGCGCCAGCGTCGAGGCCATCTGCGAACGCGCCGGCTTCACGCGGGGCGCCTTCTATTCGAACTTCGAGTCCAAGGACCAGCTGTTCCTCGCGCTGGCCTCATCGGTCGCCGAGCAGCGGCTCGCGTCCGTCCGCGGGCGGATCGACGAGTTCGTCGCGTCAGGCGTCCTCGCCGGCGATGCCGATCCGACCGCTCTGGTCCAGCGGATCATGGACTCCGGACTCGACGACCGGCTCGGCGTGCTCATGATGAGCGAGATCCGCATCCGCGCGCTGCGCGACGAGACGTTCGCCAGGGCCTACGTCGAGCAGGACCGCGTCATGGTGGCGAGCATCGAGGGCATCATCCAGGGGCTCATCGACACCGGACTCTTCGCCCTGCGCATCGACGTCCCCTCGGCCGCGCGGATGCTGATGGTGCAGTGGGAGGGGTGCATGGCGCGCGCCGCCCTCGAAGGCCTGGACGGCGAGAGGCTGCACCACGTCGGAGCCGAGGCGCTCGGTCAGCTGGTCGACCTCATCATCGCGCCGACGGAGTAGGACGGCGCGCTCAGACGGATGCCGCGAGCAGCGCGTGGCAGCGGGTCAGACGCGCGATCCACCCGTCGCGGCGCTCGTCGGACGCGGCGAGGTGATCGAGGCGCGCAGGCTCGGGGGTCACGCGACCGACCGGGATCGAGCCCCCCAGGGGGACCAGATCCGCGACGTCCTCGACGAACAGCGCTCCGGTGCCGAGTCCGCAGTCGAACTCCAGGTCGGGGAGAGAGGCCGCGAGCATCGCCCCCTGCGACAGCCCGACCGCGGTGTCCAGAGCGCTCGAGACGACGGCGGGCAGTCCAGCCTCGGCCACGATGTCGAGAGCCCGCCGGATGCCGCCCAGCGGCTGGGCCTTGATCACGAGAAGATCCGCGGCACCCGCCCTGGCGACCGCGAGCGGGTCCGATGCCTTGCGCACGCTCTCGTCGGCGGCGATCGGGATGCCCATGTACTTCACGCGCGTGCGCAGCTCGGCGAGTTCATCCACGCTCGTGCACGGCTGCTCGGCGTATTCGAGATCGAACTCGGCCAGGGCGTGGATCGCGTGCTCGGCCTCGTCGACGTTCCAGGCGCCGTTCGCGTCGATGCGGATCCGGCCTTCCGGGCCCAACACCTCGCGCACCGCGCGAACCCGCGCGACGTCGTCCGCGAGCAGCCCTCCGGCCTCGGCGACCTTGACCTTCGCGGTGCGGCAGCCGGGGAATCGCGCCAGGATCGAGGCGACGTCCGCAGCGGCCACCGCCGGCACCGTCGCGTTCACGCCGATCGTCGCGCGCCGCGGCGCCGGCTGCTCGAGCCACGCGAAATCGAGCGCTGCCGCGAGCCACGTGGATGCCTCGGCATCCGAATACTCCACGAAGGGCGAGAACTCGGCCCAGCCCTGCGGACCCTCCAGCAGCAGCGCCTCGCGGACGTCGACGCCGCGGAAGCGGGTCGTCATCGGGAGCGCGACCACCCTGGCGGTGGAGAGGATGTCGGCAAGTGGCGGGATCATGGCCCTATTCTGCTCCCCGCAGCCGCTTCTGCAGCTCGGCCATGCGGGCAGTCGTGCGGAAGCCGAGGCGGGTGTTGACGGCGAGCATGTGCTCGTTCGAGTCCGCGTTGAACGTGTAGATGCGGGTGGTGCCGGGGGAGTGCTCCTGCAGCATCCGCAGGTTCTCGAGCTTGACGCGCAGGCCGAGCCGTCGGCCGCGGTCTTCGCGGCGGACGAGCGTGCCCCACTGGTACGCGTTGCCGTCATCGCGCGACACGACGATCTGCGTGTAGGCAGCGACGCTGCCGGACGCCGTGAGCGCGGCCGTCCCGTACGAGGTGCGCCCCTGCCGGGCGACCAGTTCCTCGTCGGCGCGGAAGTCGGCGACGTCCGCCGATGCCGCCTCGATGTCCAGGTCACCGGTGGGCGCCTCGGTGTCGAGCACCGCATCCAGGGCCGCCCACTCCGCGACGAGCTCATCGGGAACGGGACCGCGCCAGCTCCGGATCGTGTACCCCGAGGCCGGTGCCTCGGCGAGGAGCTCCTCGATCACGGCATCCGCAACCGGCAGGTCGAGGCGCCCCTGCAGATCGCCGAGCGCGACCGTGAATCCGTGGCGACGGGCGAACTCGCGGCCCGGCTCGCCGGAGCCGTCATCCGGAGCGGATGCCGGCCAGAAGATGTCCGCCCGCAGGGTCGTGCGCCCGGCGGCCGCCGCTTCGGCTTCGATATGCGCCAGCAGTGCCGATCCCACACCGCGCCGGCGATGCTCCGGAGGCACGTTCACGCCGATGCCCGCGGCGTGCAGGTTGTCCTTGAGCGACAGGCCGATCGACGCGGAGCCGACGACGGCGCCGTCCTGCATCGCGACGAACGCCCGCCGCTCTGTGGTCGCCGAGGGCTGCTGCAGTTCGGCCCTGCTCTCGTCCCGAGACCAGATCACGGCGTCCTCGCCCATGTCGACACGGCGGGCCGAAGCGTACGCCTCCCACCAGGCGTCGTAGGCGGAGTCGTCGAGCGGGTCGACGCGAGCGATCGTCAGCGGTCCTGGCATGCTCCCAACCTAACTCTCGGCCCACAACACTGATGTGTGATTGACAATGGTGTGTGTCGCACAGTAATGTGATCGACATGGACGAGACGTTCGACACACACCTGCAGGAGCTGCGACGCGGCACGATCGTGCTCGCCTGCCTGCAGCTGCTGCGCAGCGCCGGGTACGGCTACAGCCTGCTCGAGCAGCTCGACGGGCACGGCTTCACCACCGATGCCAACACCCTGTATCCGTTGCTGCGGCGGCTGGAGAAGCAGGGATACCTCACCAGCGAGTGGAACACCGAAGAGGCGAGGCCGCGCAAGTTCTACCGGACCTCGGACGCCGGCATCCGTCTCGCCGACACCTTGACCCAGGAATGGCGATCGCTCACCGCGGCGATCACCTCGCTCACCGAAGAGGAGCATTGACATGACCACTGCCACACTGGCCGAGCGCTACATCTCGGCCACGATCCGCAGCCTCAAGCCCGAGACGCAGGACGACGTCCGCGCCGAGCTCGAGGCCTCCATCGCCGACGCCGTCGAAGCGCGTGTCGAGCAGGGCGAGGCGCCGGCCGAAGCCGAACGCGCTGTCCTGACCGGGCTCGGCGATCCGGACGTCCTCGCCGCGGGATACGCCGACCGTCCGCTGCATCTGATCGGGCCGAAGTACTACCTGACCTGGTGGCGTCTGCTGAAGCTGCTGCTGTGGATCGTGCCGATCTGTGCCGTCGGCGGCATCACACTGGGGCTGCTGCTGTCCGGTGCCGGCGTCGGTGAGACGATCGGCCAGGCCGTCTCGGTCGGGCTGCAGGTCATCGTGCATCTGAGCTTCTGGACCACGCTCGTCTTCGTCGTGCTCGAGCGCACCGGTGCGGACACCGGCATGAAGTGGGACGTCGACCAGCTGCCCGAGGTCCAGGAGGACGGGGCAGGACGCAGCGAGCTGATCGCGTCGCTCGTGTTCCTGGGCATCGCGGCCGTCGCCGTGGTGTGGGACAGCCTCCGCGGATTCTTCCCGACCGGCGGCGAGCCGATCCCGATCCTCGACCCGCAGCTGTGGCCGTGGTGGATCAGCGCGCTGTTCGCGCTCATCGTGCTGGAGGCGGTGTTCGCCATCGTGCTGTTCCGCCTTCGCCGCTGGACGACCACGATGGCGGTGCTGAACACCGTCCTCGCACTGGCATTCGCCGCATGGGTGCTGGTTCTGCTGCTGCGCGGCGAACTCGTGAATCCGGAGTTCCTGGCGTTCGTCGCAGATGCCGGAGGCGACGGCTTCGCAGCCGGCGACGCCGGAGCAGCCGACAACGGCGGGATCTTCCGCATCCTCGCCGTGCTGCTCGGATTCGGCGTCGGCGCCGGTGTCGTGTGGGACATCATCGACGGCTGGCGCAAGGCCAGGCGCGCCGGACGGACCGAGCTGGTCTGACCCGTCGCACTTCCCCGGGGAGCAGCGCGCTCCTCGGGGAAGTGCGCTGCCGGGGAATAGGCTGGACGCCGTGGACAACGCATTCGTCTCCGACCTGTTCGATCCCTCCGAGTGGACGCTCGCGCCTGGGGCCGAGGCGTACACCGACATCACCGCGCACGTGTCCGTGGACGGCGGCGTCTCCCGCATCGCCTTCAACCGGCCCGAGGTGCGCAACGCGTTCCGCCCGCACACCGTCGACGAGCTCTACCGTGCACTCGACACCGCCCGTCAGGATCCTCGGATCGGCGCCGTGCTGCTCACCGGCAACGGGCCGAGCCCGAAGGACGGCGGCTGGGCGTTCTGCTCCGGCGGCGACCAGCGCATCCGCGGGCGCGACGGGTACAAGTACTCCGACGACGAGGCCGTCGTCGCCGACCCTGCCCGCGCCGGACGCCTGCACATCCTCGAGGTCCAACGGCTCATCCGTTTCATGCCGAAGGTCGTCATCGCCGTCGTGCCAGGGTGGGCGGCCGGCGGCGGGCACTCGCTGCACGTCGTGTGCGACCTGACCATCGCCTCCGCCGAGCACGGGAGGTTCAAGCAGACGGACGCGGATGTCGGCTCCTTCGACGCCGGCTACGGTTCGGCGTACATGGCCCGCCAGACCGGGCAGAAGATCGCCCGAGAGGTGTTCTTCCTCGCCGAGGAGTACTCCGCGCAGCGCGCCTACGAGATGGGCGCCGTGAACCGCGTCGTCCCGCATGCGGAGCTCGAGCGCGAGGCGCTGACGATGGCCCGCACCGTGCTCACCAAGTCGCCGACCGCCATCCGGATGCTGAAGTTCGCGTTCAACGCCGTCGACGACGGCCTCGTCGGGCAGCAGGTGTTCGCCGGCGAGGCGACACGACTCGCGTACGGCACCGACGAGGCCGTCGAGGGCAGGGACTCGTTCCTCGAGAAGCGCGAACCCGACTGGTCGGCGTTCCCGTACCACTTCTGATCGCCATGACGAGCCTGGTAGCCACGTCCGCCGAGGATCCCGTCGTCCTCGCCGATCAACTCCGGCACGCACTCGACGGCGGGCCGGCGCTCGGGCTCGGGATGCTGGGGGAGCAGCCGGATGCGGTGCCGGACGGCACCGCGGTCGTGATCGGGACGTCGGGGTCCACCGGCATCCCCAAGCGCGTCGCGCTCAGCGGGGAGGCGCTGCGCGCCGGTGCCGAGGCGACGGCCGCACGCATCGGCGAGGGGCGCTGGCTGCTCGCACTGCCGGGCGGCTACGTCGCGGGGCTCCAGGTCCTGGTGCGCTCGATCCTCGCTGGTACGGAGCCGGTGGTGCTCTCCGGCACGTTCTCGCCGACCGCGTTCGCCGACACGACACTGACGAATCTGCGGACCGGATCGGTCGACGCGCTGTACACCTCGCTCGTGCCGGCGCAGGTCGCGAGCCTCCTCGACGCGATCGACGAGCCGGGCGTGCGGGCGGCGCTGCGGGTGTACCGGGCGATCCTCGTCGGCGGCCAGGCGCTGCCGCAGGCGCTGCGCGAACGGGCGGCGGATGCCGGGGCGCACCTGGTGCGCACCTACGGCTCGACCGAGACCAGCGGCGGGTGCGTGTACGACGGCATCCCGCTGGACACCGTGAACGTCGACGTGATCGACGGGGAGCTGCGCATCGCCGGACCTATGCTCGCCGACGGATATCTCGACGACCCCGTGCTCACGAGCCGTGCCTTCGTACGCGATGACCGCGGCATCCGGTGGTACCGGACAGGGGATCTGGGCATCGTCGAGGACGGCGTCGTCCGTGTGCGCGGCCGAGCGGACAACGTCATCGTCTCCGGCGGCATCAACGTGTCGCTGGATCGTGTCGAGGCCATCGTGCGCCGTGTCCCGGGGCTGACCTCCGCGGTCGTGGTCGGAGTCGAGGACGAGCGGTGGGGCGAGGCATCCGTCATCGTCGCGGTCCGGGGCGAGGCGCTGCGCCGCAGCGAAGCCGAGCAGCTCGAGCACGCGCGCGACGTCGTCGCGAGCGAGATCGGCAAGCACGCCCGCCCTTCGCGGCTCGTGCTGGTCGACGAGCTCGCGACACTGCCGAGCGGTAAGCCCGACCGCGACGCGATCGGTCGCTTGGCCGCCCAGCTGCATTGAGCGGTGCCACACTGGGGCGATGGCGACCTACACCCACGGGCATCACGAATCGGTGCTGCGCTCCCACAACAACCGGACGATCGCGAACTCGGCCGAGTACCTCCGGCCGTTCCTGACGCCGGAATCGACGCTGCTCGACGTGGGCGCAGGCCCAGGGACGATCACGGTGGAGTTCGCCGAGCAGGTCGCACACGTCACGGCGACGGAGATCGGTGAGGCGGAGCTGGCGCTGGCGCAGCGCGCGGCCGCCGACCGCGGCCTGACCAACCTCGACTTCGCCGTCGAAGACGCTCATGCCCTGAGCTTCGCGGACGATGCGTTCGACATCGTGCACGCGCACCAGGTGCTGCAGCACGTCGCCGACCCCGTGCAGGCGCTGCGCGAGATGCGCCGGGTGGCCAAGCCGGGCGGCGTCGTCGCCGCACGTGACGCCGACTACGCCGGCTTCATCTGGTTCCCGGTGATCCCGGCGCTCGACGAGTGGCTGGCGCTGTACCACGCGGCCGCTCGTGCGAACGGCGGCGAACCGGATGCCGGCCGCCGACTGCTGTCGTGGGCGAGAGCCGCCGGATTCGAGGACGTCACGGCAACCGTCTCGACGTGGTGCTACGCGACGGAAGAGGAGCGCGCCTGGTGGGGCGGCATGTGGGCGGACCGCATTCTGGAATCCGCGCTCGCGCGCCAGGCCGTCGACACCGGCCTCGCCACCCGCGCCGATCTCAAGCGCATGAGCACCGGCTGGCGGCAGTGGGCGGATGCCGAGGACGGCTGGTATCTCGTGCCGCACGGCGAGATCATCGCTCGCGCCTGATACATCCGCAGACGGATGCCGCAGCGGGCGCCCTCGCGTAGCGTGAGAGGGTGATCCGTCCACTGTCCCGCACTGCGCTCGTCCTCGACATCCTCGGGGCCGTGCTGCTGTTCGTGACTCTGACGCCGATGTCACTGGCGTTCTACGGGCCAGGAACCCTGAGCTTCATCGGCGTCTCCGAGGCCGCAGGAATCGCCGCGATGGTGCTCGCCGGAGCGATCCAGTGCGGCGCCGTGGCGATCGGACGCCTCGCGCCGGGCATCGCGCTCGCCGTGGCCTGGGCCGGCGCGATCGTGCAGATGGGAGCAGGGCTCTCGCCTCTGCCGTTCAACATCGCCATCCTCATGGTCCTGTACGCGACGGCCGCGTGGGGGTCGCGCCGGGTGATGTGGGCCGGTCTCATCTCCGCCGGCGCCGGCGCCGTGGTGGCCGGTCTGTACATCTCGGTCTTCAACAGCGCGTCGATCGGCGGTTTCGGGATCACGTTCGCCGCCGCGATCCTGCTCATCCTGCTCTCCGTCATGGCGCTGGGGTTCGCCTGGGTCGCCGGCTTCGGCTGGCGCATGGTGCTGCGCTCGCGCCGCATCCGTGCGGCGCAGGTGCGGGCAGAGGCCGCCACGGCGGAAGAACAGGAGCGCGTGCGCATCGCCCGTGACATGCATGACGTCGTGGCGCATTCCCTCGCCGTCGTGATCGCGCAGGCGGACGGCGCACGGTACGCCTCGGCGGTCGACCCGGATGCCGCACCCGCCGCGCTGACCACGATCGCGCAGACGGCACGCGGGGCGCTGTCGGATGTCCGGATGCTGCTCACCCAGCTGCGCCACCGGCAGGGCGATGGCCCGCAGCCCACGCTCGCCGACCTGGAGACCCTGTTCGCCCAGGTGCGCCAGGCGGGCATCGAGCCGCGCGTGACCGTCGATCCGATGCCGCCGGGGGAGGTGCCCGGCGGGCTGCAGCTCGCGGTGTACCGGATCCTCCAGGAAGCGCTGACCAACGCCCTGCGCCACGGAGACCGGCAGTCGGTCGAGGTTCATCTCGCCTGGCATCCTGATTTCGTCGACATCACGGTCGCGAACCTCGTCGACGAGTCGACCGTGCCAGGGCCGGGTGGCGGGCACGGGATCATCGGCATGCGCGAGCGCGCGCAGCTCGTCGGAGGCGTCCTGCGCGCCGAACGCGAGGGTGGACAGTTCATCGTCCGGGCGCGCTTGCCGATCGCAGCCGCCTCCGCCGGGCAGGATGGGATGGGCGGATCGACCGCCGGGGGAGGGGACGCATGATCCGCGTCGTGCTGGTCGACGATCAGTCGCTGTTCCGGGCCGGGATCCGCATGCTCGTCGACTCGCAGCCGGACCTCGAGGTGGCAGGCGAAGCCGGCGACGGCCGCGAGGCGCTCGCCGTCATCGCCGCGACCCGCCCCGATGTCGTCCTCATGGACATCCGGATGCCGGTGATGGACGGTCTCACCGCCACGGGTGAGCTGCTCGCCCAGCCGGACCCGCCCAAGGTCGTCATGCTCACCACGTTCGACCTCGACGAGGCCGCTGCGCGCGCGATCCGCCAGGGGGCGAGCGGATTCCTGCTGAAGGACGCCGATCCGGAGTTCCTGCTCGCCGCGATCCGGACCGTGCACGCCGGATCCAGTGTGATCGCGGCATCCGCCACGCGCGACCTGTTCGCGCACTTCGCCGCGGAGACCAAGCCCGTCCCAGCGACCTACGGCGAGCTCACCGACCGCGAGAGGGAGATCTTCGCCCTGGCGGCGCGCGGTCTCTCGAACGCCGAGATCGCGGCGCGCGAGTTCCTCAGCGAGGCGACCGTGAAGACGCACATCAGCCGCATCCTCACCAAGCTGGGCCTGCGCGACCGCGTGCAGCTGGTCGTGTTCGCGTTCGAGCACGGGCTGACGTGAGCCAGATCATCCTTGAGATGTAGGCGGATGAGCCTGGCGGGCGATGTGCCGGGTATGCCCTCGGAAATAGCGTCGAAGGCATGGAGATCACGACCACCGACCTGGGGCTCGCCGCCCGCGTCCAGCATCTGAAGAAGTCCTACGGATCCGGGGATGCCGCGGTCCACGCGCTCGACAATGTGAGTGTCGGCATCCGCCGCGGGCAGTTCACCGCCATCATGGGACCCTCCGGCTCGGGCAAGTCCACTCTGATGCACATCATGGCCGGCCTCGACGCCCCCACCGAGGGGCGTGCGTGGATCGGCGACACCGAGATCACCGGCCTCGGCGACCTCGAGCTGACGATCCTGCGCCGTCGTCGCGTCGGCTTCATCTTCCAGGCGTTCAACCTCGTGCCGACCCTCGACGCGATCGGCAACATCATGCTGCCGTTCGAACTCGACGGGCGGCGCCCGAGTGCGATCGAGCGGGCGCGCATCGACGGACTGATCCAGACGCTCGGACTGGGCTCGCGGCTGCGGCACCGGCCGCACGAGCTGTCCGGCGGTCAGCAGCAGCGCGTGGCGATCGCCCGCGCGCTCGCCACGGCGCCTGACCTCGTCTTCGCCGACGAGCCGACGGGCAACCTCGACTCGAACACCGGACGAGAGGTGCTGCAGCTGCTCTCCGAGGCGAGCCGCGAGCACGGGCAGTCGATCGCGATGGTGACCCACGACGCGATCGCGGCCAGCCACGCCGATCGCGTGCTGTACCTCGGCGACGGACGCATCGTCGCCGACCACCCGCGGCAGAGCGCCGAGCAGATCGCGGCGTACATGCTCGCCGCCGAGGTGGCGGCATGAGCGCCGCCGTCGCGATCGCCGACACTGCGCGGACAGGGCCACGGCTCGCCTGGCTGCGCGACCGCGGCATGGGCGCGAGCGTCCTCGTCGCGGGACTCGCCTCGGCGTTCGGAGTCGTGCTCGTCGAGGCCACTGCCTACATCGGAGTGATGCTGAAGGCGGACCCGTACATCGGCGACAGCGGCACGCTCGCCGTGGTCGTCGCGATCCTCACGGTTCTGCTGATCGGCGTCGCACTCTATGTCGCGGCCATCGTGACCGCCAACACCTTCTCGACGATCATCGCCGGGCGCACGCGCCGGATCGCGCTCCTGCGTCTGATCGGAGCCACGGCGCGGTCGCAGCGCGGCGAAGTGGCACGACAGGGGCTGGTGGTCGGCCTTATCGGCGCCGTCTCCGGTGTGGTGGCCGGGATGCTGGTGTCCGTGCTCGGGCTCGTCCTGGCCGACCGGCTGCTCGGTGCGCTGCCGGAGTTCTCGCTCGCCCAGTACGCGATCGTCGTTCCGGCCGTCGGCGTCGCGCTCACCACGTGGGCTGCGGCCTGGGCCGGATCCCGGCGGGTGCTGTCCGTGACGCCGCTGCAGGCGATCGGCGGATCCGTCGAGCGGACCCACGAGGATGCCGCGGCGCGACCAGCCCGGCACGTCGGCGCCCTGCTCCTGCTGATCGTCGGCGTCGCGTTGCTCGTGTTCGGCGTCCTGGTGGGCCTGGTCACGCCGCTCGGCGTCGTCATCGCATTCTTCGGCGGGTTGCTGTCCTTCACCGGGCTCTCGCTCGGCGCCGTGCTGTTCATGCCGCCCGTGCTGCGTCTGGTGGGCCGGCTGTTCGGCACCTCGGCGACGGCGCGGCTCGCCGCCGAGAATGCGCTGCGCTATCCGGAGCGCTCCAGCCGGATGTCGATCGGCGTCGTGATGGGCGTGACCCTCGTCACCATGTTCGCGGTGGCGCTGGAATCCGTGAAGGCCCTGCTGATCAAGGCCGCAGGTGGCGCTCTGGATGCGCAGTTCTCGATCATCATGGACAGCTTCGCCGCCGTCATGATGGTGCTGGTCGGAATCTCGGCGGTGATCGCCGCCGTCGGGCTGGTGAACCTGCTGACGATCGGCGTGGTGCAGCGACGGCGCGAGCTGGGGCTGCTGCGGGCGATCGGTCTGTCGAACCGGCAGGTGCGCCGGATGATCCTGCTCGAGGCCGCGCACATCACGATCACGGCGACCATCACCGGTCTTGTCCTCGGCGTGCTGTACGGATGGATCGCCGCGCAGTCGCTGCTCGCCTCGGTGCGGATGCCGCCGGACTTCGGAACCGCCGGTCTCGTCGCCCCGGCCGTGCCGTGGATCCCGCTCGTCGTGATCGTCGTCGCCACCGCCGTACTCACGCTCGTGGCGGCTGCGACCCCCACACGGCTGGCGACCCGCGTCGCCCCGGTGGAGGCTCTGGCCGTCGACTGACGCGCGCCCCCCGTCCGCGAGACTTGCGTTGCGGGGTGACACGTGGCCTGCCCAGGTCGGTCTCGCCTCGCAAAGCAGGTCTCGCGGCATGAATAAGCTGGAGGGATGCCGCAGCCGTTCGATCAGTCCGCGTATCAGGTCCGTTTCGACTGGGGAATCCCGGGGCTGGAGCGCTTGGCCGCGGCGGACATCGTCGTCGTCGTCGACGTGCTGCGCTTCTCGTCGACGCTCCCGGATGTCGTGGCGTCCGGGGCCGAGGTCGAGCTCGCCGACGCCGTGGAATGGTCGTCCAACGGCGCCGCCGTCGTCACAGCCGCATCGGATGCCGAGACGGTGCTCGTCGGCGGCCTGCGCAATGCGTCGGCGGTCGCGCGCGCGGTCATGGCGATCCAGGATCGGCGTCAGCAGCGGACCTCGGTCGACGTGATCGCGGCCGGGGAGCTGACGCCGGACGGCGGCCTGCGCTTCGCGATCGAGGATCAGCTCGGCGCCGGAGCCATCATCGCAGCGCTCGGGGATCTCGGCATCGACCACACTTCTCCCGAGGCGGCCGTCGCCGCAGAATCGGCGCGCGGCCTTCGTCGCGCGGTGCGCCACCTGCTGTCGGCATCCGGCTCAGGGCGCGAGCTCGTGGACGGCGTCGCCTCGACGGCGCGCATGGAGGCATCCGGCATCGTGCCGGCGACGACGGCCGCTGCCGCTGAACTGGACGCCGTCGATGTCGTCCCGCTGCTGCGCGACGGACGCTTCGTCGCGTTCGGCTGAACCGGGTCAGCGCGGCGTCTGCGCGGCGAGCTTCGTCGCGGCCGTGATCTCGCGGCGCGTCCACTCGAACTGGAACCGCGGATCGTAGCTGCGCGAGCATTTCGCGCAGCTGGTGGCGCGCGACGGGCAGCGGTGCCGGTACGTCACGTGCCCGGCCGGGCAGCGCCCCACCCATGGCGCGAGCTCGGTGGCCGTCTCGCCGTGATGCGTCGTGCCGCCGACGTAGCCCAGGTCCCGCGCCACCCGCTGCCATCCCGCGCCGTGCCCGGCCTGGTGGCCGGCGAGGGCGTGCGCGACCTCGTGCAGCAGCACCTGGTGGACCTCATCGTCGTCGAAGCGCGCTGCGAGATAGCGCGATACCGAGATGCGCTTGGTGCGGTAGTCGCACTGCCCCGCGCGGCGCTTGGCATTGTCGAATCCGAACGTCCACGTGTCGTCCAGATGCATCCGGATCAGCGCCTCGCCCCAGATCCGCACACGGTCCAATTCCGCCATACGATCAGGCTAGATCACGCCGCCGACATCGGCACCGCCCAGGTGCATCAGATGGCGACCGGAGACTCCACGCGACGTCGCTCGACGGTCTCGATGGCGAGCAGCACGGTCTCCAGATCGCGATCCTCGGCACCGGTCTCGCGGCGCAGGAACAGCGAGCGCTTGAAGCTCTCCTTGGCCTGTTCGAAGTCGCCGGCGTCGAGGGCGTTCTTGCCCCGGTGCTGGTGAGCGAACGCGGCGATCGATGCCCAGCGCTGGCCTTCGGCCTCGTCGGCGCAGGTCGCCAGCTCCTGGTCGGCGGCGGCGTGCGCTCCGCGGTACTGCAGGACGGTCGCGTGCAGCACCCGTGCTCGTAGCACGTCCTTGCGCGTGCCGGCCATCCGCGCCTGACGCACGGCCTCGTCCGCCAGCGCGAGCGATTCGTCCAGCCGATCCAGCACCTTCAGCAGCCAGACCCGCTCGAGCATCGCCGGCAGACTCCGCTGCGATTCGATCTCGGCGAGTCGGCGTGCGCACTCGGTCTCGTCGACCAGTTCCCGAAGGGTGTCGGAGTCATAACCCCGGATGTAACTCATGTGATCTCCCTTCCGCAGCGCCGTGATCCAGTCTGCCCGGAGGTCGCGCTGCCGGTGGGGCGGCACGCCCCTGATGCGCAGATCGGAGCCGGATCGCAACGGGATCAGCGCAGGAAGATCGACGCGTCCGGCTTCGGAGAGGCGGTCGCGTCGGCATCCGTCACGATCCGAGCGCCCTGCACGAACGCGGACACCTCCGCACCCTGCGCGATCTTGGCCGGATGCGGACCGGCCGCCAGCATCCGCGGCAGCCATTCGGTCGGCAGTGCCGAAGCGGATGCCGCGATCACCAGATTGCCGAACCGACGTCCCTTGAGCACCTGCGTGTCGGCGAGCACCGCCACCTCGGGCAGGACCGCCGCGATGGTGGCGACCTGCCGCCGTGCGAACGCGAGCCCTGGCCCGTCCGCGACGTTCACGAGAAGCACGCCGGTGGGTGCCAGCAGCGCGGAGAGCTCGTGGTAGAACTCGACGCTGGTCAGGTGCGCCGGGGTCTGCGCGCCGGAGTAGACGTCCGAGACGACCAGGTCGCATGCTCCCGCCAGGGCGGACGGCAGACGCTTCGCGCCCTCGCGGGCATCGCCGATGCGGATGCGGATGGCGGCGCCCTTCGGCAGCGGGAGGTGCTCCCGGACGAGCGCTGCCAGGGGCGCCTCGAGCTCGATGACCTGCTGCCGCGAACCCGGCCGCGTGGCTTCGACGTAGCGGGGGATGGTCAGCGCCCCAGCGCCGAGATGGACCGCGGTCAGTGCGGCACCGGGCAACTGATCGATCACCGCGCCCATGCGCACGATGTACTCGAAGTGGAGGTGCGTCGGGTCGTCCAGATCGACGTGCGACTGCGGCGTCCCGTCGACGATGAGCTCGAACCCCGTGGTGAACTCGCTCGGCTCGATCGTCGCAATTCCGCCGTGGTCGAGGCGCGCCGTCGGATGCTCCACATCCCGTGCACGCGACCGACCCATGTCCCCTATTCTGCGGCATCGCCGTGTCGCCTCAGCGATCGAGCTGCAGCCGATGCCAGGCGATCTCCTCGCCCGTTGTGCAAGCGGTCACCCCTGTTACGGCTCTGTGACGATCGCGGCGAGAAGTTGCAGGGAGTTTGTTAGTCGTGAATACTTTTTCCTGATCGACATGCATCCCGGCGTGGCGAGGACGTTTTCAATGAGGAGATTCACCCGATGAAGAAGCGCATTCTTCCCCTCGTGGCGCTCGGTGTCACAGCGACGCTGGGCCTGGCAGCCTGCTCCGGCGACGGCGACGGCAACGGCGGTGGCGGCGCCGACGGCGAGGGCAAGACCCTCACCGTCTGGATCATGCAGGGCACGAACCCCGACTCCACCGCATTCCTCGACGAGGTCGCCGCGGAGTTCACGGAGCAGACCGGTGCCGAGGTCGAGTTCGAAGAGGTCCAGTGGGCCGACGCGCACGACCGATTCGTGACGTCGATCGCCGGTGGCACCACCCCCGACATCGCCGAGACCGGCACCACCTGGACGGCCGAGTTCGCCGACGCCGGTGCGCTGCTCGAACTCGACGAGTACGTCGACGCCGAGGACGGCCTGCGCGACGACCTGGTCGAGGGACTCGAGGTCGCCGGCACCTACGACGACAAGCTGTACGGCATGCCCTGGTACGCCGGTGTCCGCTCGATCATCTACCGCGCCGACATCTTCGAGGAGCTCGGTCTCGAGGCCCCGAAGACGTGGGACGACATCGTCACGGCCGGCGAGGCGATCAAGGCCGCGCACCCCGAGATCATGCCGTTCCCCGTTCCCGGTGACGCCGAGTTCCAGGTCTACCCCTGGGTCTGGGGTGCAGAGGGCGAGATCGCCACACTCGACGGCGACACGTGGACCAGCGAGCTGGACAGCGCCGAGTCGCAGGAGGGCATCCAGTTCTACACGGACCTCGCCACGAAGCACGGTTTCTCGTCCGCCGGTGCCACCACGTGGAAGGAGACGGATCTGCGTGACGCGTTCGTCGCCGGAAACGTCGCCATGATGCTCTCGGGCTCGTGGACGCCGAACGCCATCATCGAGGCCAACCCCGACCTCGAGGGCAAGCTCGGCGCCGCGGTCATCCCGGGCCAGGACGGCGGCATCGCGCCCTCGGTCCTCGGCGGCTCGCACCTGTCGGTCTTCAACACGACCGAGAACGCCGACCTCGCCTGGCAGCTCGTCGAGCTCATGACCACGGGCGCCTTCGCCGAGCAGTGGGCCGACGAGACCGGGTACTTCCCGGGCGTCCAGTCCGCCATGGAGGAGGCCCTCGCCTCGACCGACCCGCTGGTCGCACCGTTCGCGCAGCAGATGGTCGAAGGCGGCGCGTCCGTGCCGGTGACGCCGAACTTCGGCGCCGTCCAGGCGAAGAAGACGACGAACGCCATGATGCAGTCGATCCTCAGCGGGCAGAAGGACGTCGAGACGGCGGCAAAGGATGCCGCGGCCGAGATGACCGAGCTGCTCAACCAGTAATAAGAACTAAGGACGTATTCCTTCATGTCGATGGTGCAAGCACCAGTGCCGACCACCACGGAGGCGGGCCAGACCCCCGCCTCCGTGGCCGGTGGCCGAAAGAGCCGAGTCCTCACCTGGGCGAAGGCGCGACCCTGGGTGCTGCTGGCACCGGGCCTCATCATCCTGGCCGGACTCATGCTCTGGCCGCTGGTGCAGGTGTTCCTGTACTCGCTGCAGGACTACGGCCTCCGTGAGATCAATACCGGTGAGCCGAACTTCATCGGCTTCGAGAACTACATCGAGGCGCTGACGAACTCCACGCTGTGGAGCGTCGTCCTGCCGAACACGGTCGGGTTCGCCGCCGTCGCGGTCTTCACGACCGTCGCGCTCGGCACGCTCGTCGCCCTGCTGCTCGCTCGCCTCAGCACGCTCTGGCGAACGATCGTCTCCAGCTGCATCATGATCGCGTGGGCGATGCCCGCCGTGACGGGCACGTACGTCTGGACCTTCATCTTCGATGCCGACAAGGGCATCTTCAACGCCATGCTGCTGGATCTGGGCCTCATCGACGGCCCGGTCAACTGGTTCACGAACCAGTGGTCGTTCTACGCCATCGTGCTGCTGAACGTCGTGCACCACGGCTTCCCGTTCGTCGCGGTCACGGTGCTGGCCGGACTCCTCGGCGTCTCGAAGGAGATGCTCGAGGCCGCCGCTCTCGACGGTGCCGGCGCGTGGCGCCGGTTCTGGCAGATCATCTTCCCGACGCTGCGTCCGGTCTTCTCCGTCGTGATCATCCTGTCCACGATCTGGGACTTCAAGGTCTTCGCGCAGGTCTATCTGATGCCCGGCGGCTCCGGATCCAACCGCACCGTCCTGAACCTCGGCGTGTGGTCGTACGTGGAGTCGTTCGGACAGAACCGCTACGGCTTCGGTGCCGCGCTGGCCGTGCTGCTGACGCTCGTGCTGATCGGCATCACGATCGTGTACATCCGCTCGCTCATGAAGGAGGACGAACTGTGAGCACCCGTCCGTCCGTCCTCTCCCGCCTCGGCACAGGCGTCGCCATCGCGGCGGTGCTGATCTTCACCCTATTCCCCGTGTACTGGATGATCTCCAGCGCGTTCGATGCGCAGGCATCCAGCGGCGGGCAGTCCTTCCTCCCGCAGGAGTTCACCTGGGACAACTTCGCCTACGTCCTCACCGACGGCGGATTCGCGGTGTACCTGCGCAACTCCGCGATCGTCGCCATCGCGACCGTGCTGGTCAGCGCCCTGGTGTGCCTGCTCGCCGCGGTGGCCGTCGCCCGGTTCCGGTTCAAGTTCCGCACCACGATCCTCATGATGATCCTCGTCGTGCAGATGGTTCCGCTCGAGGCGCTCGTGATTCCGCTGTTCCTGCAGGTGAAGAGCTTCGGCCTGCTGAACACCCTGCTGGGCCTGGTCATCGTCTACATCGCGCTGTCGCTCGCCTTCGGCATCTGGATGCTTCGGGGATTCGTCGCGGCCGTGCCGGTGGAGCTCGAGGAGGCGGCCTACATCGACGGCGCGAGCTGGTGGCGGATGTTCCGTTCCGTCCTGCTCCCGCTGGTGATGCCCGGCCTCGTCGCGACGAGCGTGTTCAGCTTCATCACGGCATGGAACGAGTTCATCTTCGCCATGACGATGCTGGGCGGCGCCAGCGACCAGTACACCGTCGCGATCGGCCTGAAGTCGTTCTTCGGGCTGCACTCGAACGACTGGGGCAGCATCATGGCGGCCTCGACGATCATCACGATCCCGGTCATGATCTTCTTCGTCATCGTTCAGCGACGGCTCTCGTCGGGCCTCGTGTCCGGAGCAGTGAAGGGATGAGCGACGAGATCACCCGACTCGCGAACTCCGTCCTCTGGCCCGGCTTCTTCGGCACCGAGGCACCGGAGTGGCTCCTCGCGGAGCTCCGCGACGGACTCGCCGGCGTCGTGTACTTCGGCCAGAACATGTCGGAGCGGCTGCCGGAGTTGAGCGCCGCCGTGCACACGGCGAACCCCGACGCCCTCATCGGCATCGACGAAGAGGGCGGCAGCGTCACGCGCCTCGAGGCCGCGACCGGATCGACTCTCCCCGGTGCCGCGCAGCTCGGAGCCGTCGACGACGTCGACGCGAGCCGCCGCACCGGCACCGAGCTGGCCAGGCGCGCACGGGCCGCGGGTGTCGACGTCATCCTCGGACCGGTGGCCGACGTCAACACCGATCCGCGGAACCCGGTCATCGGAGTGCGCTCGTTCGGATCGGATGCTGCGCTCGTCTCGCGCCACGTCGCTGCCACCGTCGACGGCATCCAGTCCGGCGGCGTCGCGGCGTGCGTGAAGCACTTTCCAGGGCACGGTGACACGCACCTGGATTCGCACCACGCGCTGCCGGTGATCGCGCTGGACACAGCCGAGATCGAGGCGGTGCATCTGGAGCCGTTCCGCGCTGCCATCGCTGCGGACGTCGACACGATCATGACCGCCCACATCGTCGTCCCCGCGTGGGGCGACCAGCCGGCGACGCTGAACCCGCTCGTGCTCGGAAGACTGCGCGAGCTCGGCTTCGACGGCGTCATCATCACGGATGCGCTCGACATGGCCGCTGTCCGCGAGAGCGTCGGCATCGGCGGGGGAGCGGTGCAGGCGCTGGCCGCGGGTGCCGACCTGCTGTGCATCGGGAATCCGACGAATCCCGGCGCCGCGGCGCTCCCGGATCAGGACGAACGCGACTTCTTCACAGCTCGTGAGGCGATCATCGCCGCGCTGCGCGACGGGTCGCTGTCGCGAGAGCGCGTCGAACAGGCGAGGGATCGCGTGCTCGCGCTGGCGGCCAAGCTGCGCGCCGCGACGCCCCCGGCCGACGAACCATACGATGCGGCCGAGATCGTGCGCCGCGCACTGCACGTGGTCGGA
Source organism: Microbacterium sp. M (assembly GCF_045181065.1). GTDB lineage: Bacteria > Actinomycetota > Actinomycetes > Actinomycetales > Microbacteriaceae > Microbacterium. The sequence goes on along the minus strand of NZ_CP173721.1, from coordinate 3,008,267 downwards.
GACGCGGATGCCGAGACCTCCGCCCTTGCGGTCGTCGACGCCAGACGGCGCTCGACCCTCGCCGTCGACAGCGCCGCCGGTTACGTCGCTGCGGCGCTCGCCGGCGACGGGTTCCGCGTGCGTCTTGACCTCGATCGAGCATCGGATGCCGAACAGGATGCCGGCCTCGATGCCGCGCGTGCGGACGGCGGGCGCGTCGTGCTGCTCGTCGACCGGCCGGAGGTCGACCAGGCCCAGAGGGGACTCATCGAGCGGGTCGCGGGTCTCGACATCGGCGCGGTCGTCGTGAACGTCGGGCTGCCCGTCCGGGGCGAACTGCCGCTGCCGTTCGTCGATGCGGCGGCCGCGAGCCGGATCTCCGCCGAGGTCGTCCACGACCTCCTCCTGCGCTGACGGCGTGTCGTCTCGCTCCGCTCGCTCGACGAGCGGGGGGAGGTCCGCTCGCTCAAGGGGCGGGGGAAGGCCGCGCGCTCAACGAGCGGGGGAACCGAGAGTCGCGGCGATCGCGGCATCCGGCGTCGCATGGCGGAACGCGAAACCGTCCTCGAGCAGCCGCCTCGGCACGGCACGCTGATCCGCCAGCAGCAGCTCCTCGGCGGCCCGTCCCATCCCCGTGCGCAACGCGAACGCGGGCAGTCGGAAGACATGCGGGCGGTGCAGGGCCCGCGCCAGCGCGGTCGTGACCTGTCGAGACGTGGCAGCCGCCGGCGCGACGAGATTCACGGGACCCGAGAGCTGCGACGCCGTCGCGAGATGCAGCAGCGCTCGCGACTCGTCCTCCAGGGCGATCCACGGCCAGTGCTGCCTTCCGTTGCCGACGGTCGCCCCGAGGCCGAGACGCGTGGTCAGCATCAGAGGCGTGAGCGCCCCGCCTGCGGCGAGGACCAGTCCGGTGCGGGCGTGCACGACGCGCGTGCGCGCCGCGGCCGGCCCGGTGGCGTCCTCCCAGGCCGATACGACGTCCGCGAGGAAGCCCCGCCCTCGACCGGCATCCTCGTCGAGCTCCTCGCCGGGGCGGTCTCCGTAGAATCCGACGGCCGATCCCGAGACCCACGCCGCGGGCGGGCGGTCGGACTGCGCGATCGCGTCCGCGATGGCAGCGGTCGTGTCCACGCGACTGCGCAGGATCACGTCGCGATACCGCGCGGTCCACGGCAGATGCGACAGGCTCGCGCCCGACAGGCTGATCACGGCATCCGCCCAGGCGATGGGCTCGGCGAGAGCCGAGCCGGACGCCGGATCCCAGCGATGCTCGCTCGCATCGACCGGATCCCGCCGCACGAGGGTGCGCACGTCGTGCCCGTTCCTGGCGAGGGATGCCGTGGCAGAGCCGATCAGACCCGATGCACCGACGAGGAGGATCCGCATGCCTCGAATCTAGCTTCCCCCCGGCGGAGAGCATCATGTGTTGCGCTCGTTACACAGCTGATACCGGATCGCAACGCGTGTGGGATTGGATTCCTGAAGCGGGCTGGGTAGCGTCGAAGGATCACCGTATCCGAGAGCGACGACGCTCCCGGTGCGCGCAACGAAGCGCTATACAGGGAAGGGCATCACCCATGCACCACACACCTCTGCGACGACGGGGAATCCTCGCCGTCACCGGCACAGCAGTCGCGGCACTGCTGCTCGCGGGATGCGTCGCCAGCGAACGCGGCGACGACACGGGCGAGGGATCAGCGGAAGTCGATTCGACCTTCATCTTCGCGGCATCCTCCGACCCGGCGAGCCTCGATCCCGCCTTCGCGCAGGACGGCGAGACCTTCCGCGTCTCGCGGCAGATCTTCGAGGGCCTCGTCGGAACCGAGCCGGGAACGGCAGACCCCGCGCCCCTGCTCGCCGAGTCGTGGGATTCCGCCGAGGACGGCATGTCGCACACCTTCACGCTCAAGGAGGGCGTGACGTTCCACGACGGCACGCCGTTCAACGCCGAGGCCGTGTGCGTCAACTTCGACCGCTGGTACAACTGGACCGGTCTGGCCGCCAGCGAGGCGTTCGGCTACTACTACGCCAAGCTGTTCCACGGCTACGCCTCCAACGCGGCTGATGCCGTCTACAAGTCGTGCTCGGCCGATGACGAGTTCACCGCGACGATCACGCTGAACAAGCCGTTCGCCGGCTTCATCCCGGCGCTCTCGCTCCCGGCGTTCGCCATGCAGAGCCCGACCGCGATGGCCGAGTTCGGCGCCGACGAGGTCGGCGGCACCGCCGACGCTCCGCAGATGTCGGAGTACGCCATGGGGCATCCGGCCGGCACCGGCCCGTTCCAGTTCGAGGAGTGGGCGCCGGGTGAGCAGGTCACGCTGACCGGCTACGACGACTACTGGGGTGACAAGGGCCAGATCGAGGAGATCATCTTCCGCACGATCGACGACCCGACGGCACGCCGTCAGTCGCTCGAGGCCGGCGACATCGACGGCTACGACCTGGTCGGTCCGGCCGACACGGCTGCTCTCGACGAGGACGGGTTCACGATGGTGTCGCGTCCGCCGTTCACGATCCTGTATCTCGCGTTCAACCAGGCCATCCCCGAGCTGCAGGACATCAAGGTCCGCCAGGCTCTGTCGCACGCGATCGACAAGGACGCCCTGATCACGCAGGTGCTCCCCGAGGGCACCGAGAGGGCGACCCAGTTCATGCCGGACACGGTCAACGGATACAACGATGACGTCACGACCTACGATTACGACCCCGACATGGCCAAGCAGCTGCTGGAGGAGGCGGGTTACACCGAAGCCAACCCGCTGAAACTGACGTTCAATTATCCGGTGAACGTGTCGCGGCCCTACATGCCGGACCCCGAGCAGATCTTCACCGTGCTCTCGTCGCAGCTCGCCGAGGTGGGCGTCGAGACGACGCCTGTGTCGGAGGAGTGGGTCGAGTACCTCGACCGCACGACGGGGACGGCGGACCACGGCATCCACCTTCTCGGCTGGACCGGTGACTACAACGACACCGACAACTTCGTCGGCGTCTTCTTCGGAGCGCAGAGTTCGGAGTGGGGCTTCGACAACCCCGAGCTGTTCCAGAAGCTCACCGAAGCGCGAGGCATCTCGAGCCTCGAGGAGCAGACACCGCTGTACGAGGAGATCAACGAGGATGTCGCGCAGTTCATCCCCGGTGTTCCGCTCGCGCACCCCGCTCCGACCCTGGCATTCGACCCCCGGGTCGAGAGCTATCCCGCCAGCCCGGTGAACGACGAGGTCTTCACGGACATCGTCCTGACCGAGTGACCATCTGCGTCCGGCCTCCGTCGTGCCTCGCACGACGGAGGCCGGACGCACCCGGAATCCGGAGACATATCCGTGCTGCGCACCATCGGCAGGCGACTGCTGCTACTCATTCCCACCCTGTTCGGGCTGAGCATCCTGCTCTTCGCCTGGGTCAGGGCCCTCCCCGGCGGCCCCGCGGTCGCCCTCCTCGGCGAGAAGGCGACGCCGGAGGCCATCGAACGCGTCAACGAGCTCTACGGGTTCGACGAGCCGCTGATCCAGCAGTACTTCACGTGGATCGGGCGACTCCTGCAGGGCGACTTCGGGACGTCGATCCAGACGAACCGACCCGTCACCGAGGAGTTCCTGCGGCGCTTCCCCGCGACCCTGGAGCTCTCCGTGGCCGCGTTGATCATCGCGATCGGCATCGGCATCCCCCTCGGCTACTGGGCCGCCCGTCGACACGGAAAGTTCACAGACCACGCCTCGGTCGTGCTGAGCCTGGTCGGCATCACCATCCCGGTGTTCTTCCTGGCCTTCATCCTCAAGTACGTCTTCGCAGTGCAACTGGGCTGGCTGCCGGCGGACGGCAGACAGAATCCGCGCATAGACGCGACTCATCCCACCGGCTTCTATGTGTGGGACGGCATCATCACGGGAGAGCTGGATGCCTCATGGGACGCCATCCTGCACCTGATCCTCCCGGCTCTTGCGCTCGGGACCATTCCGCTGGCGATCATCGTGCGCATCACCAGGGCCAGCGTCCTGGAAGTGCAGAACGCCGACTACGTGCGGACAGGCCGGGCCAAAGGCGTCGCGCCGGGCACGTTGCGCAATCGGTTCATCCTGCGCAATGCGATGCTGCCGGTGATCACCACGATCGGGTTGCAGGCGGGGCTGCTCATCGCGGGCGCCGTCCTCACCGAGACCGTGTTCGCGTTCCCGGGGATCGGATCGTTCCTGGCGAGGGCGATCTTCACCCGTGACTTCCCCGTGCTGCAGGGATTCATCATCTTCATCGCGATCGCCTACGCACTGATCAACCTCGCGGTGGACGTCTCCTACAGCGTGATCGACCCGAGAGTGAGGGTCCAATGACTTCGCCCATCCTTCCTCCGGCGCAGGGCGCCGGGATCATCGACACCGTCGCGGTCTCGCAAGAGGGGCTGAAGAGCAGCGGCGGCTTCTGGCAGGACGTGTTCCGCCGGCTGAGGGGCAACCCGACGGCATGGATCGGCGCGGCGATCGTGCTGCTGTTCCTGCTCGTCGCCGCGTTCGCACCGCTGCTGGCGCCGTATCCCGAGACGGCGCTCCCCGGCGCGAAGTACATCACCCCGACGCACATCCCCGGTCCGGGGGAGCTGCCGCAGTTCCCGCTGGGTCTGGACCGCTTCGGCGGCGACGTGCTGTCGAAGCTCATCTGGGGCGCGCAGGCGTCGCTCATGGTGGGTGTCGTCTCCACCGCGCTCGGTCTCGTCGGCGGAATGGTGCTCGGCCTGATCGCCGGAACGTTCGGCGGCTGGGTCGACACGCTGATCATGCGCATCGTCGACATCATCCTGTCGGTGCCGAACCTGCTGCTCGCCGTTTCGATCGCGGCGATCCTCGGCCAGACCCCGTACGCCGTGATGATCGCCATCGGCGCCTCTCAGGTGCCGATCTTCGCTCGCCTGCTGCGCGCGTCGATGCTGCAGCAGCGCTCCAGCGACTACGTGCTCTCGGCGCAGACGCTCGGGCTCGGGCGCGGCTCGATCACGATGTCGCACGTGCTGCCGAACTCGATCGGCCCCGTGATCGTGCAGGGGACGCTGACGCTGGCGACCGCCGTCATCGATGCCGCCGCGCTGTCGTTCCTCGGCCTCGGCGGCGGACGACCGGAGACGGCGGAATGGGGCCGGATGCTGACATACGCGCAGGCCGAACTGGCCATCGCTCCGTGGCTGGCGTTCCTCCCCGGCATCTGCATCGCGGTCACCGCGCTCGGCTTCACGCTGTTCGGTGAGGCGCTGCGAGAAGCGATGGACCCCCGGACGAGGGCACGGTGAGTGCCATGAAGGACACCAGCATGAATGCGCAGCCGCTGCTGCAGGTCGAGGGGCTCACCGTCGACTTCACCACCATGGACGGGGTCGTGCACGCCGTCGAAGGCGTCGACCTCGAGATCGCCGCCGGCCAGACCGTCGCGATCGTCGGTGAATCCGGTTCGGGCAAGTCGACGACGGCGATGGCGATCATCGGACTGCTCGCCGGCGGCGGTCGCGTCACCGCGGGCAGCATCCGCCTGGACGGTCGGGAGATCGCGCACGCGCCGGAGCACGAGATGCGCACGATCCGCGGGCGGCACATCGGGCTCGTACCGCAGGATCCGATGTCCAACCTCAATCCGGTGGCGAAGATCGGCACACAGGTCGCCGAGACCCTGCTGGTGCACGGCCTCGCCAACCGGCAGAACGTGTCGGCCAAGGTCGTCGAAGCGCTCACATCCGCCGGCCTTCCCGAGCCGGAGCGGCGGGCGAAGCAGTATCCGCACGAGTTCTCCGGCGGGATGCGCCAGCGAGCACTGATCGCGATCGGGCTCGCGTGCAAGCCGCGGCTCCTGATCGCCGACGAGCCGACGAGCGCGCTGGATGTGACCGTGCAGCAGACGATCCTCGACCAGATCGGCACGATGACCCGTGAGCTCGGCACGGCCGTGCTGCTGATCACGCACGACCTCGGGCTGGCCGCAGAGCGCGCGGAGCGCGTGATCGTGATGCACAGGGGGAAGGTCGTCGAGCAGGGGCCTGCGATGCAGATCCTCGAGAACCCGCAGCATCCGTACACGCAGTCGTTGGTGAAGGCCGCCCCGTCGGTCGCGGCCGTGCGGCTGATCCCGCAGGCTGCCCCTTCGCTCGTCGAGCGAGCCGAGACCCCCTCGCTCGTCGAGCGAGCCGAAGGCGAGTCGAAACGTGTTCTCGACGAAGCAGCGGCAGCCCCGGCATCCGACTACATCGTCGAGATCGAGAATCTGACGAAGGTCTATCCCGTGCGAGGGCGACGCGAGGATTTCGTCGCCGTGAACGACGTCTCGCTCGCGATCCCGCGCGGCGAGACGGTGGCGATCGTGGGGGAGTCGGGGTCGGGCAAGACCACGACGGCGCGGATGCTGCTGAAGGTGGTCGAGCCGACCAGCGGCACGATCCGGTTCGACGGCCAGGACATCGCGAGCATGAGCCGCGCCGAGTCCCGCTCGTTCCGGCAGCGCGTCCAGCCGATCTTCCAGGACCCGTACTCGAGCCTGAACCCGATGTTCACGATCGAGCGGCTGATCGGGGAGCCACTGGACTTCTACAAGCGGGGGAGCCGCTCGGAGCGCCGTGCGCGCGTGCGCAAGCTCCTCGACGACGTCGCGCTGCCGCAGTCGATGCTGCGGCGCTACCCGTCCGAGCTGTCCGGGGGCCAGCGGCAGCGCGTCGCGATCGCCCGCGCTCTCGCGCTGTCGCCTGACCTCGTCGTGTGCGACGAGCCGGTGTCCGCCCTCGACGTTCTCGTGCAGGATCAGATCCTGACGCTGCTGGGCGACCTGCAGCGCGAGTACGGCCTGAGCTACCTGTTCATCTCGCACGATCTCGCCGTGGTGCGGCTGATCAGCGACTACGTCTGCGTCATGAAGGACGGTGCGCTGGTGGAGGCCGCGAGCTCCGAGGAGATCTTCACCAATCCGCGCGATCCGTACACGAGGCGGCTGCTCGCGTCGATCCCGGGGAACGAGCTGAACATCGCGTCGTGAGCCGGACGGGGCCATCTCCGGGGCTTTTACCGCAGCATCCGAAATTGGTCAAGGACCTGACTGGACATGTCGTGAAATCCGACGTATAGTTGATCTTTGCGTTCGTATCTCCCTGCCCTCATATGGTGGTCGGCAGATGTTGAGCTCTCGAACGCACTCCACCTGACGACAAAGGAATCGAGAAGCCCTGCGGGGCTCACGGAGGTTATTCCCTTGGCTGCTGCTCGCAACGCATCCACATCCACCACCACCAAGAACGGACGCGGAGCATCCCGCCTCTCGTTCGCGAAGATCTCCGACACGCTGACGGTCCCCGACCTTCTCGCGCTGCAGACCGAGTCGTTCGACTGGCTCGTCGGCAACGAGGCCTGGAAGGCCCGCGTCGCCGAGGCCCGCGAGGCCGGGCGCAAGGACGTCAACGAGGTCTCCGGACTCGAGGAGATCTTCGAGGAGATCTCTCCGATCGAAGACCTCAGCGAAACCATGCAGCTGAGCTTCACGAACCCGTACCTCGAGCCTGAGAAGTACTCGATCGACGAGTGCAAGGAGCGCGGCAAGACGTATGCCGCCCCGCTGTACGTCGAGGCCGAGTTCATGAACCACCAGACCGGTGAGATCAAGACCCAGACGGTCTTCATGGGCGACTTCCCGCTCCAGACCGGCAAGGGAACGTTCATCATCAACGGCACCGAGCGTGTCGTCGTCTCCCAGCTGGTCCGCTCGCCCGGCGTCTACTTCGACAAGACGCCCGACAAGACCAGCGACAAGGACATCGTCTCCGCTCGCGTCATCCCCAGCCGCGGCGCATGGCTCGAGTTCGAGATCGACAAGCGCGACCAGGTCGGCGTGCGCATCGACCGCAAGCGCAAGCAGTCCGTCACGGTGTTCCTCAAGGCCCTCGGCCTGTCGAGCGAGGACATCCTCGCCGAGTTCGCCGGCTTCCCCTCCATCGAGGAGACCCTGGCGAAGGACACGATCCTCACCAAGGAAGACGCACTGCGCGACATCTACCGGAAGCTCCGTCCGGGCGAGCAGGTCGCCGCCGAGGCCGCCCGCGCGCTGCTGGACAACTTCTACTTCAACTCCAAGCGCTACGACCTGGCGAAGGTCGGTCGTTACAAGATCAACCAGAAACTCGGACTGGATGCCGCGCTGAACGAGTCGGTCCTGACCGTCGACGACATCGTCGCGACCATCAAGTACCTCGTCCGCCTGCACCGCGGCGACGAGTCCTTCGAGGGCATCCGCGCCGGCAAGAAGGCCGAGATCCGTCTGGCCACCGATGACATCGACAACTTCGGCAACCGTCGCATCCGCGCGGTCGGCGAACTGATCCAGAACCAGGTCCGCACGGGTCTGTCCCGCATGGAGCGCGTCGTTCGCGAGCGCATGACCACGCAGGACATCGAGGCCATCACGCCGCAGACCCTGATCAACGTGCGTCCCGTCGTCGCAGCGATCAAGGAGTTCTTCGGAACCTCGCAGCTGTCGCAGTTCATGGACCAGAACAACCCGCTCGCGGGTCTGACCCACAAGCGTCGCCTGTCGGCCCTGGGCCCCGGTGGTCTCTCGCGTGACCGCGCCGGTGTCGAGGTCCGTGACGTCCACCCGTCGCACTACGGCCGCATGTGCCCCATCGAGACGCCTGAAGGCCCGAACATCGGTCTGATCGGCTCGCTCGCGACCTTCGCGCGCATCAACTCGTTCGGATTCATCGAGACCCCGTACCGCAAGGTCGTCGACGGTCGCGTGACGGAAGAGATCGTGTACCTCACGGCATCCGAAGAGGCCGAGCACGTCGTCGCACAGGCGAACGCCATCCTGAAGAAGGACGGTCACTTCGCCGACGAGCGCGTTCTCGCCCGCCGAGGCCGCGACGGCGAGGTGGACCTGTTCCACCCCGAGGAGATCGGCTTCATGGACGTCTCGCCGCGCCAGATGGTGTCGGTCGCGACCTCGCTCGTGCCGTTCCTCGAGCACGACGACGCCCAGCGCGCCCTCATGGGTGCCAACATGCAGCGTCAGGCCGTGCCGCTGCTGCGCAGCGACTCGCCGCTGGTCGGAACCGGTATGGAGGGCTTCGCGGCCATCGATGCCGGTGACGTCCTCACCGCCGACAAGGCCGGTGTCGTCACGGAGGTCTCCGCGGATCGCGTCGTCGTCATGCTCGACGAAGGCGGGACGCAGGAGTACTACCTGCGCAAGTTCGACCGCTCCAACCAGGGCACGTCGTACAACCAGAAGGTCGTCGTCTCCGCCGGTGAGCGCGTGGAGAAGGGCGAGGTCATCGCTGATGGCCCCGCGACCGAGAACGGTGAACTGGCCCTCGGAAAGAACCTCCTCGTCGCGTTCATGACGTGGGAGGGCTACAACTTCGAGGACGCCATCATCCTGAGCCAGGATCTGGTGAAGGACGACACCCTCTCGTCGATCCACATCGAGGAGTACGAGGTCGACGCCCGCGACACCAAGCTCGGCAAGGAGGAGATCACCCGTGACCTCCCCAACGTCAGCCCGGAGCTGCTGAAGGACCTGGACGAGCGCGGCATCATCCGCATCGGTGCCGAGGTCCGCCCCGGCGACATTCTGGTCGGCAAGGTCACGCCGAAGGGCGAGACCGAGCTCAGCGCCGAGGAGCGACTGCTGCGCGCGATCTTCAACGAGAAGAGCCGCGAGGTCCGCGACACGTCGCTGAAGGTGCCCCACGGCGAGCAGGGCACGATCATCGCGGTCAAGGAGTTCAACGCCGAGGACGGCGACGACGAGCTCGGCAGCGGCGTCAACCGCCGTGTCGTGGTCTACATCGCCCAGAAGCGCAAGATCACCGAGGGCGACAAGCTCGCCGGCCGCCACGGCAACAAGGGCGTCATCGCGAAGATCCTCCCGATCGAGGACATGCCGTTCCTTTCGGACGGAACCCCGGTCGACATCGTGCTGAACCCGCTCGGAATCCCGGGTCGAATGAACTTCGGCCAGGTGCTGGAGACCCACCTCGGGTGGATCGCCAAGCAGGGCTGGAAGGTCGAGGGCACTCCGGAGTGGGCAGTGAACCTGCCGAAGGACGCCTTCGAGGCCGAGCCTGGCACGAAGGTCGCCACCCCGGTGTTCGACGGTGCCGCGGAGCAGGAGATCGCGGGTCTGCTCGACTCGACGCTGCCGACTCGTGACGGCGTGCGCCTGATCGATTCCAGCGGCAAGACGCAGCTGTTCGACGGTCGCTCGGGTGAGCCTTTCCCGATGCCGATCTCGGTGGGCTACATGTACATCCTGAAGCTGCACCACCTCGTCGACGACAAGATCCACGCGCGTTCGACCGGTCCGTACTCGATGATCACCCAGCAGCCGCTCGGTGGTAAGGCGCAGTTCGGCGGCCAGCGCTTCGGTGAGATGGAGGTGTGGGCCCTCGAGGCCTACGGTGCCGCGTACGCGCTGCAGGAGCTCCTCACGATCAAGTCCGACGACATCCTCGGCCGCGTCAAGGTGTACGAGGCCATCGTCAAGGGCGAGAACATCCAGGAGCCCGGCATCCCGGAGTCGTTCAAGGTGCTCATGAAGGAGATGCAGTCGCTCTGCCTGAACGTCGAGGTCCTCTCGGCCGACGGCACGGCGGTCAACCTCCGCGACACCGACGACGAGGCCTTCCGTGCAGCTGAGGAGCTGGGAATCAACATCTCCAGCCGCTTCGAGTCCGCTTCGATCGACGAGATCTGAATCTCGTCAGATCCCCTGATTCCTTAAGTATTTCGACACAGGAGAACTAGTGCTCGACGCAACAACCTTCGATGAGCTTCGCATCGGCCTCGCCACCGCAGACGACATCCGCGGATGGTCGTACGGTGAGGTCAAGAAGCCCGAAACCATCAACTACCGCACGCTCAAGCCCGAGAAGGACGGCCTCTTCGGCGAGCAGATCTTCGGACCCAGCCGCGACTGGGAGTGCGCCTGCGGCAAGTACAAGCGAGTCCGCTTCAAGGGCATCGTCTGCGAGCGCTGCGGCGTGGAGGTCACCAAGAGCTCCGTCCGCCGTGAGCGCATGGGCCACATCGAGCTGGCGGCGCCCGTCACGCACATCTGGTACTTCAAGGGCGTCCCGTCGCGCCTCGGATACCTGCTGGACATGGCGCCCAAGGACCTCGAGAAGGTCATCTACTTCGCGGCCTACATGGTCATCTCGGTCGACGAGGATGCTCGTCACCGCGACCTGGCCACGCAGGAGAACAACATCCGCCTCGAGCTGAAGACGCTCGCAGACCGCCGCGACTCCAAGATCGCAGCGCGCCTGGCCAAGCTGGAGGAGGAGCTCGCAGCCCTGGAGGCTGAGGGCGCCAAGGCCGACGCCAAGAAGAAGGTCAAGGACGCCGCCGAGAAGGAGATGGGCCTCGTCCGCAAGGGCACCGACGAGCAGATCGCCAAGCTCGAGCGCGTGTGGGAGGACTTCCGCACGCTCGAGGTCGGCGCACTCCGCCCCGAGGATGACGTCTTCCACGAGCTGCAGGACCGGTTCGGTCAGTACTTCGAGGCCTACATGGGCGCCGAGTCGATCCAGCGCCGTCTGCGCGACTTCGACCTGGCCGCCGAGGCGGAGAACCTGCGTCTGCAGATCTCCGAGGGCAAGGGCCAGCGCAAGATCCGTGCGATCAAGCGCCTGAAGGTCGTCAGCTCGTTCCTCGAGACCGGTATGAGCCCGGCCGCGATGGTTCTGGACGTCGTCCCGGTGATCCCGCCGGAGCTTCGTCCGATGGTGCAGCTGGACGGTGGCCGCTTCGCGACCAGCGACCTGAATGACCTGTACCGCCGCGTGATCAACCGCAACAACCGTCTTCGTCGTCTGATCGACCTCGGTGCCCCCGAGATCATCGTCAACAACGAGAAGCGCATGCTGCAGGAGGCCGTCGACGCACTGTTCGACAACGGCCGCCGCGGTCGCCCCGTCACGGGTACCGGCAACCGCGCCCTGAAGTCCCTGAGCGACATGCTCAAGGGAAAGCAGGGTCGCTTCCGCCAGAACCTGCTCGGAAAGCGCGTCGACTACTCGGGCCGTTCGGTCATCGTCGTCGGCCCGCAGCTGAACCTGCACCAGTGCGGTCTGCCCAAGCAGATGGCTCTCGAGCTGTTCAAGCCGTTCGTGATCAAGCGTCTGATCGACCTCGGTCACTCGCAGAACATCAAGGCGGCCAAGCGCGCCGTCGAGCGCACGCGTCCCGAGGTCTGGGACGTGCTCGAGGAGATCATCCGCGAGCGCCCCGTGCTGCTGAACCGTGCACCCACCCTGCACCGTCTCGGCATCCAGGCGTTCGAGCCCCAGCTCGTCGAGGGCAAGGCCATCCAGCTGCACCCGCTCGTCTGCGCCGCCTTCAACGCGGACTTCGACGGCGACCAGATGGCTGTGCACCTGCCGCTGTCGGTCGAGGCTCAGGCCGAGGCCCGCGTGCTGATGCTCGCGTCGAACAACATCCTGAAGCCGTCGGACGGCCGTCCGGTCACCCTGCCCTCGCAGGACATGATCATCGGTCTGCACCACCTGACCACGGTCAAGGAGGGCGCTGCCGGTGAGGGTCGCGCGTTCGGCTCCGTGGCCGAGGCGCTGCTCGCGAAGGACGAGGGCTCCCTCGACCTGCAGGCGAAGGTCCGCATCCGCATCCCGGGTCTGACCTTCCTCGAGGGCGAAGCCCCCGAGGGCTACGAGCGTCACGGTCTCGTGGACGCCTCGCTCGGTCAGGCGATCTTCAACGACACGCTCCCCAAGGGCTACCCGTTCGTCCGCGAGCAGGCCGACAAGGGCAAGCTGTCGCAGATCGTCAACAAGCTGGCCGAGGAGTACCCCAAGGTCGAGACGGCTGCCACGCTGGACCGCATCAAGAACGCCGGTTTCTACTGGGCCACGCGCTCGGGTGTGACCGTCGCTCTGAGCGACATCCTCACGCCGCCGAACAAGGCCGAGATCGTCGCGGGCTACGAGAAGCAGGCCGCGAAGGTCCAGTCCCAGTACGAGAAGGGTCTCACCACCGACGCCGAGCGTCGTCAGGAGCTCATCAAGATCTGGACCGAGGCGACCGACGAGGTTCAGGCCGCGATGCGGGCGAACTTCCCGGAGGACAACACCATCAACCGCATGGTGTCCTCGGGTGCTCGTGGTAACTGGCTGCAGATCCGCAACATCGCGGGTATGCGAGGCCTGGTGAACAACCCGAAGGGTGAGATCATCCCTCGCCCGATCATCTCCTCGTACCGCGAGGGGCTCTCGGTCGCGGAGTACTTCATCGCCACGCACGGTACCCGTAAGGGTCTGGCCGACACCGCTCTGCGTACCGCCGACTCGGGTTACCTGACCCGTCGTCTGGTGGATGTCTCGCAGGACGTCATCATCCGCGAAGAGGACTGCGGCACGACGAAGGGCCTCGAGCTCCCGATCGCCGCTGCGAACTCGGCCGGCGAGCTGGTGCGCGACGCGAACGTGGAGAACTCCGTGTTCGCCCGTACGCTCGCCTCCGACGTCGTCGACGCGAAGGGCGAGGTCGTCGCGACCGCCGGTGAGGACGTCGGAGACGTCCTGATCGACAAGCTCGTCGGGCTCGGCGTCGAGGCCATCAAGGTCCGCTCGGTCCTGACCTGCGACTCGGCTGTCGGCGTCTGCGCGCAGTGCTACGGCCGTTCGCTCGCGACCGGCAAGACCGTGGACATCGGCGAGGCCGTCGGCATCATCGCGGCACAGTCGATCGGTGAGCCCGGTACCCAGCTGACGATGCGTACGTTCCACACCGGTGGTTCGGCGTCGGCGGATGACATCACCCAGGGTCTGCCCCGTGTGCAGGAGCTGTTCGAGGCGCGTACCCCCAAGGGCGCGTCCCCGATCGCCGAGGCCGACGGTCGCATCACGATCGACGAGACGGACAAGGCCAAGAAGGTCATCCTCACGCCCGACAACGGCGACGAGGCAGTGGTCTACCCGGTGCTGAAGCGTGCAACGCTTCTCGTCGAGGACGGCCAGCACGTCACGGTCGGTCAGCCCCTGCAGGTCGGCACGCTCGACCCCAAGGAGGTCATGCGCGTACTGGGTGCTCGCGAGGTGCAGCGTTACCTCGTCGGCGGCGTCCAGGGCGTCTACCGTTCGCAGGGTGTGCCGATCCACGACAAGCACATCGAGGTCATCGTGCGCCAGATGCTGCGGAAGGTCACCGTGGTCGACCACGGCGACACCACGCTGCTGCCGGGTGAGATGGTGGACCTCAAGCGCTACCAGAACATCAACCGTGAGACCGTCGGCGAGGGCAAGCGCCCCGCTTCCGGTCGCCCGGAGCTGATGGGTATCACCAAGGCGTCGCTCGCCACGGAGTCCTGGCTGTCGGCCGCTTCCTTCCAGGAGACGACCCGCGTTCTCACGCAGGCCGCCATGGAGGGCAAGCGCGACCCGCTGGTCGGTCTCAAGGAGAACGTCATCATCGGTAAGCTCATCCCCGCCGGTACGGGTCTGTCCAAGTACCGCAACATCACGGTGGAGGCCACCGAGGAGGCCAAGAGCGAGCGCTACCCGAACCGGATCTTCGCATCCGACGGTGCGTACGCCGACGGCGACTTCGGTTACGTCGACTTCGACGCGTTCTCGACCGATGACATCACGCCCGGCACCTACAACTGATTGAGGCGAGAGCCGGCGAGCTTGCTCGTCCGGCCAAGCCGATTGAGGTTGTAGAGCGACGAAGTCGCGACATAACTGAGCCGAGCTGATTCACTGACAAGGCCCCGATCCCGCAAGGGATCGGGGCCTTCGTCGTTCGAGGAGGAGCCTCGGATGCCGCGGCATCCGCTCGTCAGGCCGCCGGCGTGCTCGTAGGCGTGGGCGTGCTCGTCGGGGTCGGCGCCGGAGTGGACGTGCCGAACAGGTGCAGGGCGATGTCGGCGGTGTATCCGGGAGGAGCCAGGTTCGAGTACTTCGTGTCGATCAGCACGTCGTCGCGCCAGTAGAGCGTGCGTCCGTCGGTGACCGGATACTCCTTGTTCTCCCACGTCTTCTCGCAGCGGACTCCGGCATCCGGCTGGTAGCAGGTGAAGCCGTCCTCATCCGCGAGATCGTTGAGGTCCGCCATCGCCTCTTCGCGAGGGACGACCGAGATGGTCGTCACGAGTCCGGTGGTGTCGGCCTTCGGATCGCCCCAGGCGCAGATCAGCGAGCCGTCGTCCTGGACGCCGGTCGGCGCGAAGGCCTTGTCGTTAAGCGGGACGTCGGCGAGCAGGTCCAGGATCGGATCGGACAGGATGGCGCGGCAGTCCGTCGGCATCGTGATCGTCGGCGGCGTGCGGATCGGGCCGGGGGTGGCTGACGGGCTCGCCGATTCCTCGGATGCTGTCGTTTCTTCAGGGGCCGGGTCTTCGCCCGTCGACGGGCCGGCCGGAGAGCAGCCGGCGAGCAGAACCGTCAGCAGAAGGGCCGCGGCGATCGGGGTGGTGCGCGCGTTCATGACGTCACGGTATCGCGGGGCGTGCGCGACGCGGCATCGGCGCGCGGTTGCCGACGCGGTAGGTTCGTCACGTGAGTGCAGTGAGGACAGGACGCGTCGTCGTGATCGGGGACGCACTGATCGACGAGATCCGCGACGATGCCGGCATCCGCGAACTGGTCGGCGGCGCCGCCTTGAACGTGGCAGTCGGGCTGCGGCGGCTCGGGGTGGCGACGTCGCTGATCGCCATGGTGGGCGACGACGAAGCCGGTGCGCACATCCGCGAATACCTCGGCGACCACGACGTGCGGCTGATCGAGACGCCGGCACCGTACGGCTCGTCGCGCGCGATCGTCACGCGGTCGGCGGACGGCGAGCCCAGCTACGTCTTCAATCGTGCAGCGCAGCAGCGGACGATCCGCTACGACGAGGCGGCGCAGGAGGCGATCGCCCAGGCATCGCTCGTCGCGATCAGCTGCTTCCCGTTCGACGTCCCCGCCGAAGTCGACGCACTGCGCACCGCGCTGCGCGGAGCACGGGTCGCGATCGACCCGAATCCGCGGTCCGGGATGCTGAGCGACCGTGACGCGTTCGTCACAGGGTTCGAATCCCTGGTCCCGGATGCCGAGATCATCAAGGTCGGCGCCGATGATGCGGTGCTGCTGTACGACGGCGATCTCGACGCGCTGCGCGGACGTCTGCGCGGGCTCGGCGCGCGAGCGGTGCTCGCGACGGCCGGTTCGGATGGTGCCGCGCTCGAATCGGAAGCCGGGACGCTCCACGCTCCGATCGCCGTGCTCCCCGGGGCAGTCGTCGACACCGTCGGCGCCGGCGATGCGACGCTCGCGGCTGTCGCTGCGGGCTTGATCGAGGGGGCACCCGATGGAGCGGCCGGCTGGCAGGTACTGCTCGACAGGGCCATGGCGGTCGCCGCTGCGACGTGTCGGTCCGAAGGCGGTCTGCTGCGAACGCCTGAGTCGCTGACCGCCCGCGACGGCGCGAGCCTGAGCACCTGATCCCTCGATTTCGCCCGCTCGCCTCGCGCAGGTATGATGGATTTTCGCGCCCCCGGTTGGCTGGACAAGCCGGACGGGGGTGCATTGGCGAGTTACCCAAGCGGCCAAAGGGATCTGACTGTAAATCAGACTGCATTGCATTCGGGGGTTCGAATCCCTCACTCGCCACGTTTTCTCCGAAGGGCTCCGCGCAGCGGGGCCCTTCGTCGTTCATCGACCGGCAATCTCAGGTGGGTAGATTGATCCCCGTGGGAGGGGGCCGCGTGGTCGACCAGGGGGAAGCGCCGATCGGGCACGTCGTGCACCTTGTCCGAACGCTCGACGATTCGGCGGCGCCCGAGCGGATCGGCCTCCCGATCCGCATCAGCGCCTGGGGCCGGATCGTCGTCTGGCTGCTCGTCGGAGTGGGGGCGATCGCCACCGGCATCCTGCTGTTCCACCTGTGGTCCGGGGATTCGCCGTGGTGGTTCACCCTGATCTTCACGTTCATGCCGGGGTTCGTCGTCGTCGGCTTCGCTGTGGCGTTCGCGGATTCGGCCCGGCGTGCGCGCACGGAGGTCGTGCTGGCGCAGCGATGGGCCGACACGCGGGAGCGGGCCACGGCGTCCGAAGGCCGGGTCGCGGACCGGCAGGTGAGTCTCACGGAGCACGGGGGAGTGTCGGCGTTCACGCTGACCGTCGCGGATTCGGCAGGATTCGGCATCCGCGCGCGCTGGTTCCGCAACACTCCGGATGCCGGTGACGTCACGCTGCTGCAGACCCAGGTCCCGGCCGTCGGCTCGCGCGTGCGCATCTGGCAGGTCGGCTCGCTGGCCGAGGATGCTCCGGTCATCGTCGAGGCGCTCGATCCGAGCATCGTGAACTGAGTTCGCGCTAGTCGTCGTGCTCGTCGTCCTCGAGCAGCATGCCGACGGACGTCGCGCACGCGTCTCCTCGCCAGGCTTCGATGCCCTCATGGATGGCGAAGCCCGCGATCACGAGGGCCGCGAGCGCGTCAGCCCACCACCATCCGAACCACAGGTTGAGCAGAAGGCCGATCAGTACCGCTGCGCTGAGATAGGTGCAGATCATGGTCTGCTTCGAGTCCGCGACGGCGCTCGCCGAACCGAGCTCCCGCCCCGTGCGCCGTTCCCACAGCGATAGGAACGGCATGACGATGACGCTGACCACCGCGACCCCGATGCCGAGCGGTGAATGCGATGGTTCGTCCCAGATGCCGGAGAGCGTGAGGACCGCGCTGACCGCCACCCAGGCGGCGAGGGCGAAGAATGCGACGGCGATGACGCGCAGGGTCGGCTTCTCCCAGCGCTCCGGGTCCCGTCGCGTGAACTGCCAGGCCACGGCGGCCGCCGACAGCACCTCGATCGTGGAGTCGAGGCCGAAGCCGAGCAGCGCCGCAGACGAAGCGGCGGCTCCTGCGGACAGCGCCACGATCGCCTCGATCAGGTTGTACCCGATCGTGATGCCGACGATGAGGCGGATGCGGCGGTGGAGCACGTGCCGTCGGCTGTCGGTGAGGGCGGTCATGCGGTCCGCTCGCAGCATCCCGCCACCGTGCAGGACGCGTCGCAGCACGGCTCGTTGTCAGCGACCGCGAGTGTGACGCGCAGCAGCTCGCGGATCGCGGCGCCGAGGTGCGGATCGACCACCTCGTAGAACGTCTGCCGTCCCCGTGGCTCGGCGACGACGAGTCCGCATCCGCGGAGACACGCGAGATGGTTGGAGACGTTCTGCTTGGTGAGATCCAGCTCCCGTGCGAGATCCGCCGGGTGCATCCCGCCATCGAGCAGGCGTGTGAGCATGCGTGCGCGTGTGCGGTCGGACATGGCGCGTCCGACCCGTGTCATCACGTCTGCTGCGGAGTCGAGGGTGAGCATGGCTTAACAGTACAGCGAAGGCTGTACGATCGACATCGCCTCAATCCGAGTTCCACGACAGCGCAGCGACAGCCGGATCGACGATGCACTCATATACGGCCTCCTCGCGGAACCGGAACTCCCGCTCGAGTTCCGGAGTGATCTCGATCCCGAGTCCTGGGCGGTCCGCGAGGGCGATCGCACCGTCGGCGATCGTGACGGCGCCATCCAGCAGTCGGGAGCGCAAGGCATATTCGGGCAGCGGCCACTCGACGACCGACGCGCCGCCGGCAGCCGCGACATGGTAGTTCGCGAGCACGCCGACACCCGCGCCCCAGCAGTGCACGTACACCTCGGTCTCTGCCGCGCGGGCGGCGGCGAAAACGTTCAGCACCGAACCGAGGCCGCCGATGACGGTCGCGTCCGGTTGGACGATGTCATAGGCGTTCCGGCGGACGCGCTCGCAGAGTTCGGCATCCGTCGTCACGATCTCGCCGCCGGCGATCGCGACCTCCGTTCGGGCGGCGAGTTCGGGCAGTCGATGGATCTGGTCCGGGCCGAGCACCTCTTCGAGGAAGGCGGGGAGCGTCCCTGTCGCGACTGCCACGCGATCGATGAAGGCCAGAACATCCTCAGGGGTCTGTGATGGTGTGACGAGATTCTGGGTCATGTCGATCGCGATCTCGATTCCGGATGCCGCGGCCGACGCCAGACTCCAGGAGACCTTGTCGAGCTGATGGGTGCGTGCCCGGATCTTGAAGACGTCGATGCCGAGGGCGGCCACGGTGTCGATCTCGCGCTGCATCGAGGCGGGAGTGCGGGAGTCGCCCCCGCTGGCGTATGCGCGCAGCATCGGAGTCTCTGTGCCGCCGAGGTGCCGCCAGAGCGGCACTCCGGTGGCTTTCGCTGCGCAGTCCTGCAACGCGATCTCGATGGCGCTGATCGCGTGCCTCGCTGCTCCCTGCAAGCTCCAGTAACCGGTGGCGGTGACGAGATCATCGAATCTCGCGGCGATGTCACCGGCATCCCTCCCGACCAGTGCCGGACCGAGCAGCTCGATGATGCTGCGGAACACCTCGGGGGCGAAGACGGCCACGTAGCCTTCGCCGATCCCGGTCGTGCCGTCGCTCAACGTGATCTCTACGAAGCCGGCCGTACGCAGGCCGGACGGCAGATGCAGCAGGTTCTCCATGCTGTGCTGCGGGTCGCCGTAGGGAGCGCTCAACAGGATCGGCCGTACCCGTGCGATGGTCGCCATCGTCTCCTCCATCTCCTGCTCGCGGCAGGACTCAGTATTCGAGCTGGCAGTCGACGAGCCCGCGCAGCTGCTCGCCGGCGCGGAAGCGTTCGGCATTCGCGGCGAAGAAGCGCGCCTTGTCGATCAGTTCCTCCCGGTGCCCTCCGCCGGTGTGCTGCGTGAGGATGGTGCGCGGCGTCGTCCAGAGCGGATGATCGACAGGCAGAGGCTCCTCGTGCGTGACATCGAGGACGGCACCACCGAGTCGACCGGAATTCAGCGCTTCGGCCAGTGCGTCTTCGTCGATCAGCGATCCACGCCCCACGTTCGCGACGATCGCCGTCGGCGGCAGCGCCGCGATTCTGTCGCGGTGGAGCAGCATACGGGTCGCGGGCGTGCTCGGCAGACATCCGATGACCAGATCGCACTCGGGCAGCACGACGTCGAGCTGCTCCGTTCCATGCAATTCGGCGAGCAGAGAGCGGCGGGCGAACGTGAGGACCCGGCATCCGAACGCCTCGAGAACCTGGCGGACCTGTCGGCCGATGGATCCGGCTCCGAGGACGACTGCCGTGCTTCGTGCGAGCAGAGACGTCGTCGGACGGATCTCCAGGCTCCGCCAACGCCTCTCCTGTCGTGCGATGGACAGCTCGTCGAGGCCTCGCGTGAGGCTCAGGATGCCGGCGATCACGGTCTCAGCTGCGGGATGCGCGAACTGGCCCTCGAGATTGGTCACACGGATGTCGCGCTGCCGGATCAGCGCCGACGCATCGCGGTAGTACTCGTAGCCGACGGACTCCAGTTGCAGCCAGCGCAGTGCCGCGAGCCGCGGAATCCACGCCGCGGGGATCGTGCCGAACATCACCTCGCATGCGGCGAACGATTCGTCCCATGCCGGAGCTCCGCCTGTTCGATCCGCCCTGTAGAGCGTGTCCGTCGCGAATGCGCGTCGACAGAGATCCATGGCGGCGTCATCGAGGTGGGCGGTGATCCCGACGCGCATGCGGCTCCGATCGTAAGAAATTAGATATCTGATGACTATGCTAGTCGGCCTCTCGCAGGTCGGTCAAGAGTTCGGTCTTGACCAGTTATTAGATATCTGATCTACTGATGCGGTCCCGAGTTTCGATGAAGCAACACCTGGAGGACTGTCATGAACCGAGCACCCCGATTCCGCCGACTGGCGGCCGTCGCCGTGGCACTGTCGGCGACCACTGCTCTCGCTGCCTGCGGCAGCCTCGGAGGCGGCGGAGGTGGCGGAGGCGTCGCCGAAGGCGATGGCGTCATCACCTTCTGGCACTACTACGGCGATCCTCACGGCGTGCCGCTCGAGGCCGTTCTCGCCGACTACACCGAGGAGACCGGGGTCGAGGTGGAGGCGCGCTTCATCCCCTACGACGACTTCAACCGGACGCTGCAGCAAGCGGCTGCGGCCGGCGAACTGCCTGACGTTGCGCTCATCAATGCGTTCGACACGGCTCAGATGGCGGATGCCGGGATCATCGAGGATCTCAGCGCGTACGTCGAAGGATGGGGCGAGCAGGATGCGTATTACGAGACCGGCTGGGAGTCGGGTCAGGTCGATGGCGCGGCATTCGGCATCCCGCACCTCGCCGACGTGTACGCGCTCTACTACAACGAAGCGCTCCTGACGGAAGCGGGCGTCGCCGTCCCCACGACGTGGGACGAAATGGAAATGGCCGCGAAGACGATCACCGAGAGCGGCACGGCGTCGTACGGCATGGCGATGTCGGGCATCGAGGGCGCCGAAGGCGCGACGGGCATCCTCCTGCGGACGCTCGCGGCCGGGGGAGACCTCGCGGACTTCGGCGGTGAGGCGGGGGTCGCGGCGCTGGAGTCCATCAAGCGCATGACGGAATCGGGCGGGCTGTCCGAGGGGTTCCTGACCTGGAACGAGGACGACGCGATGGCGGCGTTCACGAACGGGGAGGCGGCGATGGCGATCAACTCCGCCAGCGCCATCAATGTCGTACGCGAGAGCGCCCCGGACATGAAATGGAGCGTCGCTCCGCTTCCTGCTGATGAGACCGAGGCGACCTACCTGTCCGCCGAGAATCTCACGATCGGAGCCGGCAGCGGCGACGCGGATGCCGCTTGGGAACTCATCGAATGGATGCAGCAGCCGAGCGTTCTCGAGGAGTACCTCCCCGCGAGGAACAAGCTCCCCGCGCGCGACGACGTGCCAGGCGCGGTCACAGACCCGGTGCGCGCGACGTTCGCCGACCAGCTCGTCAACGCCTGGGCGCCGACCGGCGACCTCGCGGCGCGCTCGAACGAGGCGCTCACCATCGTGCAGCAGGCGCTGCAGGCCGTCATCAGCGGCACGGCGTCGCCTGCGGATGCTGCGGCGACCGCTCAGGCCGCCATCGATGAGGCTGTGGGGAGCTGATCCATGGCTCTGGCCACGCCATCCCGCACCGCTCAGAGGCGGTCGGCCATCGCGTCTCCGCAGCCGGCGCCGACCGGTCGCGGAGGCGGGCGCCTCCGGCGTCTCGCGGTGCCGGCACTCTTCGTGCTGCCCGCGGTGATCTTCGTCGGGGCGACGGTCGTCTATCCGCTGCTCTACAGCGTGTTGCAGAGCTTCTTCGATGTCGGTCTGCGCGAAGTCGTCCAGGGCGGGGCGCAGTGGGTCGGTCTGGACAATTACATCGACCAGTTCGGCCGAACTCGCTTCTGGTATTCCTTCGCCATCTCGATCGTCTACGCGCTCGGGAGCGTCGCACTCACCTTCCTCGCCGGACTCGGGCTCGCCCTGCTCCTCCGACGGGCGTTCCGAGGTCGCAACATCCTGCGGGCCCTCATCCTCATCGCCTGGGTCCTCCCGACAGTCGTCAGCGCGAACGTCTGGCGCTGGCTGCTCGACGGGAGCTACGGACTCCTGAACGCCGTACTGCGTTCCCTCGGCCTGATCGACGGCGACGTCTTCTGGCTGGGTCAGCCCGTCACGGCCATCGCCGCGGTGATCATGGCCACCGCGTGGAGCTTCGCACCCTTCGCGATGATCCTGCTCTCCGCAGGACTCGAAGGCATCTCCGGAACGCTGTACGAAGCAGCGCGCATCGACGGCGCGTCTCCATGGCAGCAGTTCCGCTACGTCACCATGCCGCAGCTGCGCCCCGTTGCGCTGGCTGCGCTCCTGCTCATCTTCATCTACACGTTCAAGACGTTCGACACGATCTTCCTGATGACCGCGGGTGGCCCGGGCGGCGCGACATCGACGTTGCCGGTGTACGCGTACAACGAGGCGTTCGAGTTCTCTCGGTTCGACACCGCCGCGGTCGCCACGACCGTCCTGATGCTGGTGCCGATCTTCCTCTCGATCGCGTACTTCCGCACGCTGCGCAAGGAGAACGACGCATGACGGCCACACACGCGCTCATCGTCCCCCGCAGGACCCGCACGCGTTCGCATCGCGAGTTGATGGTCGGACGGTGGCTGGCCGTCGCCGGCACGCTCGTCACGGCGGTCTATCTCATTCCGGTCTACTGGATGGTCGTCACCTCGCTCAAGACGAGCGACGCCACGTTCCGTGTGCCACCGGACCTGATCCCGCTGCCGCCGACGATCGAGTCGTACGCGACGGCCGTGTTCGGCGACCCGGATATCGCCCGAGGGCTCGGCAACAGCGCGATCATCGCGATCGGTACGACGGTGGTCACCCTCGCCCTTGCGCTTCCCGCGGCGTACGGTCTCGCCAAGTTCCGGATGCGGGGCATCGGCGTCGTGATGATGCTCATGCTCATCGTGCAGATGGTGCCCTCGGTCAATCTGGCGCTGCCGATGTTCGTCCTGTTCAGCAGCGCGGGGCTCGTGAACTCCTACCTGGGCCTGATCATCGCGAACTGCTCCTTGGCGGTGCCGCTCGCGATCACGATCCTGCGGCCCTACTTCCTGAGCGTTCCCGCGGAGGTCGTCGAGGCGGCGAAGGTCGACGGATGCAACGAGTTCACGTCGTTCCTGCGCATCGTCCTGCCGATCTCCGCTCCCGGAATCGTGACGGTGGCCGTGATCAGCTTCCTCGGTGCGTGGGGAGAGTTCGTGTTCGGACTGTCCCTGGCCACCAGCGAACAGATCCAGCCCATCACGATCGTCCTCGCCGAGATCACGAACGAGTTCGGCGTCCGATGGAACGACCTGATGGCGGTCTCCGCCGTCGTCGCGCTGCCGGTCATCGCAGCATTCATCTTCCTTCAGCGGTACATCGTCGCCGGTCTCACCGACGGCGCAACGAAAGCGTGAACGCACGCATGAGAAAGGTCGGTTCATGAGCAGGTTCGAATTCTGGGCGGCATCCCTGGCCCCGTACGACGAGGCAGGACGGGTCGATGTGTCCCGGATCCCGGAGCAGGCGGCGCACATGCGTGCGATCGGCATCCGCGGTGCGTTCGTCAACGGCACGAGCGGAGAGTTCCCCTTCCTGACGATCGACGAGCGCGTGGCGATCCTGGAGGGATGGGTGAAGGCGCGCCCTGACGGCTTCGGCATCGGCGTACAGGTGGGCGGGCTGCCGCTCGAGCCGACCAGGGAACTGGCCGCGCACGCCGCCTCGCTCGGCGTGGACCTCGTCTCGAGCGTCGCGCCGTATTACGGCCAGGCGGCGAGCGTCGGGCACACCGTCGGGTGGCTCGCAGACGTGGCGGATGCCGCAGGCACCGTGCCCTTCTGCTACTACCAGATCCCCTCGATGACCGGCTCGACGCAGCGTCCCAGCGACATCCTGAAGGCCGCAGAGTCGGCGATCCCGACGATGGACGCCGTGAAGTTCACGGATGAGGACCTGATGGAACTCGACGCGATCCGCCTGGTGCGCCCGGACGTGCGGCTCTACTTCGGACGCGACGAGCTGCTGCCCGCCGCGCTCGCCCTCGGCGCCGGAGCGGCGATCGGGAGCCTCTACAACGGACTCGCTCCGCTCGCTCACGCCGCTGTCGACGCCTTCGACGCCGGCGATCTTGCGCGCGCGTCCGAGCTCCACAAACCCTTCCGCGACATCGCCAGAGTTGCAACAGGACCGGGTTTCGTCAAAGAGCTCATGAACGAGCTCGGCCCCGACGTGGGGCCGGCACGCGGTGTCTGGGGTCCGGTGACCGCGTCCGATCGCGCCGTCATCGATCGCATCGCGCCCGCGCTGCGCGACGCGGTCGCCGAAGCGCTCGACGCCCAGCGCGTCGATGACGTCGGCTGAGCGGTACCGTCAGAGCATGAGACCAGGCGGACCCATCTATCTCGTCGCACAGCGCAGGCTGCGCGACTACATCCGCGAACACGATCTGTCGCCGGGAGATCGGCTTCCGAGCGAAGCCGATCTCGCAGCAGAGCTGGGCGTGAGCCGGCTCTCCCTGCGCGAGGCGACGCGCAGCCTGCAGACGCTGGGCGTCATCGAGGCGCAGCACGGCAACGGGCTCTTCGTGTCGGAGTTCTCGTTCCGCCCGATCATCGACCAGCTGCCCTACGGCCTCGCCGGGGCAGGACGAGCGATCTCCGAGGTGCTGGTCGTGCGGGAATCGATGGAGGTCGGGCTGATGTCGGCGGTGGTCCGCGCAGGGTTGCAGGAGGAACTGCAGCGCTGCGCGGTCATCGCCGCGGAGATGATCGAGCGGGGAGAGCGCGGCGAGGACTTCCGCGACCTCGATGAGGAGTTCCACCGCACGCTGTACTCGGGGCTTCAGAACCCGTTGGTCGACAACCTCATCGACCTGTTCTGGCATCTGTTCGGCACGCTGGTCCGCGAGGTGGGCGATCGGATGCCGGCGCCGGCGCCCGATAGAGGCGCCGTGCACGCGCGGATCATCGAGGCGCTTCTGGCGGGTGACGAGGACCTTGCCGTCCACCGCATGCGCGAGCACTTCGACGACCTGCGCAGGCGGGTCACGGCCCTGGAGGGCGGGGCGGCGCCAGGCCAGGGCAGGGCTTCATAGACTGGAGCGATGCGAGCGCTCACCGAAGCAGACGTCCGCGCCGGTTTCGTCAACGCAGAGGCGGATGAACTGCGCGTCATGGAGATGCCGCACGACTTCGTGCTCACGGACTGGGACTATCTCGACTTCTTCGCCTGGCGCGATCCGTCCGTTCCGCGACGCGGGTACATCCTCGCCCAGATCGACGGCGGCATCGTCGGCGTCGTGCTGCGCGCGACGGACCCGGGGCGCGCACGCAACGGCATGTGCAACATCTGCCACTCGCTTCAGCCGGGCAACCAGGTCGCGCTGTTCTCCGCACGGAGGGCAGGCGAGGCTGGTGCCCGCGGTGACAGCGTCGGAACATACATCTGCGCCGACCTGTCCTGCCACGAGAACGTGCGTCTGGCGCATCCCCTCGCTCCGAACGAGATCCGGGCGTCCGGGCAGGTCGACATGCGACTGGACGGCACGCGTCGTCGCATGGAGCGCTTCGTCGCGAGCGTCATCGCCTGACCTCGCAGCCCGCTCGCGCGATTACGCTGGACGGAACTGTCCGCGCATCGAAGGAGACGCCGTGAGCGACGCCATTCTGCTGTCCGTGTCCGAGGGGATGGCGCGGCTGACGCTGAACCGCCCGAGCCGACTCAACGCTTTCAACGCCGACCTCGCGCACGCCTGGCGCGATGCGACGATCGAGGCGACGACCCGCGATGACGTAGGCGCGATCCTGGTCGACGCCGCCGGACCCGCGTTCTGTGCGGGCGGCGACGTCCTCGACATGGCGAGCACGATGGGTTCCGGTGCGGATATCACGGCCCTCGCCGAGGTCATCAATTCCGGTATCAGGGCGCTCGTCGAATCCGACGTCCCCGTCGTGACCGCAGCGCACGGTACGACCGCCGGCGGCGGGCTGGGCATCCTGCTCAGCGGCGACTACGCCGTGGTCGGGAGCCGGTCCAAGCTCGGCAGCCTGTATGCGAACATCGGGCTCACCCCCGACCTGTCCGTATCGGCTCAGCTCGCACGCGCCGTCGGCGAGCGGCGTGCGCTGCAGCTGGTCCTGCAGGACCGCCTGCTCTCGGCGCAGGAAGCACTCGACTGGGGGCTCGTGGCGGAGATCGCCGAAGGAGCGGATGCCGCGGACGAGGCACAGCGGGTCAGGGCGCGTGCCGAGGAGATCGCCCGGTTCTGGCTCGCCGGTGCCGCAGCCGCATACGGTCAGGCCAAGCGGCTCGTGCGATCCCAGCCGTCGCGGACGTTCGCCGAGCAGCTCAGCGAGGAGGCGCGTTCGATCGGCGCCTCCTTCGACACCGCGGACGCGAAGGCGCGGGTCGCGGGATTCGCGGCCGCGTCCGCCAAGCGGGGCTGAGGCGGTTCTCCCGCGCGTCGGACCGGCATGGCAGGATGAGAGCACGCAGGCCGACGAGAGGATCGCCATGTCGCAACCGGAGGAAGTCGCAGTCGCGAAGCCCAACGCATCGCTGCTGATCAGGGGGGCCATCTGGATCGCCATCGGCGCGCTGATCGCCGCTGCACTGGTGTGCGTGGTGTGGGTGCTGATCGGAGACCAGGACGGTCTGATCGGTCGCGCGTTCCTCACGATCCTCCTGCTGGCGGGATTCGCCGGGATCGCGATCCTGGAGGCAGGGCTCGCGCCGAACCGCCCGGATTGGCTGGCGCTGACCAGCATGATCACCTGGATCGTCGCGCTGCTCGTCGGCGCCGTGAAGATCTGGCTGCCCGACGACACCGGCTACTTCGGCGGCGGCGCCGAGCGGTTCTTCCAGCTGCTGCTCGTGGTGGGCATTCTGCAGCTCGCGCTGCTGCACGTTCGCCTGTTCAAGCCGGCGGCCGAGCGCTACATCACCGTGTTCACGCGGGTCATCTACTACCTGACGCTGGTCTTCCTCGTCGCTCTCGTCGGCATGCTGGTGTTCTTCCTGACCTTCCCGCACACGTTCACCTACAACGATCTGTATTGGCGGATCGTCGTGGCCCTCGCGATCCTCGCCGCCGTCGGCACCACGCTGATTCCGCTGCTGAACGCGCTGTTCGCGCCGAAGAAGCAGAAGGCCGCCGTCGCCGCTCCGGCGCAGCAGTGGCCGACCTACGGCGACGGCGTGACGCCGCTGCCCGTGCTCGCGGACGGCACTCCCGACTGGAACGCCTACTACACCGGGTACCCCACCGCGCAGGCACCGGCGGCTCTGCCGACCGCCTACGCCGGCGATCACGGCTACGCTGCGGCACCGGTCGCGCAGGGCTACTCCGAAGCGCAGGCGCCGGTCTGGCCGGCGCAGGGTCAGGCGCCGGTCTGGCCCGCGCAGGAGCAGGCTCAGCCATGGCCGGTTCAGGATGCCGCGGCGCCGGCAGCGCAGTGGCAGGCGGCGCCTGAGCAGGCAGGATATCCGGAGCCCGCTGCCGAGCAGCCCGCGCCGACGTCGCAGCCGCAGGCACCGGAACAGCCCGAGCAGCCGGTCGAGCCCCCGCAGGCTCCGGCACCGGTCGATGAACCGCAGCAGTCGAGCGCGTTCGCGCCACCGCCCCCGGCGCCGCCGGCGCCGCCGGTCGTCCCGCCCGCGGCTCCTCAGCAGTGAGCGCGGCAGAGGTCGACGCCGCGCAGCTGCATGCGCTCGCGGTGGACATCGCTCGTGAAGCGGGCGAACTCGCGAAGCTGCGTCGATCCGTCGGCGTCGCTCTCGCGGCGACGAAATCGACGCTGGCCGACATCGTCACGGAAGCGGACCGCGAGGTCGAGGACCTCATCCGGGCGCGCGTGGCCGCCGAGCGTCCTGGCGACGGATTCCTCGGGGAGGAATCAGGAGCGGATGCCGGTGGCAGCGGTGTGACGTGGGTGGTCGACCCGATCGACGGCACCGTGAACTATGCCTACGGCATCCCGTCGTACAGCGTGAGCATCGCCGCCGTGCGGGGATCGGCCCAGCCCGGGGCGTGGGAAGCGCAGGCTGCCGCGGTCTGCGCGCCGGCCCTCGGCGAGCTCTTCTCGGCCGTGCGCGGGGGAGGAGCGTGGCAGGACGGGCGCGCTCTACACGTCACGACCGAGACTCCGGCCGGAGCGCTGCTCGCCACCGGCTTCGGATACGATCCGACGACGCACGACGGGGATCTGCAGACCGTCCGCACGGTCATGCCGATCGCGCGCGACCTGCGTCGGGGCGGCTCCGCAGCCCTCGACCTCGCCTACGTCGCGGCCGGCCGCCTCGACGGGTACTTCGAGCGCGGGCTCAACCCGTGGGACTTCGCGGCCGGCGCACTGCTCGTGGAAGAGGCGGGCGGGCGGGTCAGCCGACTCGACACCGCATCGCGGCGTCCGATGCTGATCGCCGCCGGCCTCGAGGTGCATGACCGCCTGGTCGGGATCCTCGGCTGACGAAACGGTGCCTCGTTCATGGCATTCTCAGCGACCACACTGTAGTGTTTATCCATTCGTTACCTTCGTCGCCCGAAGACGCAGGTGAGTAAGCGCCCCCGAGCTTGACCGAAAGATCCCCGTTTTGCCCTTCGATACTTCCCCGGCTGAGAGTGCGCCCACGCGCCGCTCGAGCCGCCACCGCATCGCGGCTTCCGCGACCCCGGTGGACGAGGTGACCGCTGGTGAGATCCACGTCGCTCCGACCGAAGCCGCCCCTGCCGCGCCCTCGTCGCGACGGGCGGCTCGCCAGCGGGCGACGCAACCGGTCGCGATCCAGTCGTCCGAGTCCGAGACGCCAGCGCCCCCGGCGATCGATCTCTCCCCGATGCCGGCGAGCCGCCGTCGAACCCAACAGGCAGACGCGCCGGCCATCCCCACTCCGGATGTCCCCGTCGCGTCGATCCTGGCGGAGTCCGTCGTCATCGTGACGTCGCAGACAGGTCCGGTCGATCTGCCGGAGCACGTTCAGCCCGAGGCCGTCGTCCCCGAAGAGCCTGCTGACGCGAAGCCGGTGGCATCCGAGCCGACTGCGCACGAAGATCTCTTCACCACGGCATCTCAGACCTTCCGCACCCAGGCCGTGCCGGTGGTGGCGGACCAGCCCGCCGCTGAGCCGGTCGAGGACGACGCCGAGCCGGTCGCCGAAGCGCACGTCGCGCCCCGTCGCATCCGCCGATCGAAGGCGCGTAAGCTCGCCGCCGCCGGCGCGACGATCGGCGTGATGGGGATCGCCGGTCTGCTCGCGGTGTCCATGACCCTTCCCGCCGAGGCCGTCGCCGCAGCGCAGGGACTTCAGTCGACTTCTGCGATGTCGCTCGTCGCGGCTGGCACCGACGTCCCCGGCGATGACGCATCCGACGAGGAGATCCAGGCGTACGTCGCCTCCTCCGATGTCGCAGACCCGAACCTGCAGCGCAGCGAGGACTACTCGACCGTCTCGCTCGTCGACGTCGCGGCAGAAGAGGGCATCCAGTACTCGGATTCGCTCTACACGAACGACCCCGAGGCCGAGATCCAGTGGCCGTTCAAGGTCGGTGTGGCGATGAGCTCGGGATACGGCCCGCGCAGGGGACGTCTGCACGCAGGCATCGACCTGGTGCCGGGCAACGGCGCGCCCATCCAGGTGATCGCTGACGGCACCGTCCGCATCGCGACGGAGTCCGGCGGCGCCTATGGCGTGACCGTCTACGTCGATCATGTCATCGACGGCGAGCTCGTGACGAGCCACTACGCGCACATGCAGTTCGGCTCGCTGCGGGTCAAGGCGGGCGACAAGGTCGAGGTCGGCGACATCGTCGGCCTGGTCGGGAACACCGGCCGTTCGTACGGCGCGCACCTGCATTTCGAGATCATCATCAACGGCTCGACGGTCGACCCGCTGCCGTGGATGCGGGAGAACGCCGGACGCTACGACGGGGTCTCCCCGGTTTCGTGAGTGGGCACGAGATCTGGTATTCTCGTGTGGTTGCCTGAACAGGGCGACAACGCCCCGATAGCTCAGTGGTAGAGCACTTCCATGGTAAGGAAGGGGTCGTCAGTTCAATCCTGACTCGGGGCTCGCAGCATTCGCTTTCGCGAGATGAATGCCTTGCGGCAGGGTAGCTCAGTTGGTGAGAGCGCACGACTCATAATCGTGAGGTCGCGGGTTCAAGCCCCGCTCCTGCTACAGATGAAAACCCCCGGTGAAGCCGGGGGTTTTGTCGTTGGTGGGTCGCCGCTCACACCGCGGCCGCCGCTTTGGTGATCGGCGGGTGCGCCCCGGCATCCTGAGGGTCGAACTCGGCACCTCCGAGCATGAAGATCCCGCGCTGGGGCATCCAGAAGTCGCCCAGCCGAGTCTGCTCGCGAAGCGGCGCCACCGGACCGAGATCCTCCCCGTGCAGGGAGGCGGAAGACTCCCCGACGACCCACATGCGCGCCACTCTCGCCCTGAACCGCTGGTGATTGGGCGTGCGACCGGTCATGCCTATGCGCCCCGCACGCAGTGAGGGGCCCGCGATGCCGCCCAGCGCCGAGAGGAACATGCTGCTGCGCCAGAAGCCGTCAGGAAGGGCTCCTGCCATGCCCGACATCATCCGGGTCGTCCCGGTCTCGGTCAGGACGACGTCCCAGCGCAGGTCGATGTCGTCCTCGATGCGCACGGTGAAGGCGAGGTCCCCGGTCCAGTCCACCGCGATCGGGTGAACGGATGTGGATTCCAGGGCGCTGCCGAAGTATCGAGGGCAAGACAGCTGCGGGTCGATCGTCGTGTAGATCGTCCATGCGCCGGCGGGGGTGCGCGACCACACCGAGGTGTAGCCGGGCCCGACGGAGGTCACCGGAAAGCGCCGGAGACCCAGGACATGGCCGGATGCGAACGGCAGACTCATCAGGGCATAGCCGGAGAACCTCTCTGACGCGCCGGAAAGGAGGTCGTCGTGGCTTTCGGCGACGGCTGCGAGGTCGCGGGCGCTGGGCATGATGCCTCCGCTGCTGACGCTACTCCGGAACGGGGGCGGGGGACAGGGGATGATGCGATGAATGAGTCGAGTCCGCGTATCGGTCCGGATTTGGCAAAGTGCATGGCACAAATATGAACGAGCCATCTCCAGAGCCCCGGATTCTCTGTGAAACCAGACCGAAACATGGCACGGAAGTGGCACAGTGCTTGCCGCATCCGCGAGCCCGTTCATACAGTTCGAGCAGGCGAGCGACGACCCGCCACCACCCGTTCGGATCATCGGCCGCTGTCCGTCAGGCCGTGACCCACCCACCCGGCAACCTGGCGGCCCCCGAAATCCGCCAATGGAGGCGACATGACGAATACCGCAACCCACAAGAAGACCCCCGCGAAAGCGGCGATCGCGTCCTGGGTCGGCACCACGCTGGAGTACTACGACTTCGCCGTGTACGGCACCGCCGCTGCTCTGGTGTTCAACGTCCTCTTCTTCCCCGAAGAGCTCCCGGCCGGGATCAAGGTCCTGCTCAGCATGGCCACATTCGCCATCGGGTTCGTGGTCCGTCCGCTCGGTGCCTTCATCCTCGGCCCACTGGGCGACCGGTTCGGCCGGAAGTTCGTGATGATGATCACGCTCTTCGGCATCGGTGCCTGCACCTTCCTGATCGGCTGCCTGCCGACCTACGACCAGGTCGGCATCCTTGCGCCGATCCTGCTGGTCGTCATCCGCATCCTTCAGGGACTCTCGGTGTCGGGCGAGCAGGCCAGCGCGATCACCATGACTCTCGAGCACGCCCCGGACAACCGCCGGTCGTTCGCGACGAGCTTCGTGACGAGCGGCTCGGCCTCGGGCGGGCTGCTCGCGACCGCTGTCTTCATCCCGTTCGCCGCACTCCCGCAAGAGGTTCTGCTGGGTTGGGCGTGGCGGGTCCCGTTCTGGCTCTCCGCGGTGGTCGTGGTCGTCGCGTACATCATCCGACGCACGCTGGAGGAGCCGCCGGCGTTCCTCGAGACCCAGGCGATCAAGGTGAGTCTGTCGCCGCTCAAGCAGGCCACACGATTCCACTGGGTGACGATCACTCGCATCGCCGCCTGCGCGATGATCGCCGGTGTCAGCTACCTGTTCGCGTCGTTCTCCATCTCGTTCGCGACCGTCGGATACGGGTTGGACCAGGCGACGATGCTGTGGGTCCCGGTCTGCGCCAGTTTCCTGGCCATCCTGTACACGCCGCTGGGCGGTGTCCTCGCAGACAGGATCGGCCGTCGGACCGTGTTCATCATCGGCGCGGTCGGAGCAGGGCTCACGACGGTTCCGTATCTGTGGGCGATCACGCAGGGCAACTGGCCGCTGATCTTCGTGCTCGGAATCCTCTGCAACGGATTCTTCTACTCGACCGCGAACGCGGCCTGGCCGGCGTTCTTCGCGGAGATGTTCCCGAGCCGGGTGCGCGTCTCCGGCCTCGCGACCGGTACCCAGATCGGGTTCGCCATCGCCGGTGCCATCGGCCCCGTGGCGTCGACCGCGCTCGCCGGAGCCGACCTCACGAACTGGGTGGGCCCGGCCGCGCTCGCCATCGGGCTGATGCTGATCGCCACGATCTCGGCGCTGACCGCCAAGGA
This sequence comes from Microbacterium sp. M, assembly GCF_045181065.1. Lineage (GTDB taxonomy): Bacteria > Actinomycetota > Actinomycetes > Actinomycetales > Microbacteriaceae > Microbacterium. Next base: position 2,975,331 of record NZ_CP173721.1, on the reverse strand, counting down.
GACTCGTCGTTACACGCTCGATGAGATCGACGACGTGCAGCAGACCCAGCTCGAGAAGGACACGGTCACGGCAGCGATCGTGCTTCCTGCCGCACGTTGAGATCTGCGCACAGCGCCCCGGACCGTCCGACGGTCCGGGGCGCTGTGCGCATCCGCCGACGGGGTCAGCCCTGCAGGGGGCCCGTCGACGCACGCACCGTGAGATGCGCCGAGATGTGATCGATCCGATCGGAGCGGTCCCTGGTCGAGAACCGCCCGATGAGCATGTCGACAGCAGCCCGTCCGGCGCTCTCGCCCGGTGAGGTGACGGTGGTCAGCGGCGGGTGGGAGAACGACGAGCCGAAGATGTCGTCGCACCCGACGACGCTGAGATCGCCGGGGACGGACACTCCCAGCTGGCGGAACCGATCCAGGGCGCCGATGGCGAGCACATCGTTGAAGAAGATGCATGCTGTCGCCCGCGTCAGCACAACGGCATCCGCCGCGGCCGCACCGTTCGGGAGCGTCGGCTGATACCTGCCGACGGTGACGAGTTCGACATCCAGCGCCGCTGCCGCGCCGGCGATGGCCTCGAAGCGCACGTGATCCGTCCACGATCCGTGCGGGCCTCGGACATACGCGATGCGCGTGTGTCCGAGGGACTGCAGATACTGGAGCGCCTGCGCGAGTCCCCCTGGGGTATCGATGACCACACCGGACAAGCCGGGTGCCTCCCTGTTGATGAGGACGGTCGGAGCGATCTGAGCGACCGATCTCAGCGTCTCGTCATCGACTCGCGGGGACGAAACGACGATCCCGTCGACGGTTCTCGCCATCTCACGCAGCCACTGCTCCTCCATCGGCAGCGACTCCTCGGTGCTCACCATGAGGTGCAGATAGCTCGCCGCGCGGATCTGCGCCTGCGCTCCGCGCGTCACATCGAGATTGAACGGATTCGTGAGATTGGGCAGCACCAGCGCGATCGTTCCGCGTGCCAGCCGGTCGTCGCGTGCGGGGAGGAGAGCTGACGTGTACCCCAGCTCCTGAGCCTTGCTCGTGATCTTCTGGTACATCCCCGGGCTGACGCGGTTCGGGTTGGAGAGCGCCCGGGACACCGTGGACGGCGCGACGCCGCACGCCTCGGCGATTTCCGTCAACGTGACGCGCCGTTGGACCCTTCGTGCCGGGATCACCATGCGAAACCTTCCTGGTCAGGGAGACAATGACACAAACGTGGCACAGAACGTGCCATCCAGGAGGAGTATATCCGCATGATTCAGGGAGCAAAACGTCTCGTTCGGCACAGAAATGGCAGGATCTCGAACCGCTCGATGCCAGAGCTCTAGCCTGATGAGGACAGCGCAGGAACTCGGAGCGGAGGTGGCCATGAGCCGGAAGATCGACCTGGTCGCGGATCTCGGTGAGGGATTCGGGCCGTGGCGCATGGGGGACGACACCGCCCTTCTGGACGTCCTCACCTCGGCGAACATCGCGTGCGGATTCCACGCCGGCGACCCGCAGATCATGGATCAGACCGTGCGGGCGTGCGTGCAGCGCGGCGTCGGTATCGGCGCCCATCCGTCGTTCCCCGACCTCCAGGGATTCGGACGCCGCGACATGGGGCTGACGGCCGAAGAAGTGCGCACCGACGTGCTGTACCAGTTCGGCGCCCTTCGGTCGATCGCAGCCTTCCACGATGCTGCGGTCACGCACATCGCGCCGCACGGGCGCCTCGGAAATCTCGTCGCGGTCCGCGAGGACTACGCGGATGCCGTCGCGACCGCTGCGCGCCGGATGAACTCCGACCTCATTGTGCTGGCTCAGGATGGAAAGCTCGCTGACGCGGCTCGGGCGGCAGGACTGCGCGTCGGCATCGTCGGCATCGCCGACCGGGCGTACGAGGACGACGGCACGCTGGTGAGGCGGAGCGAACCGGACGCCGTGATCCACGACCCGGACGAGATCGAGCGGCGGACCGTGCGCATGGTCGTCGACGGCGTGATCGAAAGCCGCAACGGTGTGCTGATCCCGGTCGCGTGCGACACGGTCCTGGTCCACGGCGACACCGAGGGAGCGGTCGTGCTCGCGAAGCGGATCCGGGCGGGTCTCGAGTCCGCCGGTGTGAGCATCGCACCGCTCGCGGACTGGCTGGAGTAGGGCTCATCATGGCTGAAGCCCCCGTCATCATCTCCGCCAGCGGCGACACCGCGCTGCGCGTCGCCAGCACCATGGCGGACCGCGAGGCCGGCTGGCGGCTGGTTCATCACCTCGCCCGTTTCTTGGAATCGGCCGCCGTCCCCGGCGTCGAGTGCGTCATCCCGACGTATGACGCTGCCCTGATCGAGATCGACCCGCTCGACGTCTCGCTCGATCGACTTCGCGATTTCCTGACGCACGTCGCGGCGGGGATCGACTTCGAGCGGCCGCTCAGCGAGAACCCGCGCACCTTCGATGTTCCCGTCCTCTACGACGAGGACGATTCGCTCGACCTCGCGGACGTCGCACGGGCACAGGGCATCGAGATCTCCGACGTGATCCGTCTGCACAGCGAGCCGACCTATGTCGTCCGGTGTCTCGGCGCGCCAGGCGGATCGCCCATGCTCGACGGGCCGGCGTTCCCCGAGCCGGTGCCGCGTCTGTCGAGCCCTCGTGCCCACGTGCCGCAGGGGGTCGTGTCGGTCGCCGGGCGTCAGGCCACGATCACCCCCGCGGCGGCACCAGGCGGATGGGCACTGATCGGACGGACCCCGCTGACCGTCCTGGACCTGGATGCCGAACGGTTCGTCCCCTATGCGCCCGGCGACCTCATCCGATTCCGCCCCATCGGGCGAGACGAGTACGACGCACTGCAGGGCACCAGGATGAGTGCGCTGTGAACGCAGGACAGCTGACCGTCATCGAGGCGGGATCCACGCAGCTCACCGATCTCGGGCGCCGGCGAGGGCCGAGCTACGGTGTGCCGGTGAACGGCGCGCTCGATCAACGAGCCGCTCGCATCGCGAACATCCTCGTCGGCAACGCCGAATCGGCACCATTGCTGGAGGTCACCGCGCTGGATCTCGAGTTCGTCGCCGACGTCGATATCCTCATCGCGGTGTCCGGTGCACACGCATTCGTCACGGTGGACGGCGTCGCACGGGAGCGCAATCAGCCCGTCTCGGTGCGTGCGGGAGAGCCCGTGGCCGTGCGCGGCATCCAGGGAGGCCTGCGCTCCTACGTCGCCGTGCGGGGCTCGTTCGACGTGCCGCTTCTGCTCGGCAGCTGCGCACCCGATTCTGTGCTGGGCTTCGGCGGACGGCTCATCGTCGGGGCCAGGATCCCGGTGCAGTGCGAGACGGCCCCGATCATCAACGACCACTTCAGCGCGGAACTGTACCGCCTGGCCGTCCCGGCCGCACCGGCGGGCTTCGTCGTCGATATCACCGACGGCCCGGACGTCGAGGACTTCGCGGACACCGCCGAGCGGATCTTCGAGCGGCCGTACCTGGTCGGCGCGGCCAGCAACCACATCGGTCTGCGCATGACCGGACCGCTTCCCGTGCGTCGGTCACGCGAGGAGGTGCTGTCGCGCGGCGTGCCGGTCGGAGCGGTCGAGGTGCCGCCGGGAGATGAACTGCTCGTGCTGCACCGCGGACGCGGTGTGACGGCCGGCTACCCGGTGCTCGCGGTCGTCACCTCGTACTCGCTCGATGTCCTCGCCCAGATCCGTCCAGGACAGCAGCTCCGCTTCCGCCGCGTGACGGCCGCGGCCGCCGCCGCACGGGTGCGTGCCGATCGTGCTGCGCTCGATGCCCTTCGCATTCGCACCGACAGTGTCTTCACGGCGCTGGAGGCATTCTCAGATCCATCCTCCGAAAGGACCGTTCCATGACCTTCTCCGACTATCGGGTCGCCGTCGTCACCGGCGCGACCAGCGGCGTCGGCCGCGGCGCCGTCGATCTCTTCCTCGCGAAGGGCCTCACCGTGCACGCCATCGCGCGCGACGAGGCGCGCCTGGCGGCGCTCGCTGAGAAGGGCGTCATCACGCATGCTCTCGACGTGCGCGACACCGACGCGCTCACCCGCGCGCTGGCCGGCGTCGAGGCCGATGTGGTGCTCAACAGCGCCGGAGTCAGTCGTGCCGGCAACATCCTGGACTCGACGGCCGATGACATCGACGACATGATCGAGGTCAACCTCGGTGCCGTCATGCACATCCTGCGACTGCTGTACCCGGGCATGGTGGAGCGCGACCGCGGGCACGTGCTCAACATCTCCTCGATCGCCGGGCACTACAACTTCTTCGGCCACACCGGGTATCACGCGACGAAGGCCGCAGTGCATCAGCTCTCGCGCCAGCTCCGCAACGACGCCCTCGGCAAGCGCGTGCGCGTCACAGAGCTCAGCCCAGGACGGATCGAGACAGAGATCTTCTCGCGCAACCTCGGAGGCACGCCCGAGACGGATGCCGAGGCGTGGGCGACCTACTACGAGGGCTACGAGTCCCTGACCGTGGAGGATCTCGTCGCCGCCATCGACTACGCGGTCGACGCGCCAGCGCACGTCAATGTCGGCCTCATCGAGCTCATGCCCACATTCCAGGTGCCCGGCGGCCTCACGTTCGACCGCCGCCGACCGGAAGCCGAGTAAGGACATCATCATGGTTCACGTCACAACGAAGATCGAGCGGGCCGCGGCATCCGACGTCGCGCGCATCGGAGATTTCACCGCTGCCACCATCCACGAGGCGCAGGGGCGCCGCGGCGCCATCGCGTCGAACATCAAGCCGATCGACCCGGAGACCTCGTTCGTCGGCTCCGCGTTCACGGTCGTCTGCGCGCCGCGCGACAACCTCATGCTCCAGGTCGCGATCCACTACGCGCAGCCTGGTGACGTGCTCATCGTGTCGGCCGGCGAGTTCGCCGAAGCGGGCATGTTCGGCGACGTGCTCGGCAACGCCTGCAAGGCGAAGGGCATCGCGGCGCTGGTGACGGATGCCGGCGTGCGCGACACCCGCGAGCTGCGCGAGCTCGGGCTGCCGGTGTTCTCCGGGAGCGTGTCGATCAAGGGCACGGTGAAGGAGACGCTCGGAGCGCTGAACCAGCCCGTGGTGTTCGGCGGAGAACTCATCCGCCCCGGTGACATCGTCAAAGGCGACGCGGACGGCGTCGTCGTGGTCCGTCGCGAGGAAGCGCGCGAGGTCGCCGAACTCTCCGCAGCCCGTGATGCGCATGAGGCGGAGCTCATCGAGAAGTACTGGGCGGGGGGCACGACGATCGAGCTGTGCAATCTGACCGAGGTGCTCAAGGCCAAGGGGCTGACCACCGACATCGAGGACGCCTCATGACCGGCATCCTGTCCTCATCGTTCCACGCGGCCGACAGGCTGGTGCGCATCAACCCGTCGCCGAGCACTGCGGCTGCCGCACGCGTGCGCGAGCTCAAGGCGGCGGGTCGCCGCATCCTCGATCTCACCGTCGGGGAGCCCGACTTCGACACTCCCGAGCACATCAAGCAGGCTGCCATCGCCGCGATCGAGGCAGGGGAGACCAAGTACACCCCTGTCAACGGCACTCCGCAGCTGCGCCAGGCGATCCGCGCGTCGTTGCGCCGCACGCACGGCATCGAGTACTCGGATGCCGAGCTCACCGTCGGCGGCGGCGGCAAGCAGGTCATCTTCCTCGCGCTGATGGCCACGGTGGATGTCGGCGACGAGGTCCTGATCCCCGCGCCGTACTGGGTGTCGTACCCGGACATGGTGCGCGCGAACGACGGCACGCCGGTCATCGTGCCGACCTCTCCCGAGGACGGGTACAAGCTCACGCCCCAAGGCCTCGAGGCCGCGATCGGCGAGCGCACGACGTGGCTGATCCTGAACAGCCCCGGCAACCCGAGTGGTGCCGTCTACACCGCGGACGAGCTCGCGGCGCTCGCCGAGGTGCTGCGGCGTCACCCCGCGGTCTCGGTTCTCTCCGACGAGATCTACAGCGAGATCTCGTTCACGGGTTCTCCGGCGCCGAGCCTCGCGGCTGTCGCCCCCGATCTCCGTCATCGCGTCCTCGTCGTCACGGGGGTGTCGAAGTCCTACGCCATGACCGGATGGCGCCTCGGATATGCAGCAGGCGACCCCGCGCTCATCGGGGCGATCAACACGCTTCAGTCGCAGACATCGTCCTGCCCCTCTTCGATCAGCCAGGCCGCGGCCGCGGCCGCGCTGGCCGGCCCGCAGGATTTCATCGCGGAATCGGTCCCGGTGTACCAGGCGCGTCGGGATGCCGCGGTCGCCGGCCTGCGATCGATCGACGGTCTGGTCCCTGCTGTGCCGGACGGAGCCTTCTACCTGTACGTGGACTGCTCCGGGCTCATCGGCAAGCGCACGACAGACGGAACCGTGCTGGAGGACGACCAGGACGTGACGCTGCATCTGCTGGATGAAGCGGGCGTCGCCGTGATCCAGGGGTCGGCCTACGGTCAGTCCCCGTGCTTCCGGATATCGTTCGCGACGGACCTCGGCACCATCACGGACGCGGTCGATGCGATCTCCGAAGCCGTCGGAGCGCTGCGGTGAGCGACTCGGCACGCCTGCGCGTGGCCGTCGCCGCCCCGCTCGCCCCCGAACTGTGCGAACTGCTGGTGGCACTCGAGCCGCGCATCGAACTCCTCGTCGATCAGGAGCTCCTCCCGCCGATGCGGCATCCGGCGGACTTCGCGGGTGACCCCTCGTTCGCGCGGACCCCGCGGCAGCAGAACGCCTACGAGTCGATGCTCGACGGCGCGGACGTTCTCTACGGCATCCCGGATGTGGATCCGGTCGCCCTCGCGCGCACGGTCCGCGGCAATCCGCAGCTGCGCTGGGTGCACACGATGGCGGCCGGCGGTGGCGGACAGGTGCGAGCCGCGGCGCTCAGTGACGAGGAGCTCGACAGGGTGGTCTTCACCACGTCAGCGGGTGTGCACGGCGAAGCGCTCGCCGAGTTCGCCGTGTTCGGTGTGTTCGCCGGTGCGAAGCACCTCCCGCGCCTCAGGGAACAGCAGCGCAACCGCGAGTGGAGCGGCCGCTGGATGATGTCGCAGCTCTCGGCGCAGACCGTCCTGGTGCTCGGACTCGGCGGCATCGGCGCATCGGTCGCGGCGAAGCTGTCGGCGCTCGGGGTGACCGTCATCGGGACCTCGCGCTCCGGTGCGAGCGCACCGGGTGTCAGCCGAACGGTGCACCCGGATGACGTGGCAGAGGTGCTTGCGCACGTCGACGCCGTGGTCACCACCCTGCCGGGGACCGACGCCACTCATCACCTGATCGGTCGGGATTTCCTGGCGGCGCTGCGACCGGGGTCGACGGTCGTCAACGTCGGTCGCGGCACGGTCGTCGACGAGGCCGCTCTGCTCGACGCGCTCGATCGCGGTATCGTCGGATTCGCCGCTCTCGACGTGTTCGAGGTCGAGCCGTTGCCGGAGGAGAGCCCGCTCTGGGAGCATCCGCGCGTTCTGATCAGCCCGCACACCGCGGCGCTCACGGATCTCGAGGATCGCCGCATCGCCGAGCTCTTCGCCGAGAACGCCACCCGGTTCTTGGACGGCGCTCCCTTGCGGAACGTCGTCGACACCGTCGAGTTCTATTGACCAGCGCAGAGGATGAGAACATGACCAACCCCTTCGATCTCACCGGGCGACGCGCGCTGGTGACCGGCTCCAGCCGCGGCATCGGCCTGGCGATCGCGCGGTCCCTGCTCGACAGCGGAGCGCACGTCGTCGTCCACGGCCGAGGTGCGGATTCCGCTGGCGCGGCAGCCGCCGCACTCGCGCAGGAGTACGGCACGGATGCCGTCTCGTCGGTTGCCTTCGACGTCACGGACGAGGATGCCGTCGCCCACGGCATCCAGCAGCTCGAAGAGGTCGGTGCGCTCGACATCCTCGTGAACAACGCCGGTGTGCAGCACAGGGAACCGATGCTCGATGTCAGCCTCGAGGACTGGGATCGTGTTCTGCGCACCAACCTCACGAGCGCGTTCCTCGTCGGGCGGGAAGCCGCGCGCGCGATGATTCCGCGGGGTCACGGCGCGATCGTGAACATCTGCTCGGTGCAGACCGATCTCGCCCGTCCGACGATCGGCGCGTACACGGCTGCCAAGGGCGGGCTGCGCAACCTCACCAAAGCGATGACGGCCGAGTGGGCGCCGCACGGCGTCCGGGTCAACGGCGTCGCCCCCGGTTACATCCGCACCGAACTCACGCAGACGCTCGTCGACGACCCGGCTTTCAACTCCTGGGTGCTCGGTCGTACGCCGGCCGGGCGCTGGGGCGAACCGGAGGACATCGGCGGTGCGGTGGTCTGGCTCTCCTCGGACGCCGCACGCTTCGTCACCGGGCAGGTCGTCTTCATCGACGGCGGAATGACGGCGGTGGTGTGATGACCACCGACAACCACGCGATCGTCATCCATCAGGAAGGCGACCTTCGCATCGATGAGATCCCGTCCCCGGTTCCGGCGCCGGATGAGGCCGTGATCGACGTCGTGTACGGCGGCATCTGCGGTTCTGATCTGCACTACTGGCGCCACGGCGCAGCGGGGGAGTCGATCCTCAGAGCGCCGATGGTTCTCGGGCACGAGGTGGTCGGCGTCGTCCGCACAGCGGCTCCGGACGGGAGCGGCCCCTGGGTCGGAGCGCGGGTGGCCGTGCATCCGGCGACACCTGCGAAGGAGTATCTGCGTCATCCCGCGGACCGGCCGAACCTCTCGGGAGGCGGATATCTCGGTTCGGCTGCGCGGTTCCCGCACCGCGACGGCGCGTTCGCTCAGCGGGTCGCACTGCCCACCAGGATGCTGCGGGTGCTCCCGGACGAGATCGATCTGCGGGAGGCAGCCCTCATCGAGCCGGCCAGCGTGGCCTGGCACGCCGTCTCACGGATCGGCGACGTCACTGGTCTGTCCGCACTCGTGGTGGGGTGCGGCCCGATCGGGCTCCTCGCGATCGCCGTGCTCAAGGCGCGAGGCGCGAGCGAGGTCACGGCGGTCGACCTGCACGACCGACCGCTCGAGGTCGCCAGGGAAGTCGGTGCGGATCGGGTGCTCAAGCAGCCCGACGACGCCGACGTCGCAGCGATCGACGCGGATGTCGTGATCGAGTCGTCAGGTCATCACAGCGGACTCGACATCGCGATCCGCGGCGCGACGCGGGGTGGTGCGATCGCCATGGTCGGCCTGCTGCCGAGCGGCCCGCAGCCGGTGCAGATCTCGCTGGCGATCGCCAGGGAGCTCGATCTGCTCGGGTCCTTCCGCTTCAACGACGAGATCGACGAGGTGATCCGCGCGCTCGCCGACGGGGCGCTCGCGGTCTCTCCTGTGGTCAGTCACGTCGAGTCGTGGCGATCGGCGGAAGGGGCATTCGCGATCGCCGCGGATCCGACGGTCTCCAGCAAGGTGCTGCTCGACTTCCGGCATTGACCGCTGGGAGCCGCGGGGCCCTCGCCGCTCGGTAGAGTTCTGAGCATGTCTGCGACAAGGGTGTTGTTCATCGGCGGAACCGGAATCATCTCCTCGGCGGCGAGTGCGCTTGCTGCGGAGCGGGGCATGGAGGTGACGCTGCTGAACCGCGGGCAGTCGCGCCGCGCGCCGGCAGACGGCATCGAAGTGCTCACGGCTGACATCTCGGATGCCGTGGCCGTCGACACCGCTCTCGCCGGCCGCGAGTTCGACGTCGTCGCCGACATGATCGCGTTCACGCCGGAACAGGTGCAGCGCGACCTCGACCGCTTCGAAGGGCGCACGGGGCAGTACGTCTTCATCAGCTCGGCGTCGGCCTATCAGAAGCCGGTCGCACGCCTTCCGATCACCGAGTCGACGCCGCTGCGCAACCCGTACTGGCAGTACTCGCGCGACAAGATCGCATGCGAGGATCTGCTGTCGTCCGCGTACCGGGAGCGCGGTTTCCCCGTGACGGTGCTGCGTCCGTCCCACACATATGACAAGTGGACGATCCCTGCTTTCGGCGGCTGGACGGCGATCGACCGCATCCGTCGGGGTGAGGAGATCATCGTCCACGGCGACGGCACCTCCCTGTGGACGCTGACGCACTCGCGCGACTTCGCCGTCGGCTTCGTCGGCCTGCTGGGCAACTCTCTCGCCTACGGCGACACATTCCAGATCACGAGCGACTTCGTCTACACGTGGAACGAGATCTACTCGATCCTGGGGCGCGCGGCCGGTGCCGAACCTCGGATCCGCTACGCGACCAGCGCCGCCATCGAGCAGGCAGCGCCCGAGCGCGCCGGTCAGCTCACCGGCGACATGGCGCACTCGGTCGTGTTCGACAACACGAAGATCCGCAGCGTGGTGCCCGACTTCAACCCGACGACCGCGCTGCATCAATCCGCGCGGGAGATCATCGACTGGCACGACGCGCATCCCGAACTGCAGCGGGTCGATCCGGGGATGGACGCCCTGTTCGAGCGATTGCTCGCATAGCAGCCGGGCTTTCGACGGCGCCGCCTGCTCAGGCCGCTCTCCCACTCCGCTCGATGAAGTCCAGCGTCAGCGGCGCCGCCACGGCCGAATGCGTCTCTAGCAGCAGATGCCCGGCGTCGAGGACATGGGCCTCCATTCTCGACAGGTCGTGCATCCATGACACGGTCTCGGCCCAGCGAGTCACGCAGGTCGCGTAGTCGGTGACCAACGCCCGTTGGATCTCCATCTGTCCCGGCAGGTTCAGCACCTGCCAGTCCTCCTCCCCGCGCTCGGCCGGGATGGACGCGGTCACGTCCGAGGGGGCGCCGGACAGGTACATGCCGCCCCATCCCCTTAATTGTCGCTCTTGACAACTTATTCTCCTCACGCCTACGCTTCAGAAAGTCTCGATTGCAGTTCCGAAACTTTTAGTCGGATCGAGCGACACAGCCAACATCTCGAAGAGGAGAATCATGGTTCATTCCATGCGTAGGACAGGGTGGGTCCGAACGGCGGCGGCGGCAGGGGCGGTAGCAGCGCTCCTCGCGACCAGCGCGTGCACATCCGACAGCGGTGACGCTGCGACCGAGGTCGACCTCGAGGCGCAGTCGGTCGGCGCGATGGAGGATTTCGCCGCGGATGAGCAGTTCAAAGCCACCGAGGCCATCGACATCTCGATGCTCTGGACCGACTGGCCCGAGGTTCCGGTCACGGACGACTGGCAGATCTTCGACGAGATCGAGGAGCGCACCGGGGTCTCGATCGATCTGACGCACATCCCCTTTAGCGATGCGACCGAAAAGCGCAGCCTGCTCATCTCGGCCGGTGATGCGCCGACCGTCATCCCCCTCGTCTACACGGGGGAGGAGGCGCCGTTCGTCTCGTCCGGCGCCGTGCTGCCGATGAGCGACTACGTCGAGTACATGCCGAACTTCCAGAAGTACGTCGAGGAGTGGGATCTCGGCGACATGATGGAGCGCCTCAAGCAGGCCGACGGCAAGTACTACATGCTCCCGGGCCTCCAGGAGGTCTCGGTCCCGACCTTCTCGCTCATCATCCGCAAGGACATCTTCGATGAGGTCGGCGCCCCGGAGCCCGACACCTGGGAGCATCTGCGTGAAGGCCTCGAGCTGATCAAGGCGAAGTACCCGGACTCGAAGCCGCTGGCCGATGGATTCGAAGGCCAGTCGATGCTCAACTACGCCGCTCACGCGTTCGGCACGCAGGCCGGCTGGGGCTTCGGTGAGGGCACGATCTGGAACGAGGACAAGGGCGAACTCGAATACGCGGGAACCAACGAGGGCTACCGCGACATGGTCGAGTTCTTCCACGGTCTCGTCGAGGACGGTCTGCTCGACACCGAGTCGTTCACGGCATCCGATGCCGGCGGCGGAGCCGCGAACGTGTCGGAGAAGATCGCGAACAACCAGGTGTTCGCGGCATCCGGAGCGAGCGGCACGGTCAACGAGTTCGCGACGGCGCTGGATGCGACGGCTGGAGCGGGCAACTACGAGCTCGTCCAGATCGCGCCCCCTGGTGGCGAGGCCGGCATGATCGTCGAGCCCCGCAACTTCTGGAACGGCTTCATGCTGAGCTCCGACATCGCGGATTCGCCGAACTTCCTCGCGACGCTGCAGTTCCTCGACTGGCTCTACTACAACCCCGACGCCAACGAGATGATCCGCTGGGGCATCGAGGGCGAGACGTACGAGAAGGCGGAGGACGGCACGATCACTCTGAACCCGGAGTTCTCGCTCGATGCCTTCAACATCAACCGAGGCGCGGCGACGGACATCAAGACCGACCTCGGATGGTCCAACGACGTGCTGGCCGGCTCGACCGAATCGCGTGCGCTGAAGGAGTCGTACAACTCGCCGCAGTTCGTCGACTACGTCGACACGGTGCTCGAGTCCCGCACGCCGCGTGACCCCAGCCCGCCGGCTCCGCTCGACGAAGCCGAACTCGAGCAGGCATCGCTGATGTCGACGCCACTGTCGGATTCCGTGCGCACCGCGACTCTGCAGTTCATCCTCGGTGACCGCGACCTCTCGGAGTGGGACGCCTATGTCGCGGAGATCGAGGCTGCCGGAGTGCAGAGCTACCTCGACCTCATCAACGGCGCCCGCGAACGGTTCGCGGAGGAGAACGGCTGAGACGCTCCGGTGCCGCCGACTGCGCGTCGGCGGCCCCGGGCCCGTCGAGGACGACGACCATGACTTCAACGACGACCGACGCGGCTGCTCCAACGCAGCCGCAGAACGATCCGCCACCGGGTGCGACCACCACCCGCGTCATCACGACCGCAGGAAAACCGTCTCGGCGCTCGCGCCGGCAGGCCCGCACACCGTGGCGCAAAGCGCTGCGCCGCGACTGGCAGCTCTACGCGCTGGCCCTGTTGCCGGTGATCTTCCTGCTGATCTTCCGGTACATCCCCATGCTCGGAAACGTCATCGCGTTCCGGAAGTTCCGCCCCGGCGGCAGCATCTTCGGCGAGGAGTGGGTGGGTCTGCGCTACGTGCAGATGTTCATCAACGATCCCGCGTTCTGGCACGTTTTCTGGAACACCGTCATCCTCGGCGGACTGACGCTGGTCGTGACCTTCCCGTTGCCGATCCTCCTGGCTCTACTGCTCAACGAGGTGCGCAAGCGCTCGTTCAAACGCATCGTGCAGTCGATCTCCTATCTGCCGCACTTCCTGTCCGTCGTGATCGTCGTCGGCATGGTGATGCAGCTGCTGTCGCTGCAGGGCACGGTCAATCAGGTCATCGAGGCGATGGGCGGGGAGGCGATCCCGTTCCTGCAGCGCCCCGAGTGGTTCCGCACGATCTACGTCGGATCCGAGGTCTGGCAGACCGTGGGCTGGGGGACGATCCTCTACCTCGCGGCCCTCACGACGATCGACGAGTCGCTCTACGAAGCCGCTCGCATCGACGGCGCGAATCGTCTGCAGCAGACCTGGCACGTGACTCTTCCCGGCATCCGACCCACCATGATCACGCTGCTGATCCTCAACATCGGCGCGTTCCTCAACGTCGGGTTCGAGAAGGTGCTGCTCCTGTACAACCCGCTGACGTACGAGACGGCGGATGTCATCTCGACGTACCTCTACCGGGTCGGCCTCGTGTCGAACAACCTCAGTTACGCCGCCGCGATCGGACTCTTCCAGGCCCTCATCGGCCTCGTGATGGTCCTCGGCGCGAACTTTCTGTCCAAGAAGATGGTGGGAACGAGCCTGTGGTGACCATGACAGAGCGGATGCCGACGCCGCCCAGAACCGTCGGTGTGAGGGACTCGGTCGGGTACCGCGCCTTCACGATCATCAATACGACGCTGCTCGTGCTGGTGTGCGTCGCGATGCTCTACCCGTTCGTCACGGTGCTCGCCCAGTCGTTCAGCTCGGCGGGCGCGATCAAAGCGGGCCAGGTGAGCTTCTGGCCGGTCGAGTTCAACGTCGACACCTACGCCGCTGTGATGGGCAACGGCATGTTCTGGCGCAACTACGGCAACACCGTGCTGTACACCGTCGTCGGCACCGCCATCGCGATGGCGCTCACGACGACGTACGCGTATGTGCTCTCCAAGCATCACCTCCGCGGGCGGGGGGTGCTCATCGGCGTCGCCGTGTTCACGATGTTCTTCAACGGCGGCCTCGTGCCGAACTACGTGCTCATCTCCTCGCTGGGCATGAAGAACACCATGTGGGCGATCGTGCTGCCCGGTGCGATCTCGGTGTTCAACCTGCTCGTGATGAAGTCGTTCTTCGAGAACCTTCCGCACGAGCTCGAGGAGGCCGCCCAGATCGACGGCCTCGGCTGGTTCGGGATCTTCACCCGCATCGTGCTGCCGCTGTCGAAGGCGGTGATCGCGACGATGATCCTCTTCTACTCGGTGGCCTACTGGAACGACTGGTTCGGAGCGTTCCTGTATCTCGACAAGAACGAGCTGTTCCCGGTGACCCTGTTCCTGCGCAACATCATCGCGGGGGCGTCGACGACGGCGACCGAGAGCGCGGCGGCGGGCGGAAGCGCCGCCGATCTGAACCCGAACATCCAGTCGGTGACGATGATCCTCACGGTGATCCCGATCCTGTGCATCTATCCGTTCGTGCAGCGCTTCTTCGTCTCGGGCGTCATGCTCGGTTCGGTGAAGGGCTGATCATGGCGGAGAGGCTCGTCGCAGAGGTCGGCACCGGGGTCGTGTCCAGGGCCGCCGCGACCATCTATCGCTGGATGGTGCTGGCCGCCTTCCTCGCCCTGTGCGGTGCGCCGACCGTGCTGGTGTGGATGGCGCTGGGGCTCACGGAGGGGGCGTCGTCGATCTTCTACGTCGCGGCGCTCCTCCCGATCGTGCCGGCGCTCGCGGCCACGCTCTACGCGCAGCGCACCTGGGAGGAGGAGCCTGATCTCCGCCCTGCTCGTCCGTTGTGGCGCGGCCTCGTGCGGAATCTGAAGGACGTCCTCGCGTGGTGGGTTCCCGTGCTCGTGATCGCCGGCATCCTGGTCGTGAACGCGACAGCCGGCGCCGCAGCGCCCGGTGGCGCGATCCTCCAGCCCATCGCCATCGTCCTGCTCGTGGTCCTCATACTGTGGTCCGGTCACCTGCTGGTCGTCACGAGCTACTTCGCGTTCCGCACGCGTGACGCGATGCGCATCGCCGCAGCCGAACTCTTCACGCAATGGCGCACGACGCTCGCGTTCGCGTGCCTGGCGTTCGTGGCGGCGACGGTCGTGACCATGACGTCAGAGGCCGTGCTGCTGCTGTGCGCGTGGGCCTTCGCGCTGCTGCTGCGCGTCATCTCCCGCCCTGTCGAAACCGATGTGAGATCGAGGTTCACCCGATGACCGATGTCCAGACCTCCACCCGTTACCGTCACCGCGAAGCGGATGCCCGTGTGCTCGTGGTCGATGCCGAGGGCAGGCCTCTGCGCGATCACGACGTGACCGTTGCGCAGGTGCGTCACGAATTCGGATTCGGATGCACGGCTCCCGGTGTTCCGGGCGAACAGGCGCTCGGTCAATGGCTCGACCTGTTCGACACCGCGACGCTGCAGTTCTACTGGGGGCGCTACGAGCCCGAGCCAGGGCAGCCGGACGTCATCGCGCTCACCCGCCGCGCCCGCGAACTCGCCGACCGCGGAGTGCGACTCAAGGGACATCCGCTCGTCTGGCACACCGTCAAGGCGCCGTGGGTCGATCGGCTCCCGCTCGACGAGGCCGAGCGGGCCCTGCGCGGCCGGATCCGTCGCGAGGTCGGCGACTTCACCGGACTCGTCGACACCTGGGACATCGTCAACGAAGCCGTCATCATGCCGCGCTTCCAGAACGAACCGGACGGCATCCGCAACGCCATCACGCGGCTCTGCGAGAAGTACGGCCAGGTGGAGTTCATCCGCATGGCCGTCGACGAGGCGCGTTCCGTGAACCAGGACGCCACACTCATCCTCAACGACTTCGATCTCGGGCCCGACTACGAACGGCTGATCGGCGACGTGCTGGATGCCGGAGTCCGCATCGACGCGATCGGCCTGCAGTCGCACATGCACAAGGGATACCGCGGCGAGGAGCAGGTGCACGACATCTGCGAGCGATTCGCACGCTTCGGTCTGCCACTGCACTGGACGGAGACGTCGTTGCTGTCCGGCGACCTCATGCCAGGGCACATCGAGGACCTCAACGACCACGTGGTCGACGACTGGCCGTCGACGCCCGAGGGCGAGCAGCGGCAGGCCGACGAGATCGTGCGGCACTACCGCACCCTGGTCGAGCATCCGGCCGTCGCGGCGATCACGTACTGGGGATTCGACGACGCCACCGCCTGGCTGAACGCTCCGAGCGGGCTCATCCGCCGCGACGGGTCTCCGAAGCCGGCATACGACGCGCTCCGTGACCTCGTGCGGGGCGAGTGGTGGTTCGATGAGCTCCCGACCCGCACGGATGCGGACGGTCGCCTCGCTCTGAAGGCGTTCGCCGGCGACTTCGAGGTGTCGGCCGACGGCCGACGAGGCGCCGTCGCCGTCGGCACCGGAGAGTCGTCGGTGCGGGCCATCCTGAACGAATGAGGATGCCGGAGGCCGGCCGCGTTTCGCGCGTAGGATGGGACGCACGTTCCGGCGGGGAGAGAAACAGAATGGCACGAGGCGGCGCGACGATCGCGACGATCGCGAAAGAGGTCGGCGTCTCCGTACCCACCGTCTCCCGCGTGCTCAACGGGCGAAGCGACGTCGCCCCGGCGACGCGCCGCCGTGTCGAAGAGGCACTGGCGCGGCACGAGTACCGCAAGCCGGTCGGTGCGGCATCGCCCACCAAGGCCGACGGCCTGCTCGACCTCGTCTTCCACGAGTTCGGCAGCGCCTGGGCGCAGGAGATCATCGTCGGCGTCGAGAAGGCGGCGGCCCCTCGCGGCGTCGGCGTCGTCCTCAGCGAGCTCGGCGGCTCGCACCGCCCGCCGCAGGAGTGGATCGACAGCATCACCTCGCGCGGCACACGCGGGGTGCTGCTCGTCCTCTCCCGGCTGGATGACACGCAGCAGCGCCAGCTGACCGCGCGATCGATCCCCTTCGTCGTGCTCGACACCGACGGCGAGACTCCGGCCGGCGTTCCAACGGTCGGCTCGAACAACTGGAACGGGGCGCTCTCCGCGACCCGTCATCTGCTCGAACTCGGGCACCGGCGCATCGCCGTCATCTCCGGTCCGGAGGCCGTGCTGTGCAGCCGTGCCCGCGTCGACGGGTTCCGCAGCGCGCACGGGGAAACTGGTCTCGAGGTCGATCCGTCGCTGGTGAAGTGGGGCACCTTCGAGGTCGCCGCAGGCTACGAGCACGGCCTCGACCTCCTCGGGCGTCCCGACCGTCCGACCGCGGTCTTCGCCGGCTCCGACTCGCAAGCCCTCGGACTCATCCGGGCAGCGCACGAGCTCGGCCTGCGAGTGCCCGCCGATGTCTCGGTCGTCGGCTACGACGACCTGCCGCTGGCTTCCTGGCTCGCCCCGTCGCTCACGACTGTTCGCCAGCCGCTGTCCGAGATGGCGGCGCTCGCGACCCAGATGCTCATGACGCTGTCCGACGGACAACCGCTGGCGTCGCAGAAGGTGGAGCTCGGGACCGAGCTGATCATCCGGGAGTCGACGGCACCGCCGGCGGCGTAGAACACGAAGCTGTACACGAATCGAGCGAAGGAGCTGGATATGACGCGTCCGATCACGTTGTTCACGGGGCAGTGGGCTGATCTTCCGTTCGAGGAGGTGGCGCGGCTTGCGGGGGAGTGGGGGTATGACGGTCTGGAGATCGCCTGTTGGGGTGATCATCTGGATGTCTCCCGGTGGGAGGACGCCGAGTATGTGCAGTCCCGGTTGGACGTCCTGGCCCGCAATGGGTTGAAGGTGTGGACGATCTCGAACCATCTGGCGGGTCAGGCGGTGTGCGACGACCCGATCGATCAGCGTCATCGGGACATCCTGGATGACCGGGTGTGGGGTGATGGGGATCCGGAGGGAGTGCGTCAGCGGGCCGCCGAGGAGCTCAAGATGACGGCGCGGATGGCGGCGGCGTTGGGTGTGAAGACGGTGGTGGGGTTCTCCGGGTCGTCGATCTGGAAGGGTGTGGCGATGTTCCCGCCGGCATCCGATGAGTGGGTCGAGGCCGGGTATCAGGACTTCGCCGACCGGTTCCACCCGATCCTCGATGTGTTCGAGGAGGTCGGGGTGCGGTTCGCGCTCGAGGTGCACCCCAGCGAGATCGCGTACGACTATTGGACGGCGAAGCGGACGCTGGAGGCGATCGGGCATCGGGAGAGTTTCGGGATCAATTTCGATCCGTCGCATTTCATGTGGCAGCAGCTGGATCCGATCGCGTTCGTGCTCGACTTCGCACCGCGTATCTTCCATGTGCACGTGAAGGAGTCGATCACGAATCTGGATGGCCGTAACGGGGTGCTGGGTTCGCATCTGCCGTGGGCGAATCCGCGGCGGGGGTGGACGTTCGTGTCGACCGCGCATGGTGAGGTGCCGTGGAATCCGTTGTTCCGGGCGTTGAACGCGATCGGGTACGAGGGGCCGACGAGTGTGGAGTGGGAGGACGCCGGGATGGATCGCCTTCAGGGTGCTCCGGAGGCGTTGGCGTTCGTGCGCGAGTTGAACGCGATCACCCCACCGGCCGCCGCCTTCGACGCCGCCTTCTCCACCAAGGCCGACTGAGGCAGGCGGACCCGGAGCATGCAGCCCTGGTCCGCCCGCACTCGTCACCCCCGGAACGCCTCGACATTCTCGCGGGCCCACTGCGCGAACGTGCGCCCCGGCTGGCCGGTGAGGCGCGTGACGGTGTCCTGCACGATCTGCCCGACCTCGGGCGGGTTCTTCGCCAGCTCGAGTCCGAACGCGACGTATGCCTCGTCGTAGCCGAACGCACGCAGTCGTTCGACCTCCTCGCCCTCATCGA
Organism: Microbacterium sp. M; assembly: GCF_045181065.1. Lineage (GTDB taxonomy): Bacteria > Actinomycetota > Actinomycetes > Actinomycetales > Microbacteriaceae > Microbacterium. Next base: position 2,956,502 of record NZ_CP173721.1, on the reverse strand, counting down.
GGTGGATCCACTCGACATCCTCGCCCAGCGCCTCGCCGAGGCGCGCTGCGCGCTCGGCCGGGGTCAGCGCCTCGGGGCCGGTCAGGTAGTAGACCTGGCCATCGTGTCCCTCTTGGGTCAGCAGCACGACCGCGACGGCGGCGATGTCGCCGGCGTGGATCATCGCGCTCGGCCAGTCGGCGAGCGTGCGGACCCGCCGGTGCTGCGCGACCTCCGGAGCCCACTCGAACGCGTTCGTCATGTACTCGACCGGGGCGAGCTGCGCCCACGGAATGCTCCGGGCGCGCAGTGCGGGCTCGAGAGTGCTCTCGAACCAGCCGCCGAGCACGCTGATGCGCTGGACCCCGGATGCCTCGGCCAGCGCCACGAGTTCCGCGCCGTTCTGCAGCGGCGCGCCCGTCGCCCCGTCGAAGGTGATGAAGTGCACTGCCTCACATCCCTCCAAGGCCGCCCGCATGCTGTCGAGATCGGTCAGATCGCCCTGCACCGCGACCGCACCGGCGGGCAGCTGAGCCCGATCGGGGCGGCGCGTCAGCGCGCGAACGCTCTCGCCGCGTTCGGCCAGCTGCGCCACGATGTGTCGTCCCACATTGCCTGTCGCGCCGGTCACCAGAATCGTCATGAGGAGGTCCTTCCGTTGGTTGAGGACTTCAGTCTCTCGAGCATCCAGGACAGATCTTGTCCGCAATAAGATTCTGATCGCGACGATCTCCACGGTGCACCCGTGACCGGTCACAGACGTGGCAGGATCGGAGCCATGCTCCTCGCACCTGCTCGTCTCGAAGACGTGACCGTCCAGGATCCGTACCTGCGCAACGCTGCCGACAGGACCCTCGAGTACGTCTTGAGTCTCGATCCCGAGCGGTTGCTGTTCTCCTTCTACCGGCTCGCCGGGCTCCCGCCGACGCGATCCGCGGGCTACGGCGGCTGGGAGCGCGAAGAGGGCACCCGGTTCCAGGGGCACTTCTTCGGTCACGTGATCTCCGCACTGTCGCAGGCGTCGGCATCCGCCAGGGATGCCGCGACGCACGAGCGGATCCTCGAACGCCTGGGTGCGGCCGTCCGTGGACTCGACCGGTGCCAGCAGGCCTACGCGAGCGCCCATCCGGATGCCGCGGGCTACGTCTCCCCGTTCCCACCCGAGTTGCTGCCCAGCGGCGGGGACGGGCTGCTCGTGCCCTTCTACAACCTGCACAAGGTGCTCGCGGGTCTCCTCGACGCGCACCGCTACGCGCCGGAGGAGATCGGCGACGTCGCCCTTCGCGTGGCGAGTGGATTCGGCGCGTGGATCGAGACCTACGCCGCTTCGCTGGAGGACCCGGCGGTCATCCTCGACACGGAGTACGGCGGGATGAACGAGGCACTCTACCGCCTGTATGCGATCACGGGGGATCCGGTGCATCGTCGTGCGGCGGAGCGGTTCGATGAGACCGACCTGTTCCTCCGTCTCGCGGCGGGCGACGATGTCCTCGCCGGTCGGCACGCCAATACGACGATTCCGAAACTGGTCGGCGCGCTGGAGCGGTACGCGGTGCTGTCCGCGCGGGGTGACGCGAGCGGCGACGACCGCGCAGATCTGGACATGCACCGCGCTGCCGCCGAGAATTTCTGGCGGATCGTCGTCGACGACCACACCTACGCCAACGGAGCGAACAGCCAATCCGAGCACTTCCACGCGCCGGGAACCCTGTTCGAGCGGGCGAACAACGGCGCCGTGACGGGCTATGGCGAGAACTCCACGGCCGAGGGCTGCAACGAGTACAACATGCTCAAGCTCAGCCGCGGACTGTTCGCGCTGACGGGCGATGTCCGCTACGCCGACTACGACGAGGGGACGTTCTTCAACAGCATCCTGGCGTCTCAGAACCCCGAGACCGGCATGGTGACGTACTTCCAGCCGCAGCGGGCCGGATACGCCAAGGTGTTCGGCGAGCCGTTCGACCAGTTCTGGTGCGACCACGGCACCGGGATCGAGAGCTTCACCAAGCTCGGCGATGGGATCTATTTCCTCGGCGGCGGAGCCGTCGTGGTCAATCGGTTCTCCTCCAGCGAGCTGCGCCTGCCGGAGCAGAACCTGCGCCTGACCCAGGCGGCCGACGTCCCGCGCGACGCGACCGTGCGTTTCGCCGTCGAGGGCCTCGACGGCGAGCCCGCTGCGGGGATCACGCTGCGCCTGCGCGTCCCGTCGTGGGCGGCAGCGGCGCCGACGCTCGCCGTGAACGGACGTCCGGTCGTGGCCGAAGCGGGCGGCGGATACCTCTGCGTCGACCTCTCCGCCGGCGATGACGTGGCGTACACGCTGCCTTCCGAGATCCGCATCTCGGATGGCACAGAGAACGAGAACTGGGTGGCGTTCGCCTACGGCCCCGTGCTGCTCGCCGCAGAGCTCAGCCGGGAGAACGTCGATGCCACCTACACCGCTGGCGTCCTCGTGCAGATGGGCGTCGCCGATCCGTCGCTCACCGGCGAGGTCATCGTGGACGACCCAGCGGAGTGGAAGCGGTCGATCGCCGACCACCTGGTCCGTCTTCCGGACGGGCAGGGCGGACAGCTGCGCTTCGCCCTGCGAGACGTCGATGAGACCGCAGCCGCCCTCGTCTGGGAGCCGTACTTCAGCCTCTACGGCGTCCGCTACGCGACTTACGTGACGCTCGTGGAGCGCGGGACCGAATCGGATGCCGCAGCCGCCGGCTCCGATGTCATCGACGCATTGACCTCGTTCGACAACAACAACTCGGAGGCGGACAAGAACCACCGCTTCCATGCGTCGACGGTCGGCGTGCGGGACGGTGCGCAGTACCGGGAGGCATCGGCGGACCCGGATGCCTACTTCGAATACGACCTGATCGTCGATCCGGACGCCGACAACGTGCTCGGCATCCGCTACAGCGGGCAGGATGCCGGGCGCACCTTCGACGTGCTGCTGAACGGGGTCGTGTTCCGGCGTGAGGTCATCGAGGATCCGCACGGCGACGGCTCGCTCTACGAGCGCGTCGAAGAGATCCCGCGCGAGATCCTGGCAGCGGGCGGGTTCAAACGCGACCAGCAGGGCGGATTCGCACTGGATGCCGCGGGCGAGCGCATTCCGGTCGTCACCGTGCGGTTCCAGAGCATCGGCGAGACGCCCGTCGGCGGAGTGTTCGGAGTGCGGACGGCTCGGCTGTAGACCCGGACGGGGGAGCGCTTCCCCTCGTTCGTTGAGCGAGGACGGCGGAGCCGACCGAGTCGAAACGCGGTCACTGCCGGTCAGCCGCCACCGCGTTTCGACTCGCTCCGCTCGCTCAACGAACGGGGGGATCTCGCTCAACGAACGAGGGAGAGGAGCTCGCTCAACGAACGAGAAGGGAGCGTCAGGCGATCGCGCGCAGGCCCTCCGCGAGCGGCGTCGTGGGGCGGCCGATCAGACGCGCGAGCGTGCCGTCGGTCTCGGCCAGAGCGCCGTCGCGGATTCCGGCATCCAGCGCCGTGACGAACCCGATCGTTGCGGCATCCAGCCCGGCGCTCTCGAGCGCTGCCGCGTGCTCATCGGTCGACAGCGGGGTGTACTCCACCGGGCGTCCGGTGACCTCCGAGATGGCGGAGGCGAGGTCGGAGAAGTTCCAGGAGACATCGCCGCCGAGCTCGTACACCGAACCGATGTGGCCGTCTTCGAGCAGCACGACAGCGGCGGCATCCGCGTAGTCCGCGCGGCTGGCGGAGGCGACCCTTCCGTCGCCGACACTCGCGGCGAGGACCCCTGTCTCGCTCGCCTGAGCGGCGTCGCCGGCGTAGTTCTCGGTGTACCAGTTGTTGCGCAGGATGACGGACGGCAGTCCGGATGCGGAGATGAGCTCCTCGGTGGCCTTGTGCTCGGGCGCGAGGACGAGCGCGCTCGTCCTCGCCTTCGGGGCGCTCGTGTACACGAACTTCGAGACGCCGGCATCCTTCGCCGCGTCGATGACGGCCTTGTGCTGATCGATGCGTCGGCCGACCTCCGAGCCCGAGATGAGCAGCACGGCGTCGACGCCGTCGATGGCAGCGGCGACGGTGTCTGGTCGGTCGTAGTCGAGCTCGGCGACGCGGACGCCGCGAGCCGAGAGATCGGCGGCCTTGGAGGTGTCGCGCGCGCCGGCGACGATGGATGCCGGGTCGGCGCCGCGTGCGATCAGGCTGTCGATGACGAGGCGTCCGAGGTTTCCGGTGGCTGCGGTGACGAGGAGAGTCATGGGGTGTCCTTTCGTGGTGACGTCCTTCACAACCCGGCCCCGCACCGCAACCTTCCCGAAGTCCGGTACCCACTTTGATGTAAGGTACCCACATGACGGTTAGTTTTGCGCAGATCCGGGAATCCAAACCCGGAGTCTTCGATGACGGTTGCAGTACTCGGGTGGTGCTGGACCACATCATGAGCAAATGGGGCGTCCTGGTGCTGTCCGCGCTCTCCGAGGGAACGCTGCGCTGGGGCGAACTGCGCCGCAGCGTCGAAGGCATCAGCGAGAAGATGCTCGCATCGACGCTGCGCACACTCGCGGACGACGGGCTCGTGCATCGCGAGTCCTTCCCGGCCGTGCCGCCGCACGTCGAGTACAGCCTCACTCCGCTGGGGCGGGATCTGATGGAGCGCATGCTCCCGCTGGTCGGATGGGTCGCCGACAACTCCGATCGGATGCTCGAGCGGTCCTGACCGGGAGGCGCGCGCCGACCGTCGCATTACGCGTCGTTACCGTGCGAATCGGCTTCGCCATCGCCCTGTGATTCACTCCATCTCGTGACTGATTCCCGTGCGAAGAGCAAGTTCCTGTCCGTCCTCGGCATCCTGGCAGCCGGCGTGCTGACGCTGTCGATGTCGGCGTGCGCCGGCTCATCCGATCCTGCCGACGGCGGCGATGCGGACACCAGCACGATCGTCATCGGCGCGGACGACGGCACCGAGGCGCACTGGACGATCCTCAAGGACAAGCTGGCGGACGAAGGCATCACGCTCGAGGTGCGGACCATCAACGACGGCGTGCAGCTGAACCAGGGCGTGCAGGACGGCGAACTGGACGTCAACCTGTTCCAGCACCTGATCTTCCTCTCCGAATTCAACGTCAACAACGACGGAACTCTCGTGCCTGTCGGCGCGACCGCTCTCTACCCGCTGGCGCTCTACTCGGAGGAGTACTCCAGCATCGAAGACCTCCCCGACGGCGCGAAGGTCGCCGTGCCGAACAACCCGACCAACCTCGCCCGCGCCCTGCTGAACCTGCAGAAGGCCGGCCTGCTCGAGCTGAAGGACGGCGGCAACAGCCTGTCCGGACCCGAGGACATCGTCTCCGGCGCCGTCGAGGTGCTCCCCGTCGACACGAACCAGACCGTCGCCGCGCTCAAGGACGGCAGCGCGCAGGCCGCCGTCGTGAACAACACGCAGGCGCAGAAGGGCGGCCTGGGCGACGACCTGATCATCTTCAAGGAGGACCTCGACGACCCGGAGCTCGCGCCGTACATCAACGCCTTCGTCGTCCGCGAGGATCAGGCCGACGACCCCCGCTGGGCGAAGCTCGTCGAGGCCTACCACAGCCCCGAGGTCGAGGAAGCCGTGACCGAGCTGAACCAGGGCAACCTGCAGTTCAAGGGCGACTGGACCGCCGAGGACCTGCAGGCCGAACTGACCTCGCTCGAGGACCAGTTGCGAGCGACCCAGGAGTGACGTCGCAGACCGGCGTCTCCGAGCGGGTACAACGCAAGGGCAGCAGCATCCGATGAGCATCATCACGTTCGATCACGTCTCCAAGGCGTTCCCCGGAACGCGCAAGGGGGCACCCGTCGCCGCGCTCGATGACGTCGACCTCGAGATCCAGCCTGGATCCATCGTCGGCGTCATCGGGTACTCCGGTGCGGGGAAGTCCACGCTGGTCCGGCTGATCAACGGACTGGAGAAGCCGTCGTCGGGGGCCGTGACGGTGCTGGGCACCGACGTCGGCACGGCATCGGCGAACGAGCTGCGCTCGCTGCGCGGACGGATCGGGATGATCTTCCAGCAGTTCAACCTGTTCACCTCGCGCACCGTCCGCGGGAACGTGGCGTATCCGCTCAAGGTCGCCGGCTGGAAGAAGGCCGACATCGGCCCTCGGGTGACCGAGCTGCTGGACTTCGTCGGCATCGGCGACAAGGCCGATCGGTATCCTCGGGCGCTGTCGGGGGGACAGAAGCAACGCGTCGGCATCGCCAGGGCGATCGCCGCGAATCCGGAGCTGCTGCTGGCCGACGAGGCCACAAGCGCGCTGGACCCCCAGACCACCGGTGAGGTGCTCGCGCTGCTCAAAGAGATCAACCGCCGCCTCGGGATCACGATCGTGGTCATCACCCACCAGATCTCCGTGGTGCACGAGCTGTGCGATCAGGTCGTCGTGATGGACGGCGGTCGAGTCGTCGACAGCGGCGACACCTATCGGGTCTTCGCGCACCCCCGGGCGGCGCTGACCGAGCGCTTCGTCGCCGCCGTCACGCAGGGCGTGCCGTCCGGCGACACCCTCGCCGCGCTGCGCACCGGCGGCGGCCGTCTCATCAGCGTCGACGTCAACGAGTTCACGAGCGAAGACATCGCCGCCGTGTTCGACGAGCACGGCGTACGGCACACGGTCGTCTTCGGCGGGGTCACCGACATCCAGGGCCGTCAGCTCGGCACGCTCACCTATCGCCTGCACGGGGATGCCGGCGCCGTCGCGGCCGCGGCATCCGAACTCTCCGCGCGGACCAGGGCCGAACTGCTCGCGGATACCGCACCGGCCGAAACGGAGGCGCCGTCATGATCGGCATCCGCACGGCCACCGACTGGACGAGCCTGACACCGGTGCTCCTGCAGTCGATCCAGGAGACGATCTACATGGTCGTCGTGACGATGCTGATCGGCGGCGCGGCCGGCCTTCTCATCGGCGCCCTGCTGTACGCCACGCGGCCCGGGAACCTGTTCGCCAATCGTGCTGTCTTCACGGTGCTGAACTTCGTGATCAACGTCATCCGGCCGATCCCCTTCATCATCTTCCTCACCGCCGTCGGACCGGTGACGAAGCTCGTCGCCGGCACCACGCTCGGCACGGAGGCGGCCATCGTCCCGATGACGATCATGGCCGCCGTCGTCATCGGACGCGTCGTCGAGCAGAACCTCGTCGCGGTCGACCCCGGCGTCGTCGAGGCCGCGCTGGCGATCGGCGCCAAGCGGTTCGCGATCCTGTTCGGCCTCGTGATCCCCGAGGCGCTCGCGCCGCTGATCCTCGGCTACACGTTCATGTTCATCGCGGTGGTGGACATGTCCGCGATGGCCGGATACATCGGCGGAGGAGGTCTCGGAAACTTCGCGATCATCTACGGCTATCAGCAGTTCAATCAGGAGGCCACCTGGGTGACCGTCGCGATCATCATCGTCATCGTGCAGGTCGGCCAGCTCTTCGGCAACTGGCTGGCGCAGCGGGTCCTGCGCCGATAGTCCGGGGCCGCGGCTAGTCCGGGGCCGCGGCTCCGTCGCCCCGCACGGCGTCCGGTCTAGGCTGGTGGCGTGAGAATCCGCCTCGACATCGCCTACGACGGGACGAACTTCCGGGGCTGGGCCAAGCAGCCGGGGCTGCGCACCGTCCAGGGGACGCTCGAGGCGGCGCTCGGGCGCATCGTCGGTTCGGACGTGCAGCTCGCGGTCGCCGGACGCACGGATGCCGGGGTGCACGCGCACGGACAGGTCGCGCACGTCGACCTGGACGAGACGCAGTGGTCGCGCATCGTGACCAGGCACGGGCGAGCGGCGCACGATCCGGCCGGGTCCATCGCCGGCCGCATGCGCGGGGTCCTCGGCGCCTATCCGGATGCCACCGTCACATCGTCCGCGATCGCGCCCGAGGGGTTCGATGCGCGTTTCTCGGCTGTCTGGCGGCGCTACCGCTACCGCCTCGCCGACGACGTCACCGGCTTCGATCCGCTGCGCAGATACGACACGGCGAGCATCCGCAGCGCGTTGGACGTCGAGGCGATGGATGCCGCGGCGCAGACGCTCATCGGCCTCCACGACTTCGCCACCTACTGCAAGGCGCGAGCCGAGGCGACGACGATCCGGACGCTGCTGGACTACCGATGGACTCGTGCCGACGACGGCGTCCTCGTGGCGGAGGTCAAAGCGGATGCCTTCTGCCACAGCATGGTCAGGGCACTCGTCGGCGCATGCACGGCCGTGGGGGAGGGGCGCCTGGATGCCTCCGACCTCGTCGTGCTGCGCGACGCGCGGATGCGCACCAGCGAGTTCAAGGTGCTCGCCGCCCGCGGACTCACCCTGACCGAGGTCGGCTACCCCGCGGACGAGCTGCTCGCGACGCGCGCCGAGCAGACCAGGGCGCGGCGGGATCGGGACAGGGCAGGGCGGACGGATCCGGTCGACGACGAGTGACGGCGCCGTTCGGCATCCGTACCCCGGTTCGCTACCTCGCGCATGGCTGCAGGGTCTAGCGTGAGAGGAGATGAAGGTGATCTCCTACAACCTGCGCAAGCATCGCGCGGCCGGTGAACTCGAAGCGCTCGTCAACGAGCACGGCGCCGATGTCCTCTGCCTGCAGGAATGCGATGTGTCCGCCCTCCCCGACCGCGTCGGGGACCTCGTGCTGGCGCAGGCGACCCAGGGCAATCGTCTCGGACTCGCGGTCTACTACCGCGAGAACACGTTCCGGTTGCACTCCCTGCGCGCCATCGAACTCAAGAAGTCGCTGCACGACCGGATGCTCAAGCCCGCCCACGAGCGGGTCATGGGAGTCCGGCTCTACGACATCGATGACGGGCGCGAGATGATCGTGGCGTCCTTCCATGCCGCGCCGCTGACCGCTCTCAACTCGCTGCGCCGCAACCAGATCCGCAGCGCCCTGACCGAGCTGGAGCGCCTCGGTCCCGGCATCCCCATCCTCATGGTCGGGGACTACAACTACCCGGTGTTCAAGGAGAACCTCGGGCAGACCGTGCGCGACCACGGGTACACGCTGACCCTGTCGGACGAGCGCACCTACACGCGCTACCGCGTGTTCAAGGGGCACTACGACTTCGCCACCTCAGAGGGCTTCGACATCGACAGCATCCGCACGCTGCCGCAGCGCGCGAGCGATCATCGTCCGATCCTCATCACCGCGCGGCTGGAGTAGGCGCGCTCGGTTTGGGGATTCGGGCCCGGATACCGTAGGCTAACCCTTTGGTGCCTTACTGCGGCACCGCGAACGTGAGCCCTCCACTGGCGTGTTCCCACCGATTCCGGTGAGAACCACCCCGGAGTGGGATTCACGAACTCCTCCGTTCGAACAAGAAAGCAGCACTATCGTGACGCGCACTTACTCCCCGAAGGCCGGGCAGATCCAGCGTGACTGGGTCGTCATCGACGCCACTGACGTCGTTCTCGGTCGCCTCGCCTCGCACGCCGCAGCGCTCCTGCGCGGCAAGCACAAGCCGACCTTCGTGAACCACCTCGACTCGGGTGACTTCGTCATCATCGTGAACGCCGACAAGGTCGCGCTCACCGGTCAGAAGCTTCAGAAGAAGATGGCTTACCGTCACTCCGGCTACCCGGGCGGCCTGAAGAAGGTCTCCTACGAAGAACTGCTGGAGAAGAACCCCGTCCGCGCCGTCGAGAAGGCCATCCGGGGCATGCTCCCGAAGAACAGCCTCGGCCGCCAGCAGCTGGGCAAGCTGAAGGTCTACGTGGGCGCCGAGCACCCGCACGCCGCTCAGCAGCCGCAGACGTACACCCTCGACCAGGTCGCCCAGTAAGCGCCGCAACGACTAAGGACATACTCGTGGCTGACATCCAGGACTCCACCGAATTCCCGCAGAACTTCTCGACCGCTACGCCTGAGGCCGAAGCAGCAGCGGAGACGGCTCCCCGTCCCGTGCTGAGCGTCCCCGGCGCCGCTGTCGGCCGTCGCAAGCAGGCCATCGCCCGCGTGCGCCTCGTCCCCGGTTCGGGCACGATCACGGTCAACGGCCGCACGATCGAGGACTACTTCCCGAACAAGCTGCACCAGCAGCTGATCAACGACCCGTTCACGGTGCTGAACCTCGCCGGTTCCTACGACGTGATCGCCCGCATCTCCGGTGGTGGCCCCTCGGGCCAGGCCGGTGCGCTGCGTCTGGGCATCGCCCGTTCGCTGAACGGCATCGACATCGAGAACAACCGCGCGACCCTCAAGAAGGCCGGCTTCCTCTCCCGTGACGCTCGCGTCAAGGAGCGCAAGAAGGCTGGTCTCAAGAAGGCCCGCAAGGCGCCTCAGTACTCGAAGCGTTAAGCCCGACAGACCTTCATGGCTCTGTTCGGCACGGACGGCGTGCGAGGCCTTGCCAATGGCATCCTCACCGCCGACCTGGCGCTCTCCCTGGCCCAGGCGACTGCAGTCGTCCTGGGCCAGGGTCGTACTGCCGAGGCGCGCAAAGCGGAGGGGAAGCGGCTCACAGCCGTCGTCGCCCGCGATCCGCGCGTCTCCGGTGAGTTCCTGGCTGCCGCGGTCTCCGCGGGCCTTGCCTCCTCCGGCGTCGACGTCCTCGACGCGGGAGTGATCCCGACCCCCGCTCTGGCGTTCCTCGTCGCCGACCGCGACGCCGACTTCGGCGTCATGGTCTCGGCGTCGCACAATCCGGCGCCCGACAACGGCATCAAGATCTTCGCCCGCGGTGGCGTGAAGCTGCCCGACGTCGTCGAGCAGCGCATCGAATCGGCGATGTCCGGTGAGAAGCTGCTTCCCACCGGTGCCTCCGTGGGCCGCATCCAGCGCTTCTCGGACGCCGAGGACCGCTACGTCGTGCACCTGCTCGGCTCGCTGCCGCATCGCCTCGACGGGCTCCACGTGGTGCTCGACTGCGCGAACGGCGCGGCCGCAGGCGTGTCTCCGGAGACCTTCCGGGATGCCGGGGCCGAGGTCACCGTCATCGGCGCCGACCCCGACGGCATGAACATCAACGACGGTGTCGGATCGACGCATCTCGATCAGCTCGCGGAAGCCGTCGTCCGTCTGGGTGCCGACGTGGGCATCGCCCACGACGGAGACGCGGACCGCTGCCTCGCGGTGGATGCCGCAGGCAACGCGATCGACGGCGACCAGATCATGGCCATCCTCGCGATCGCCATGAAGGACCGAGGACACCTCACCGACGACACGCTCGTCGCGACCGTCATGAGCAATCTCGGTCTGCACGTCGCCATGCGCGAGCACGGCATCACGGTGCGTCAGACCGCGGTCGGCGACCGGTACGTCCTCGAGGACATGAACGCGAACGGCTACGCCCTCGGCGGCGAGCAGTCCGGTCACGTGATCATGAGCGAGTTCGCCACGACCGGCGACGGGCTGCTCACCGGGCTGCACCTGGTGGCCGAGATGGCGCGCCAGAAGAAGACCCTCGCCGAGCTGGCGAGCGTCATGACGGTGTACCCGCAGGTGCTCACGAACGTCCCGGGCGTCGACAAGGATCGCGTCGCTGACGACGACGGCGTGCAGGATGCCGTCCGCACCGTCGAGCAGGCGCTCGGCGACACCGGACGAGTGCTCCTGCGCAAATCCGGCACCGAGCCGCTCGTGCGCGTCATGGTCGAGGCCGCGGATGCCGAGTCCGCGCAGTCCTACGCGCAGCAGCTGGCCGACGTCGTGAAGGAACGGCTGGCGCTCTGAGCCGCAGAGCGGCACCGGCTCAGATGCCGGTGCCGCTCCAGCTCATCGATTCGATGTAGCGCAGCAGCACGCCCTCGCGCAGCGCCCACGGCGACACTTCGAGCTCTTTCACGTTCAGCATCCGCATCGCCGTGTGCAGTGCGACGGCGGCTGCGACGATCTGGAACGTGCGATCGGGCGTGATGCCTGGCAGCTCCTGGCGCGCCGATGCGGGCAGTCGCGCGAGCCGTGGGATCCACGACCCCAGTTCCTCACGGGGCAGGAGCATGCGGTCGATTCCCGACCATCCAGGGACGGGGTATCCGACCAGCCGTGCGAGCGACCGGATCGCCTTCGACGAGCCGACCACGTGGTCAGGGCGGGGGAGCGCGGTGAAGGTCGGCGTCACGTCCGACAGCACCGAGACGGCGTGGGCGCGCAGCCGCTCGACGGCCGGCTCTCCCGGAGGGTCCTCCGGCAGGAACTCGACGGTCGTCCGGCCGGCGCCGAGAGGGACGGATGCCGCGGCATCAGGGATCTCGTCCGAACCGGCCGCGATCTCGAGCGACCCGCCGCCGATGTCGAGCAGCAGCAGCTGCCCGGCAGACCAGCCGAACCAGCGCCGAACGGCCAGGAAGGTCAGTTCGGCCTCGGTCTCGCCGTCCAGGACCTGCAGCGGCTGCCCGAGCGCCGCCTCGATGCGTGCGATGACGTCGGCGCCGTTGGTGGCCTCGCGGACCGCGCTGGTGGCCGTGGCGAGCAGCGCGCCGACGTTCTCGGAGTCGGCCACCCTCCGTGCGCGCGTCACGGCCGTCACGAGTGCCTGAACGCCCTCCTCGGAGATCGACCCGTCCTGGGTCAGATAGCGCATCAGGCGCAGGACGGTCCGATCGCTCGTCGTTGCCAGCGGACGCCCTCCGGGGCGGACATCGGCGGCGAGCAGATGGACGGTGTTCGAACCGATGTCGATGACTCCCAAGCGCACGGACAAAGCGTAGCGGCGCGCGGGATCGCCCGTGACCGCGATTACACGCGCTCCGCCAGCCAGCGCGCCTGCCGCACCCACTGGGCGATCTGTCCGCCCTCGTGGCCGTTGAACGCGTATGCCTCGATCTCGGCATCCGACGATCCCAGATGGTTGTACGCGGCGTACACGCTCGAGGGCAGCACGATGCCGTCCATGAGCGCGGCCGAGAACAGTGCGGGCTGGTGGATGCGGCGCGCGAAGTTCACGCCGTCGAAGTACGACAGCGTCTCGAACACCTGATCCACCCGGTCGCGGTGCACGGCGAGGTAGCGTTCGATCTCGGCGTACGGGTGATCGGGGGTTCGTTCGACCGACCGGCGGAAGTGGCAGAGGAACGGCACGTCCGGCATCACGGCGAACACATCCGGATGGAGGGCGGCCGCGGCGATCGAGATGCCGCCGCCCTGGCTGCCGCCGGTCACGCTGACGCGGTCCGCGCGCACGAACGGCAATTCCCGTGCGGTGTCGACGGCGCGGACGGCATCCGTGAACAGTCGGCGGTAGTAATACGTCTCCGGGGCTTCGATCCCGCGCGTCATGAAGCCGGTCGCTGCGGATCCCGATCCGTGCGGGTCAGGGGTGTCTCCGCCGCTGCCCCAGTTCGCACCCTGGCCACGGGTGTCCATCAGCACGTGCACGTACCCGGCGGATGCCCACTGCAGGCGTTCGCCGGGGATGCCGCGGCCACCGCCGTATCCGATGTACTCGACGATCGTCGGGAGCGCCTCCTCGCTCCGCGGGCGAGTCACCCAGGCGCGGATCTGGTCGCCGCCGAAGCCGCTGAAGGTGAGATCCTCGACGATGAGCTGGGTCACGGGGGTCTCGGCCGGCGTCAGCGTCGGCGGCGTCGCCGCGATGCGTGCTTCGGCGAGCGTGCGCTCCCAGAATGCGTCGAAGCCGTCCGGCTCGGCGACGACAGGACAGTAGGTCTCGAGCTCGTCGAGGGTGAGATCAGTCAAAGGCACGGCATCACGGTAGCGGCTCGAGCGGATCATCCGCGAAACGGGAGACACGAGGTTGCGCTGATCGACGCAAGCGCCTATCTTGGTGTCGAAGCGTTTCGATGCACTCGAACATGGGAGCGCTCTCGGATCGTTACCCGGGTGTGACGCCGCGAAGATTGACGAACAGTCATCGACGTGGTTTATTCAATCGAAGCGATTCGACAAATCTGCGGGCGAGGACGCCCCCGACGCGCAAGGCATGGCACGATGACGACCACGACCCTGACCGAGACCATGGTCACGCAACTCGATGATGTCGAGAATCCGTCGCGCAGGCGACGCAGGCGCCGCGACCGGCAACAGGCCGGCGGCCGCAAATCGTTCGGCATGTTCCTGGTGATCCTGCCGTTCATTCTTCTCGCCTTCCTCTTCTCGTACTTCCCGCTGTACGGCTGGGTGTACTCGCTGTACGACTACAAGCCGGCGCTCGGCCTGTCGGGCAGCGAGTTCGTCGGCCTGCAGTGGTTCCAGATGCTCGTGAGCTCGCCGACGCAGGTCGCGCAGATCTCGCAGGTCATGATGAACACCCTGGCGATCAGCTTCCTCGGCATCGCGACCAGCGTCCTGCCGCTGGCGTTCGCGATCTTCCTCAACGAGATCCGCGCGCCGTGGTTCCGCAACGCCGTGCAGACGCTGACGACGCTCCCCAACTTCATCTCCTGGGTGCTCGTCTACATGATCGCTTTCTCGCTGTTCTCCAGCTCTGGCCTCGTGAACAACGTGCTGGGCGACTGGGGCATCATCACCGCACCGATCAAGTTCCTCGACACCGATCAGAACGTCTGGCTCACCATGACGCTGTGGAGCATCTGGAAGGGGCTGGGCTGGGGCGCCATCATCTACCTCGCCGCGATCGCCGGCATCGATCAGTCGCTGTACGAGTCGGCCGAGATCGACGGCGCCGGGCGCTTCCAGAAGATGTGGTACATCACGGTCCCGCAGCTGATGCCGACATATCTCGTGCTGCTGCTGCTCTCGATCGCGAACCTTCTGAACAACGGCATGGAGCAGTACTACGTGTTCCAGAACGCGTTCAACAAGGAATGGATCCAGGTGCTCGACCTGTACGTGTACAACATCGGCATGACGGGCAACAGCCTGTCGATGGCGACCGCGATCGGGATGCTGAAGAGCATCGTCTCGGTCATCCTCCTGTTCACCGTCAACGCCATCGCCAAGCGCGTGCGCGGCGAATCGATCGTCTGAGAGGCGCGCCATGACCGCTCTGACCGCACCCCCCAAGCGCCCCGTCCGTCCGACCGGGCCGAAGAGCCGCAAGCCGGAAGCCGAACGGCACGGCGGCGACGTGATGTTCGCGATCATCAACTACACGGTGTTCGCGCTCCTGGTCGTCCTGTGCGCCTATCCGTTCTACTACCTCATCATCAACTCGATCAGTGCGAACGACGTCTCCGCTCTCGGCGACGTGCGGCTCTGGCCGATCGACGTGCACCTCGACAACTACAAAGAGGTGTTCAAGCTCAACGGGCTGCCGCTCGCCGCCGTCGTCAGCGTCGCGCGCACCGTGATCGGGACCGTCTTCACCGTCCTGGCATCCGCGTTCCTCGGCTTCATGTTCACGCAGAAGAAGATGTGGGCCCGGCAGTTCTGGTACCGCTTCCTCATCATCACGATGTACTTCTCAGCCGGCCTCATCCCGGTCTTCATCGTGATGAAGACACTCGGCCTCACCAACAACTTCTGGGTGTACGTGCTGCCGTTCATCGTGCAGCCGTTCTTCATCATCCTCGTGAAGACGTTCGTCGAATCCATGCCGGAGTCGCTGCAGGAAGCCGCAGAGCTGGACGGTGCGAACATCGTGCAGATCTTCTTCAAGGTCTATCTGCCGAACATGACGCCGATCCTCGCGACGGTCGCCATCTTCTCCGCGGTGGCGCAGTGGAACAGCTTCCAGGACACCCTGATCTACATCACGGATCAGAGCCTGTACACGCTGCAGTACCTGCTCTACATGTTCATCAACCAGGCATCCAGCCTCGCGCAGGCGGCGCAGAACGCCGGCGGCGATCTGAGCGGCATCGTGTCGGCGGCGACATCCCAGACGCCCACCTCGATCCGCATGACCGTGTCGGTGCTCGTCGTCCTGCCGATCATCTTCATCTACCCCCTGTTCCAGCGCTTCTTCGTGAAGGGCATCATGCTGGGCGCCGTCAAGGGCTGACGGTCCCGGTACCACGCACCACAGAAAGGAAAGCAATGAAGCTGAAGAGGAAAGCCGCGCTCGGAGTGGTCGCACTCCTCGCGGTCGGTTCACTGGCCGCATGCAGCGGCGACCCGGCCGAGACAGAGGAGTCGCAGGTCGACGCCTTCCCGACCGAGTGGGAGGAGGAGATCACGATCGACGTGTTCGACGGCCTCGCCAACTACATGGGCATGCAGGAGGGGTGGTTCGGCGAGCTCGTCGAAGAGAAGTTCAACATGAAGCTGAACATCATCGCGCCGAACGTCGCCGGCGGCGGCGACACCCTGTACAACACCCGCGTATCGGCGGGTGATCTGGGTGATCTCATCGTCACGGACAAGGGCGAGAAGCTCGACGAGCTGATCGAAGGCGGTCTGGTGCTCGATTCGTCCAAGTACTACCCGGCGATGGACAGCCTCGAGCGCTTCGACAAGGCCGTCGACAAGCTCAACGACGGCAAGGACGGCGTCTACGCCTTCCCGACCTCCGTCTCCGGCATCCAGCCGACCGAGCCGAGCGAGGGACTGGAGCCGACCTTCGGCGCGTACCTGCGCTGGGACCTCTACTCCCAGCTCGACTACCCCGAGATCGGCACGCTCGAGGACCTGCTGCCCGTCCTGAAGGACATGCAGGATCTCCAGCCCACCGCGCCGAACGGCAAGAAGGTGTACGCCCTCTCCCTGTTCAAGGACTGGGACGGCAACATGATGAACAACGTCAAGCAGCCGATCACGTACTACGGCTACGACGAACTCGGCTTCGCGCTCGCCAAGGCCGACGGCTCGGACTATCAGGGCATCCTCGACGACGACGGCGAATACCACCGTGTCCTGGAGTTCTACAACGAGGCGTACCGCATGGGCCTGGTCGATCCCGAGTCGACGACGCAGAACTATGACACGCTGTGGTCGAAGTTCCAGAACGGGCAGGTGCTGTACTCCTGGTGGCCGTGGCTCGGTCAGTCCGCGTACAACACCGAGGACAACATGAACGCCGGCACCGGATTCATGCTCGTTCCGATCGAGGACCAGACGATCTTCTCCTACGGCGCCGAGGCGTACGGCGGCAAGCAGGTCCTCTCGATCGGCTCGAAGGCCGAGGATCCGGAGCGCATCGCCGCGTTCATCGACTGGCTCTACTCGACCGAGGGCACCTACACCAACAACAGCCAGACGCAGGGTGCGGCAGGTCCTGAGGGGCTCACGTGGGAGATGGGCGACGACGGGCAGCCGAAGCTGACCGAGTTCGGCCAGGAGGTCTTCCTCACCGGTGACGCGACGGTCCCCGAGGAGTGGGGCGGCGGCAGCTACATCGACGGCGTCTCGACCCTGAATGTCAGCGCCGTCCTCCCGAACGACATCGACGAGGCCACCGGGCTGCAGTACAACTACCAGTTCTGGCCGCACTACCAGGAGCTCACGCAGAACGAGCTCAAGGCCGACTGGTCGGCGCACATGGACGACTCGACGTCGACGATGGAGTATCTGAAGGCGAACGATGAGCTTCTCGTCGCCCCCGGTGCCAGCTACACGGCCCCCGCTGACGATTCGCAGACCGAAGCCCTGCGCAATCAGGTCAAGGCGCTGGTCGTGCAGTACTCGTGGCAGGCCACGTTCGCCGAGAGCGAGGCCGACTTCGACAAGCTCTGGTCCGAGCTGCAGGAGACCGCGAAGGGCCTCGGCTACGAGGACGTCCTCGAGGTCGACCTCGACCGCGCGAAGGAGCAGAACGATGCTCGTGAAGCGGTGGCGAAGGAGTTCGCGGAGTAGCCGCTCCACTTGAATGACGAAAGGGGCCCGGCTCGCGCCGGGCCCCTTTCGCGTGCGTGCGTCAGCCGCGGCGGGCGAAGACGCTGCGGAACAGGAAAGCCGTCGCGTACGCGCCGATGGAGAACCCGATCGTGACCAGGACGACACCGAACATCGGGAACACGATGGTGATGCACACCAGTGCGATCGGGATCAGCAGGATGCCGAAGGTGCGGACCGGTTCGGCGGCCGGCAGCAGCAGAGCGTTCTTGAGCGCCTGACGCAACGGCGTGGTGAAGGCGGCCGTGAGCGCCATCGCGAACAGGAACGCGGCGAACAGGTAGACGGCCGCGAGCGTCGCGATGACGGTCGCGGCGCCGGCCAGCAGGCTCGGGTGGGAGGCCCAGAACACCGCGCTGGCAGCCAGCAGCAGCATCGGCACCGCCAGGAACAGGCCCAGAACGGTTGCACGCACGAAGCTGCGGCCGAAAGCGGGGAAGAAGTCCTTCACGGGTCGGCCGCTCTCGTCATCCGAGTAGCGGATCGTCACCTCGTACAGTGCGCTCGTGGCCGCCGGGATCGTCACCACCGGTATGCATGCCGCGAGGTACATCAGGTTCAGCGCGACGAACCCGAGGAACGACGACATCCCCTGCAGGGATCGGCTCTCGGGGTCGATCTTCATGGCGCGGGAACGGATGCCGCGGCATCCGCTGTCGATTCCAACCGGGGAGCCAGCAGCTGGACCGGCGGCAGGTCGCGGCCCTCCAGCAGCTGCAGGATGGCACGGGTGGCGCTGGCGCCGAGCACCTCCGCCGGCACGTCGATGCTGTCCGTGAGAGTCGGGACGGTTCGGGCGACGTTCGCCGGGCACAGGGCGATGACGTCCAGCTCCTGGCCGTCGGCTCCGGAGCTGAGGCGGCCGGCGACGTACGGCAGGGCGCCCTCGTTGTGGAACAGGATGCCGGTGACATCGGGGCGTTCGGCGAGGATCGCGTCGACGGCGGCGACGGACTCCTGGCTGCTCGGGCAGGCATGCACCCGGGCATCCAGTCCGAGCTCCTCCGCGGCCGCGAGGAAGCCGCGATTCAGACGATCCGCGTACGAGGTGTGCCGCGCCATGACCTCCTCCGGAGCGCCGATGAGCGCGACGTGCGTGTGGCCGAGTTCGGCGAGGCGGGACGCGGCGAGGCGGCCGGCCGCCTCGAAGTCGAAGTCAACGCAGGCGATCCCGTCCGCCCCGGCGGGGAGGCCGATCAGCAGCGCGGGCGTCTCGAGCTCCTCGAGCGTCGCGATGCGGGGGTCGTCGGATTCGATGTCCATCACCAGCAGTGCGTCCACCATGGAGGCGCGCGCCGCGCGACTGAGACCGGCGGCATCGTCGCTCGTGAGCAGCAGGATGTCGTACTGGTTCGCTCTGGCCTCCCGCACGACGCCCGCGACGATCTCCATCACGACGTGCACGTCGACGCCGGCGCGCAGCGGCGCCTGCAGCCCGATGACGTTCGTCGACCGAGAAGCCAGCGAACGGGCGCTGGCATGCGGGCTGTACTTGAGGTCTGCGATGGCCTGCTCGACGCGATCCCTGGTCTCCTGCGAGATGGTCCGCTTGCCGCTCATCACATAGGACACGGTGGAAATCGACACGCCCGCGGCGCGTGCGACCTCGGCGATCGTCACCATCTCGGCTCCTTCGGCTCGATGATCGTCTCTTCTCCCGGCTGAAGCGTCAGGGTGGTCTCGTCGATGCCGGGGCCCGAGATCACGACAGCGCGCGCGGTGTCAGAGCGCAATCGTACCCGGACGACGCGATGCTGCTCCCACGTCAGTGCGAGCTGCACGCCTCCGCGAGCGCGCAGCCCGTGGACGGCGCCATCGGCCCACGCGGGCGGCAGGGCGGGCAGGACGCGGATGATCGTGTGCTCGGCATCGCCGGCGTGGGACTGCACGAGCGCTTCGGCGATGCCGGCGGTGAGCCCGAGATTCCCGTCGATCTGGAACGGCGGGTGTGCACTGAACAGGTTGTCGTAGACGCCCCCGCGCTGACCGTGGGCATCCTGCGCCGGGCGCAACGACATCCGGATCTGGTCGTGCACGCGCTCGCCGTCGCCGAGCCGCGCCCACATCGACATCCGCCACGCGAGCGCCCAGCCGGTGGACTCCGCCCCGCGCGCCAGGATGGCCTCGGCGGCGGCCTCTGCCAGCTCGGGGGTGCCCTCCGGTGTGATGGCGGCGAGCGGGTACAGTCCCACCAGATGGGACAGATGCCGGTGCAGCGGCTCGGCATCCGGGAGATCGCGGTCCCACTCCGCAAGACGTCCGTCCGGCAGGACGCGCAGTTCGGGCAGCAGCGCCGTCACCTGCTCGAGCTCGCCGAGCCAGTCGGGGGAGAGGCCGAGCGCACCGGCCGCCTTCGCGCACACGGCGGAGAGCTCTCGGAGCAGCGTGACGTCCATCGTGGTGGATTCGCCGAGTGCTCGCGGCACACCGGCATCGTCGAGGTAACGGTTCTCGGGAGAGGTGGACGGGCTCGTCCAGGCCCGAGCGCCGTCGGTGCGGATCCAGCTCAGCGCGAAGCGCGCGGAGCCCTCGAGCACGGGCCAGATCTCGGCCCGCAGACGCTCGACATCGACGTCGAACGTGAACGCGTCCCACAGCTGCAGGCTGAGCCACACGCCGCCCAGCGGCCAGAACGCCCACGACGGGTCCCCGGAGCCGCCTCCGACCGGAGCGGCGTGGCCCCAGGCATCCGAGTTGTGGTGCATCGTCCAGCCGTCGGCGCCGTGCAGCTCTCGGGCGACGACGGGACCGGTGGTCGCGGCGACCCGGCCGACGAAGGCCCGCAGCGGCTCGAGGCACTCCGGCAGGCCGGTCACGTCCGCCGGCCAGTACGCCATCTCGAGGTTGATGTTCGAGGTGTACGCGCTCGACCAGGGAGCGGGCAGCTCCGCGTTCCAGATGCCCTGCAGCGTCAGCGGAATCGCGGCGCGGCGCGACGACGAGATGAGCAGGTAGCGACCGTAGTGGAATGCGAGTGCGGCGAGGCCCTCGTCCGGTCGGGTCTGCGCGAGCGCGATCCGCTCGTCGACAGGCAGGCCGGCCGCGCCCGGTGCCGATGGCAGCTCGAGCGCGCACCTCGCGTAGAGCTCCTGGTGCGCGCCGATGTGCGCCTCCCGCAATTCCTCGGCACCGGATGCCGTGGTGACGGCGGCCCGTTCGATCGCTCCGCGGTCGTCGACGGGCTCGTCGGGGAGCCCCGGCGCGGTGGCCGTGCCGATCAGCAGCAGGTGCTCGCGCGCAGCATCCGTGGTGAGGATGCCGGCGGCAGCCGTCGCTGCGACCGCCGAGCGGATCGAGATCGCCGCCGTCCGTCCGAGTGCCTCGTCGTACCGGATGGGCTCCGCGGCGTGCGCGTGCCCAGGCGCGACGTCGATCGGCAGGTACCACTCGACGCCGAGTGCACCCTCGGCGTGCTCTGTCCTGCGCAGACGGAGCAGGCCGTCGGCCGAGACGCGGAGGCGGACCGGCTGCTCGGCGACGATGCGGTGCACGATCGCGCCGACCGCGGCATCCGCCCACGTCTCGTGCCGGATGCGGCCGGCATCCGAGGCGTACTCGTGCGATGCGATGGCCGTCCGCAGGTCCAGGGTGCGCTGCAGGCTCGCACTGTCGCCGGTGACGTCCACGACGTCGATGTCGACGTGGCCCAGCGGTATGAACGCCTGCGACCACGGGGTCTGCTGGCGCTGCACCAGGCGTTCCGCCTCGTCGCCGTCGCCGCGGGCGATCGCTGCGCGTGCGGCCTCGAGCACGGCGGGGTCCCGATCCTCGACACCTGCCAGCGGGTCCGCGCCCTGGGCACCCGACCATGCCGTGATGTCGTTGAGGTGCAGGCGCTCGGCGCCGACGCGACCTTCGCACATGGCCCCGCGGATGCCATCGCCCACCGGGAACGCCGCGGTCCACCGCTCGGCGGGGCGGTCGAGCCGCAGCAGATGGAGGGCGTCTGCGGCCTCGACGTGTCGGTCGTGGTGAGAAGTGTGGAGGGCGTCTGCGGCCTCGATGGACATCGGCACGTTGGCTAGTATATGGTCTCGTTGTTGAAACGCTTCGACAACTCGATCCAGAACCGGAAAACCATGTCAACGACGACCGCGCCCCGCCGCGCATTCGACGCGCTCATCGCCGAGCGCGGCCTCGGCTTCGGCGGGGACTACAACCCCGAGCAGTGGTCCCCCGAGGTGTGGCGCGAAGACGTCGCGCTCATGCAGCGGGCAGGCGTGAACCTCGTCACGGTCGGCGTCTTCAGCTGGGCGATGATCGAGCCGATACCCGGTGCACGCGAATGGGGCTGGCTGGACGAGGTGCTCGATCTGCTGCACGAGGGCGGCATCGCCGTCGACCTCGCATCGCCGGTCGCCTCGCCGCCGCCGTGGCTGGGCGTCCGCCACCCCGAGACGCTTCCGGTCGATCGCGACGGCGTGCGTCTCATCCCCGGCTCGCGCAACCAGTTCTCGCCCGCGTCCCTCGTCTACCGCGAGCACGCGGCCGCCATCACGCGCGATCTCGCCGAGCGCTACGCGGACCACCCCGCCGTGCGGATGTGGCACATCGGCAACGAGTACGGCCAGGTCGATCACGGCGACGAGGCGGCGCGGGAGTTCCGGCTGTGGCTGCATCGCCGCTACGGCTCGATCGAGGCTCTCAACGACGCGTGGGGCACGGCGTTCTGGTCTCAGCGCTACGCCGCCTTCGACGAGATCCTGCCGCCGCGGCGCATGCCGTATCTGGTGAACCCGACCCAGTCGCTGGACTTCCGCCGGTACAGTTCCGATCAGCTGCTGGAGTGCTACCGCGAGCTGCGGGACATCATCCGCGATGCGGGGGCCACCCAGCCCATCACGACGAACTTCATGGGCTTCCACGCGCTCACCGATTACTGGTCGTGGGCGGACGAGGTCGACGTCGTCTCCGACGATCAGTACCCCGACCCCGCTTCACCGCAGGCGCCGGCCGACATCGCGCTCGTGCAGGACCTCATGCGCTCGCTCGGCGACGGGCGGTCGTGGGTGCTCATGGAGCAGGCGATCAGCGCGACGTCATGGCGGGAGCACAACCTGCCGAAGTCACCGCTGCGCGCACGCCGCGATTCGCTGCAGGCCGTCGCCCGCGGCGCCGACGCGGTCTGCTACTTCCAGTGGCGTCAGGCCAGGGCCGGCGCCGAGCGCTTCCACTCCGCGATGCTCCCGCACGCGGGGGCCGACTCCGACGTCTTCCGCGGTGTGTGCCGCCAGGGCGAGGACCTGAAGAAGCTGTCCTCCGTCGCGGGCACCGGCGTCGCGGCCGAGGTGGCGATCCTGTTCGACTGGTCGTCCTGGTGGGCCGGCGAGGAGCCGGCTCGGCCGACCGAACGTCTGCGCACGATGACCGAGATCACGCGCTGGTACCGCGAGCTGTGGCGGCGCGGTGTCGCCGCCGACGTGGTGTCGGCGGCATCCGACCTGACCGGCTACCGGACGATCCTCGTCCCGCACTCCTATATCGTGACGCCTGCGACAGCCGAGGCGCTGCGCGCAGCCGTCGAGGCCGGCGCGCACGTCGTCGTCGGACCGTTCAGCGGGGTCGCGGACGAGAACGCACAGGTGCTCACCAGCCGTTCGCCGGTTCTGCTGCGAGACCTCCTCGGGGCGAGCTCCGAGGAGTGGGGCGCCGTCCCGGACGTCGGCAGCCCGCTGGTCGCGGACGAGCGGTGGGATGCCGGTCGTGGCCTGTCCCAGCCATCGGCGAGCATCCTCGCCGAGCGTCTGCGCGCCGAGGGGGCCGAGGTCCTGGCGCGTCATAGCAGTGGTGAGCTCGAGGGCGTTGCCGCGATCACGCGGCGGGCGGTCGGGGACGGAGCGGCCTGGTACGTCGGCGCCGTGGTCGACCCCGAGATGCTGTCGGCTCTGCTCGGCGACGTGCTCGCGGCGGCCGGTGTCATCGACGCGTTCGGCGCCCCGGCGGGCATCCTGCCGGACGGCCTCGAGGCGGTCCGCCGTGGGGACGTCCTGTTCCTGCTGAACCACGCGGATGCACCCATGGACATCGCGGTGGACGGGTCGCACATCGACCTGCTCACCGGAGACGAGACGAACGGCTCCGTCGGCATCGCGCCCGGCGAAGTGCGAGCACTGACAGAAAGGCGCACCTGGTGAAGTTCACCGATGGCTATTGGCTGACCCGACCGGGTCTGGCCCCGCTCTATGCGGCCGAGGTCGACGACATCCGCATCGACGCGGATGCCGGGACCATGACGGTCTACGCTCCGACGACCGTGATCCGCCACCGCGGCGACACGTTGAACCGGCCCATGCTGACGGTCACCTTCTCGTCCCCGGCATCCGGAGTCGTGAAGGTCCGCGTGCAGCGTCACGCCGGCCGCACCCACGCGGGACCCGACTTCGAGACGTTCCCCGAGGCCGGGTTCGTGCCAACGGTGACGCTCGACGACGCGCGGGGCGTGCTGGAGACGGGCGACCTGCGGGTGGTCGTCTCACGCGACGGGTGGGACGTGCGCTTCGAACAGGACGGACGCGTGCTCACCCGGTCGCTGCCTCGCTCGATCGGGCACTTCACGGCGGACGACTCGTTCCGTGCCGATGGCGGACCGCCGTCGCGTGCCGGTGACACCTGGGTGCACCAGCAGCTCTCGATCGAGCCGGGCGAGCGCGTGTTCGGATTCGGCGAGCGCTTCGGCGCGTTCGCGAAGAACGGCCAGGTCGTCGACTCGTGGAACGCCGACGGCGGCACCTCGAGTGAGCAGTCCTACAAGTCGGTGCCGTTCTACGTCACCAGTCGCGGCTACGGCGTCCTGGTGGACAGCCCCGACCGGGTGTCGTTCGAGGTCGGCAGCGAGGTCAACTCGCGGGTGCAGTTCTCGGTGCCGGGCGAGACGCTGGACTACTACGTGTTCGCCGGCCCGACGCCGAAGGATGTCCTGACCCGGTACACCGCGTTCACGGGGCGCCCGGCACGGGTGCCGGCGTGGTCGTTCGGCCTGTGGCTGACGACGTCGTTCACGGCCGAGTACGACGAGGCGACGGTGAACGGCTTCATCGACGGGTTCGCCGAGCGCGACCTGCCACTGAGCGTGTTCCACTACGACTGCTTCTGGATGCGGGAGTTCCAGTGGACCGACTTCGAGTGGGACCCGCGGATGTTCCCGGACCCGGAGGGGCAGCTCGCGCGCCTGCACGAGCGCGGCCTCAAGGTCTCGGCCTGGATCAACCCCTACATCGCGCAGCGCTCGAAGCTGTTCGCCGAAGCGGCCGAGAAGGGATACCTGCTCAAGCGCACCGATGGCGGGGTCTGGCAGTGGGATCTCTGGCAGGCGGGCATGGGCATCGTGGACTTCACGAACCCGGAGGCCGCCGAGTGGTACGTCGGCCACATCGAGCGCCTGATGGATCAGGGCGTCGACACCTTCAAGACGGACTTCGGCGAGCGGATCCCCGCGGAAGGCGTCTCCTGGTTCGACGGTTCGGATCCCGTCCGCATGCACAACCACTACCCGCGGCTGTACAACGAGGTCGTGTTCCGCGCGCTCGAGCGGCGTCGAGGCACGGGCGAGGCCGTACTGTTCGCGCGGTCGGCGACTGCCGGCACGCAGCAGTTCCCGGTGCACTGGGGCGGCGACAGCGACTCGACCTTCCTGTCCATGGCGGAATCCCTGCGCGGCGGCCTCTCGCTCTCGATGAGCGGCTTCGGGTACTGGAGTCACGACATCGGCGGCTTCGAGGGCACCCCGGATGCCGGACTCTTCAAGCGGTGGCTCGCGTTCGGTCTGCTGTCATCGCATTCCCGCCTGCACGGGTCGAGTTCGTTCCGTGTGCCGTGGCAGTTCGACGAGGAGGCGGTGGACGTCACGCGCCTGTTCACGAAGCTGAAGATGCGCCTCATGCCGTACCTGGCCGGTGCGGCCGAGCAGGCGGCCTCGTCCGGCATCCCGATGATGCGGCCGATGGTGCTGGAGTTCCCCGACGATCGCAGCGGCTTCGACGCGGACACGCAGTACATGCTCGGTGACGCCCTGCTCGTCGCGCCCGTGTTCGACGCCGACGGCCACAGCGAGTACTACCTGCCTGCCGGCGTCTGGACGTCGCTGCTGGACGGCTCCGAGGCGGACGGCCGGCGCTGGGTGCAGGAGCAGCACGACTACCTGTCGGTGCCGCTGCGCGTGCGTCCTGGCACCGTGCTCCCTTGGGGCGCCGTGGACGACCGACCCGACTACGACTGGGCGGACGGCGTCACGCTGTGCTGCTTCGGGCTTCCTGACGGGTACGACGAGGTCACCACCGTGCCCGCTCGCGACGGCACGGCCGCGACGACGTTCCGGGTCCGTCGAGACGGCGACCGGATCATCGCTTCCAGCACGGATGCCGCGGCATCCTGGTCCTTGTCGTCCGGCGCCGTGTCGGCGACCGCCGACGGAGCAGGCGAACTGCAGATCACGATCGAGGAGACCCACTGATGCTGTTCCGCGACACGACCGCGTCCGTGGTCGACCGCGCCGCCGACCTGCTGTCCCGCCTGTCGTTCGACGAGCGCCTCGCGATGCTGCACCAGGCCGCGCCAGCGATCGAACGTCTGGGCGTTCCCGAGTACCGCACCGGGTGCGAGGCGCTGCACGGTGCCGCCTGGCTCGGGACGGCGACCGTCTTCCCGCAGCCGGTCGGGTTGGCGGCGACCTGGGATGCCGACCTCATCGAGCGTGTCGGCGACGTCGCCTCGACCGAGGTGCGCGCGAAGCGCGCCGAGAACCCGCTCGTGAGCCTGAACGTGTGGGCCCCGGTCGTCAACACGCTGCGTCACCCGGCGTGGGGACGCAACGAGGAGGGCTACTCCGAGGACCCGCACCTGACCGCCGCGTTCGGCACGGCGTACTCCCGCGGCCTCCGCGGACGCCACGAACGAGTCTGGAAGACGGTTCCGGCACTGAAGCACTTCCTCGCCTACAGCAACGAGACCGACCGATCGGCGACGTCGTCGAACATGTCGCTGCGGACGCTGCACGAGGAGGAGCTGCCGGCGTTCCGCGGGCCGATCGAGGCCGAGGCCGCCGGCAGCATCATGCTCGCCTACAACCAGGTCAACGGCTCACCGGCGCACACTCAGCCGGAGCTCACCGACGAGGCGCGCAGCTGGGCGCCCGGCTCGCTGGCCATCGTGTCGGATGCCGGGGCACCCACGTTCGTCGTGTCCGTCCAGGGCGCGCAGCCCGACGGGGCGCACGCGGCGGCGGCGCTGGTGCGCAGCGGCATGGACTCGTTCACCGACAACGATGCGGATGCGACACCCACGCTGACGAACCTGCGCGCCGCGCTCGAGGCGGGTCTCCTCGACGAGGCCGACATCGACCGCGCGGCACTCCGGCTGCTCGAGATGCGGGTGCGAAGCGGAGAGTTCGACGGCGACGAGGACCCGTATGCCGGAATCGGCATGGACGACATCGACGTGCCGGCCGCGCGAGCGCTGGCCCGCGAGGCCGCCGGTGCCGGGGTCGTGGTACTGCGCAACGACGCGGGCGTCCTGCCGCTCGCGGCACCCCGGTCGATCGCCGTGATCGGCCAGCTCGCTGATCTCGTCCTGACGGACTGGTACTCGGGGACTCCGCCGTACGCCGTCGGTGTCGCCCGCGGACTCGCCGACCGCTATCCGGATGCCGAGGTGCGCGTCGAGACGGGCGCGGACACCATCGCGCTGCGCGCCACGAGCAATGGCGCCTACGTGCGCTCCGATGAGACGGGGGCGCAGGTCGCGGCATCGGCTTCAGCGGCGTCGGACGACGCGCTGTGGGATCTGACGGACTGGGGTGACGGCATCCTGACCCTCCGGTCGCACTCCTCCGGGCGCCTGCTGACCGGCGGAGCCTGGCCGATGCGCGCGGACGCCGACCGCGTCGGCGGCTGGGTGGTGCAGGAGAGCTTCCGCAAGCACGTCCACGCGGACGGGACGTGGTCGCTGCTGCACCTCGGCTCGGGCCGCTGGGTGCGCATCTCGCGCGAGGTGGGCATCGTGCTGGCCGAGGGCGTGACCCTCGATCGCGCCGAGCGCTTCGCTGTGCGCACGGTGCGCTCCGGTGCGCAGGCGGTGGCGGATGCGGCCTCATCCGCGGATCTCGCCGTCGTGGTCGTCGGCAACGATCCGCACCTCGCGGGCCGCGAGACCGAGGACCGCCCGCACCTGTATCTGCCGGATGCAGCGACCTCGATCTGGCGCACCGCTCAGGAGACCGGTACGCCGACGGTTCTCACGATCGTGTCGAGCTACCCGTACGTGCTGGGCGATGCGGCGGACGCCGCGACCGTCGTGTGGTCGAGCCATGCGGGTCAGGAGCTCGGGCACGGCATCGCCGACGTCTTCAGCGGCGACCGCGAACCCACGGGGCGTCTGGCGCAGTCGTGGCCGGCGGATCCGGCGCAGGCCGGCGACCTGTTCGACTACGACACGCAGCGGCAGCTGGCGACGTATCGGCATCAGCCAGAACCGTACGCGTTCGCGTTCGGGCACGGCCTGACCTATTCGGACGTCGTGTACGAGGGCGTTTCGGTGTCCGCGTCCGAGGTCGGCGCGGGAGAGCCGTCGCACCGGCATCCGGCGTTCGGGGTGCAGGGGGAGGTCACCGCGACCGTGCGCGTCGCCAATCGCGGCGAGCGGGCGGCGGAAGAGCTCGTGCAGCTCTACGGGCTCGCCCCCGCCGACTTGCCGATCCCGCCGGCGCGACGCCTGCTGCTCGGCTACCGCCGGGTGCGGCTGGAGCCGGGGGAGACCGCCGAGGTCGAGATCTCGTTCCAGCCGGAGCGGTTCGCGGTGTGGGATGCGGATGCGCGGGTGGATGGCGCGGTCGACGACTGGTTGCACCGGGGTGCGCTGCGCGTGCAGCCGGGGGAGTATCGGATCGCGGCCGGCCCGTCCGCGGATGCGCTTCCGGTCCAGGCGACGCTCGTCATCCGCTGAGAGGTCGAGCCGCGGATACGATGGATGCCGTGACCACCGTCGACCCCACGCTCCCGCTGTCCCCCTACCGGGAGATCGATCGCGCGGAATGGGCGCGACTCGCGGCCGATCTCGATCAGCCGCTGAGCGAGACGGAGGTCGTCGAGATCCGCGGCATCGGAGACCGACTCGACCTCACCGAGGTGCGCGAGGTGTACCTGCCGCTCAGCCGCCTGTTGAGCCTGTACGCCACGGCGACGAAGCGACTGGGGGCGGCGACGAGCGACTTCCTCCAGGAGGACGACACCACGACGCCGTTCGTCGTGGGCGTCGCCGGTTCGGTCGCGGTCGGCAAGTCGACGATCGCGCGCCTGCTGCGCGAACTGATGAGCCGCTGGCCCGGCACACCGCGGGTGGAGCTCGTGACCACGGACGGATTCCTGTATCCGAACGCCGAGCTCGAGCGCCGCGGACTCATGGAGCGCAAGGGCTTCCCCGAGTCCTACGACCGCCGCGCCCTGCTGTCGTTCCTCACAGAGGTGAAGTCGGGCGCCCCGGAGGTGCGGGCGCCGTTCTACTCGCACATGCGATACGACATCGTCCCCGACGCGCACGTCGTCGTCCGCCGCCCCGATGTCGTGATCGTCGAGGGTCTCAACGTGCTGCAGCCGCCGCCGGCGCCGAACGACGTCGCGGTCAGCGACCTGTTCGACTTCTCGATCTTCGTCGACGCCGACACCTCGCACATCGCGAGCTGGTACGTCGACCGCTTCCTGGCGCTCCGCCAGGGTGCGTTCAGCAATCCGTCCTCGTACTTCAACGTGTTCGCGCACCTCACGGATGAGGAAGCCGTGCAGACGGCGATGGGCTACTGGAACGACATCAACATGCCCAACCTCGTCGAGAACGTCATGCCGACCAAGCACCGCGCGACGCTCGTGCTGAACAAGGGCGCCGACCACGACGTGGAGAGCGTGCTGCTGCGCAAGCTCTGATACGCGACGGGCAAGTATTGTTCGGGACCCTCGCAAAATTCCCCGCTTACCCTTGTGAGCATGTGTGGAATCGTCGGATACGTGGGCCCGCGGCCCAGCCAGGACATCCTTCTCGCCGGACTCGCCCGTCTCGAGTACCGCGGCTACGACTCCGCCGGCATCGCCGTCATCGATGAGAACGGCGATCTCGGCATGCGCAAGAAGGCCGGCAAGCTCGGTATGCTGCGCGACTCGCTGGGCGAGAGCCCGCTCGCTGACGGCACCACCGGCATCGGCCACACCCGATGGGCGACGCACGGTGGTCCGACCGACGTCAACGCCCACCCGCATCTCGCCGACGACGACAAGCTGGCCGTCATCCACAACGGCATCATCGAGAACTTCTCGGTGCTGCGCGACGAGCTCGCAGCCAGCGGCGTGAGCTTCCGCAGCGAGACGGACACCGAGGTCGCTGCCGCTCTCCTCGGCCGGGAGTACGCGAACAACGGCGGCGACCTGCAGCTCGCGTTCCGCAATGTCGTGAACCGTCTCGAGGGCGCGTTCACCCTGCTCGCGATGCACCAGGACCAGCCGGGTCTCGTGGTCGGCGCCCGCCGCAACTCTCCGCTGGTCATCGGCCTCGGCGAGGGGGAGAACTTCCTCGGCTCCGATGTCGCCGCGTTCGTCGAGCACACCCGCAAGGCGCTCGCGATCGGTCAGGACCAGATCGTCTCGATCACCCCCTCCGAGGTGACCGTCACCGACTTCGCCGGCACTCCCGTCGAGGCCGAGCCGTTCGACGTGTCGTGGGATGCCGCGGCCGCCGAGAAGGGCGGCTGGTCGTCGTTCATGGCCAAGGAGGTCGCCGAGCAGCCGGAGGCCGTCGCGAAGACGATCCTCGGACGCATCCAGGACGGTCAGGTGATCATCCCCGAACTGGATGGTCTGGACGAGCTCTTCACCGGCATCAACCGCGTCATCATCACCGCCTGCGGCACGGCATCCTATGCGGCCCTCGTCGGCAAGTACGCGATCGAGCAGTGGGCGCGCGTCGCCGTCGACGTCGAGCTCGCGCACGAGTTCCGCTACCGCGACCCGGTGATCGGCGAGGACACCCTCGTGGTGTCGATCAGCCAGTCCGGCGAGACGATGGACACGCTGATGGCGGTCAAGTACGCCCGCGAGCGCGGCGCGCGCACGCTCTCGATCTGCAACACGCAGGGCGCGACGATCCCGCGCGAGTCGGATGCCGTCGTCTACACGCACGCCGGTCCGGAGGTCGCCGTCGCCTCGACCAAGGCGTTCTCGGCGCAGATCACGGCACTGCTGCTGCTCGGCCTGCACATGGGGCGTGTCCGAGGCACGATGGCGGATGCCTCGACCGACGTCGCCGAGCTCCAGGCGCTGCCCGAGAAGGTCGCGAAGGTCCTCGCCGAGGAGCAGGAGCACGTCGCGCAGCTCGCCGGCTGGATGGCCGACACCCGCTCCGTGCTGTTCCTGGGTCGTCACGTCGGCTACCCGATCGCTCTCGAGGGCGCGCTCAAGCTCAAGGAGATCTCCTACATCCACGCCGAGGGCTTCGCCGCAGGCGAGCTCAAGCACGGCCCGATCGCGCTCATCGAGCCTGGGCAGCCGGTGTTCGTCCTGGTGCCGTCGCCGCGGCACTCCGCCCTGGTGCACGCCAAGGTCGTCTCGAACATCCAGGAGATCCGCGCCCGCGGTGCTCGGGTGATCGTCGTGGCCGAAGAGGGCGACGCCGCTGTGCTGCCGTTCGCGGACGAGGTCATCCGCATCCCGCTCGCCGGTGCCCTGTTCGAGCCGCTGCTCGCCGTCGTCCCGCTGCAGATCTTTGCCATGGCGCTGGCGACGGCCAAGGGTCTCGACGTCGACCAGCCGCGCAACCTGGCGAAGTCCGTCACGGTGGAGTGAGCCGGGCGGCTCGTCTGCACGCGTCGTACCCGGGGCTCACGCCGGCCTCGGGTACGGATGTCGGGAAGAATCCCGGATGTCCGGCGGTTCGGCCGTGAACGCTCCTGCAAGCGGGGATTCTCCATGCATCCGTGCTCGGTTCCTGCCTGGTCACGCCCGCGCGCGAGCGAGAGCAGCCGTGATCGCGGCGATGACGGTGTCCCACTGGTGGATGATGAGCGCGTAGTCGAAGCGAAGCGTCTCGTAGCCGAGGCGCGATGCAACGGCATCCCGCGACAGATCCCGATGCCGCTGCGTCGAGCTCGCATGATTCTCCTTGCCGTCCGCTTCGAGGATGATGCGGTCCTCGATCACGAAGTCGACGCGTCCGACACCGTCGATATCGACCTGTGTTCGAACCCGAATGCCGAGCAGGTGAAGCCGGAGGCGCACGAGCGATTCCAATCCGCTCTCCGCGTCGTCACGGGCGAGATCGACGAGCCATCTGGCGGATGCCGGGAGCGCTCGCCTGATGCGCACGCGGACGTCTCGCCCGATGAGCCGTCTGTTCCAGGCGGACTCGAAGGCCGCGAAGAAGAACTCTTCCCCGTGGCAAGCGAACGCATGCACCAGGGAATGCTCGACCGGCGCGACGCCGAGTTTCATCGGCCCTGTCCGGAAATGCTGAATGCACGTGCACGGGGTGTGCGCGAACCGTCGCCCGCCTGCGCCGAGCCAGACGTGCGGATGCTCATCGGTATCGAGCACCCAGACGGAATGCAGTCGCAGCGCGGTCGAACAGGTGAGTGCGCCGCCGTGCGAGGCAGCCGTCACAGCATCCTCGTCGGCGGTCCATGTGGCGAAGACGCCCGGGCGCAATCGCCTGATCTCGCCGTTGCGAACGGCTATCGAGAGTTGTTTACGCGTGCAGCCGAACGCGCTGAGCTCTGATCCTCGGGCGATGCCGCCGTGCGCGTGTATCAACGGAGACAATTGCATGGCTCGATCTTCCAGGCGGCCGTCTCATCGGAGCCGGAGTATCCCGGAACTGTGGACAACTTCGCGAATCGCTTGCGTGTGCAGAGCGAGTGACCGGGCACGGATGTCGGAAGGAATCCCGGTTGTCTGGCGGTTCGACCCTGAACGGCCCTGCCTGCGGGGAATCTCCATGCATCCGGGGCGTCCGTCAGCGGAAGCGCGCGCCCGGGTAGGCTGAATCGGTGATCATCGGGACGGGCATCGACATCGTCGACATCGCGCGCTTCGAGCGCACGATGACGCGCACACCGCGTCTGATGGAGCGTCTGTTCGCCCCGGCCGAGCGGTCACTGCGCCTGCCTTCTCTCGCCGCGAGGTATGCCGCCAAGGAGGCCCTCATCAAGGCGCTCGGCGGCTCGGACGGCGTGCGCTGGATCGACATCGAGGTCGCCTCGGAGCCCTCGGGGCGTCCGCGGTTCGATCTCAGCGGCAGCACTGCCGAGGTCGTCGCGGACCGCGGTATCCTGACCCTCCATCTTTCGCTCAGCCACGACGCCGGCCTCGCGGCCGCGTTCGTCGTGGCGGAAGGAGTGCCGCTGTGACCGTTCCGTTCCGCGAGGCGAGGATCGACCTCGACGCGATCGCCGACAACGTGCGGCACCTCCGTGCGCTCACGGGCGTCGATGTCATCGCCGTCGTCAAGGCGGATGCCTATGGCCACGGAGCCGCGGCCGCGGCCGTCGCTGCGCTCTCGGGCGGCGCGAACCGCCTCGGCGTCGCGGAGATCGCGGAGGCGCTGGCTCTGCGACGACAGGGCATCCACGCGCCGATCATGGCCTGGCTGCACCAGCCGGGGGAGACGTTCGTCGAAGCCGCCGCCGCGGATGTCGAGGTCGGGATCTCCTCGTTCGACCAGCTCGAGGCCGCGGGCAACGCGGCGTCCGTCGACCGTCCCGTCGGCATCCACCTCAAGCTCGAGACCGGGCTGAGCCGCAACGGAGTCGCGCCACGCGACTGGCAGCGGGTGTTCGCCGAGGCCGCGCGTCTGGAGCGCATCGGCCGCGTCCGGATCGTCGGGCTCTTCAGCCACCTCTCCAACACGTCCCCGCAGGACGACCGCGCGGCGCTGGCGCGGTTCGACGAGGGCGTGCAGGCCGCGGCATCCTTCGGCATCCATGCCGAGATCCTGCACATCGCGGCCACCGCGGCGGCGATCGAACTCCCGGAGTCGCGCCTGGACGCCGTCCGCATCGGCATCGGACTCTACGGTCTGTCGCCCTTCGACGATCGCTCGTCCGGCGAACTGGGGCTGCGCCCGGCGATGACGCTGCGTGCGGCCGTCGCAGCCGTGCGGAGAGTCCCTGCCGGCACCGGCGTCTCGTACGGCTACGTGCACCGCACGGACCGCGACACGACGCTCGCCCTCGTCCCCCTCGGCTACGCCGACGGCGTGCCTCGGCAGGCATCCGACCGCGGTCCGGTGACGATCGGCGGTCGACGCTTCATGGTGGCCGGACGCATCGCGATGGACCAGTTCGTCGTGGACGTCGGAGACACGCATGTCGCCGTGGGCGACGAGGTCGTGCTGTTCGGCGACCCCACACTCGGAGTGCCGTCGGCGACGGAGTGGGCGAACGCCGCGAGCACGATCAATTACGAGATCGTCACGCGCATCGGCCCTCGGGTTCCGAGGCGGGGCGCGTGAGCCTCGATCCCGCCTTCCTCGGCCACCGCGAGATCGCCACGACGGAAGAGATGGAGCAGCTCGGACTCCGCATCGGCGAGCAGCTGGAGGCCGGCGACCTGATCGTCCTCACCGGCCCGCTCGGCGCGGGCAAGACCACCTTCACGCGCGGCCTCGCGGAGGGCCTCGGCGTCCGCGGACCGGTGCAGAGCCCCACCTTCGTGATCGCCAGGACGCACCCCTCGCTCGTCGGCCGTGCACCGCTCGTGCACGTGGATGCATACCGTCTCGGTTCCTCCGCAGAACTCGACGACCTCGACATCGACTTCGCGCGATCGGTCGTCGTGATCGAATGGGGGCGCGGCATGGCGGATGCCGTGGCCGACGCCTGGTGGGACATCGAGCTCTCCCGGCCGATCGGCGGCGCCGACGGCATCGCGGACGAGGATCTGGATGCCGACGCCCCGCGTCTCGTGGAGATCACCCGCGTCGAGCGGTGACCGCTGCGGGCGCCGACTACCCTGGGAAGCGTGATCCTCGCTGTCGACACCTCGCTGGGCTCGGCCGTCGCCATCGTCGACGGCGACGGAGCGCGCCTCGCCGACGCTTCCAGTCCTGATCCGCTCGGCCACGCCGAGGTCATCGGCGATCTTCTCCGTCGCGCCCTCGACGACGCGGGCCCAGGCTCCATCGAGCACGTCGTCGCCGGCATGGGGCCAGGACCCTTCACCGGTCTGCGCATCGGCATCGCCACGGCGCGCGCATTCGCGCTCGGCCGGGGCGTCGACGTCATCCCTGTTCCGAGCCACTTCGCCCCGGCGCTGACCGAGCTCGAGCGGGACGCCGAGGCCGGGCGCTTCGCGGTCGTCACCGATGCCCGCCGCCGTGAGGTCGCGATCACGGTGTTCGACGGGTTCGATGCCGACGGCATCCCGAACGTCGTCGCCGACACGGTCCTCGTGCCCCGTGTGGATGCCGAGGCGCATCTGGACGGCATCCGCGCGGTCGAGGCGACCGGGCTGGACGGTGTGGCTCTCGCGCGCGTCGGCCTGCGCGCGTGGAGTGCGGACCGCACGCTCGCCGGCCAGGAGCCGCTGTATCTGCGGCAGCCAGACGTGACGGTGCCAGGGGCGCCGAAGAAGGTGGGCGCATGATCCGTCGTGCGACTCCTGCGGATCTCGACGCCATCATGGCGATCGAGAGCGCGTCCTTCCCGACCGACGCCTGGAGCACCGAGACCATGGCGGCCGAGCTCGCCGGCGAATACAGTCACTACCTCGTCGACGAGCAGGACGGCGACATCGTCGGCTACGCCGGGTTGCGCTCGGTGCGCGGATCAGCGGATGCCGATATTCAGACGATCGCGCTGCTCGAAGCGCACCGCGGTGCAGGACGAGGCCGCGCCCTGCTGACGGAGCTGCTGGCCGAGGCCTCCGCACGGGGTGCCCGTGAGCTGTTCCTGGAGGTCCGCGCCGACAACCCGGGGGCTGCGGGACTCTACGCGTCCGAAGGGTTCACCGAACTGGGACGACGCCCGCGCTACTACCAGCCGGACGGCGTCGACGCGATCGTGATGCGCCTGGATCTGCGAGCGTGGGCGGCGGCGAAGGAGGCCACGGCATGAGCGAACCTCTGGTGCTCGGGATCGAGACGAGCTGCGACGAGACCGGGATCGGCATCGTCCGCGGGCGGATGCTGCTGTCGAACACGATCGCGTCGAGCATGGACGCGCACGCGCGCTACGGCGGCGTCGTGCCCGAAGTCGCGGCCCGCGCGCATCTGGAGGCGCTGCAGCCCTCGATCGAAGCCGCGCTGGCCGAGGCGCAGGTGCGCCTGGAGGATCTGGACGCCATCGCGGTCACCTCGGGGCCCGGGCTCGCCGGTGCCCTCATGGTCGGCGTCGGGGCGGCGAAGGGGCTCGCGGTCTCGCTCGACAAGCCGCTGTTCGCGGTCAATCACCTCGTCGGGCACATCGCGGCCGACATCCTGACTCCGGATGCCGAGCCTCTGGAGTATCCGACCATCGCGCTGCTCGTGTCCGGCGGCCACACGTCGCTGCTGCACGTGCGCGACCTGACCACGGACGTCGAACTGCTCGGCGAGACCATGGATGACGCCGCGGGCGAGGCGTTCGACAAGGTCGCGCGTCTGCTGTCGCTGCCGTATCCGGGTGGGCCGGAGATCGACAGGGCTGCCGTCGACGGCGACCCGAAGGCGATCCGCTTCCCGCGGGGGCTCTCCCGAGCATCCGATATGGCGAAGCATCGGTACGACTTCTCGTTCTCCGGGTTGAAGACCGCGGTGGCACGGTGGGTGGAGCGCTGCGAGGCGGACGGCGCACCGGTGCCGGTCGCGGACGTGGCGGCGAGCTTCCGCGAAGCGGTCGTCGACGTGCTGGTGACCAAGGCTCTCGCCGCCGGTCAGGAGCTCGGCGTGCCGAGGCTGCTGCTCGGCGGAGGCGTCATCGCCAACCGTCGCCTGCGCGAGGTCGCACTGGAGCGCGCAGAGGCCGCCGGCGTCACCGTGCGGATCCCGCCGCTGTCGCTGTGCACGGACAACGGCGCCATGATCGCGGCTCTCGCCGCGGAGCTGATCTCGTCGGGTCGCCGCCCGTCCACGCTGGCGTTCGGGGCTGATTCGACGCTGCCGGTGACCGAGATCCAGATCGCCGAACGGGCGGAGGCCGCCGCGTGAGCGAGCAGCGGGGAGAACCCCGTGTGGAGGGAGCCAGTCCCGACGTCGAGAAGCCCGCTGGCGCGGCGCGACTACCAGGGGCGCGGCGAGAGGGATACACGAAGCTTCCCACGGGGCCGGTCGGCATCGAACCCGTGGTCGCGAGCGGTCCGGACCCAGACGCCGTCGGATCGTGGGAGCCCAGCGTTACCGAGCCGATCGGGCAGGACAACTCGCGACTCGCGCCGTGGGCGCTGCTGGCCGCGATCGTCGCGCTGGTGGCCTCCTTCTTCGTCGGCTGGGGCATCCCGGTGGCGATCGTCGCCGTGATCGCGGCGATCATGTCGCTGCGGCGACCGTTGGAGAGCAAGGCGATCGCCGTCTGGGCTCTCGTCCTGGGCGGCATCGCGACGATATACAGTGCCGGCTGGCTGATCTGGGCGGCGCTGCAACCCGGGACGTTCGGGTAATCGGATGCTGTCATCGGGGGAGACGGCGGAGCTGCGAGAACTGCAGCGTCGGGCGTACGCGCCCGGCGACGGCCTGTCCGCTGCGGAGGCGGCGCGCCTGCATGAGCTCGAGGACAATCGGGTCATGGCGGCGGAGTCCGCCGCAGCCGAGCCGGAGTCCGTGCCTGCGACGTCCGTCACGGAACTCGCGGCGGACGTCGTCAGCCCTGCGGATGCCGCCGGCCCCGAGGCGCCCGGCGTCGGCGCCGCGGAGGATGCCGGGATCACCGACCCCGCGCCGCGGGCGAAGCGGCGCTCTCCCTGGGTACCGCTCGCCGCCGGTGCGGCGCTGCTGCTCGTCGGACTCGGCGCCGGATGGGTGATCGCCGAATCCCGGCACACCCCGGCATCCTTCGCCGTCACCGCCGAACAGCAGGCGCGTGGCGAGCAGATCGCGCCGGAGGGGACGGACCCCGGGTCGCTCATCGCGCTGGGGGAGCGCGAGGGCGTGCTCGCGTGGTACGTGACGAAGAGTCAGGGCGCGCAGACGTGTCTCGTCCTGGACGGCGGAGGCGACGAGGTGGAGACGTCGTGCTCGCGGACGGATTCTCTGAGTTCGTATCCCGTCTCCGCGGCACTCGATATCGTGTCCGACGACACGGGAGACGACGTCGACGTGACCTTCGCCAGTCTGGCGTTCAGCCCGGATGGGCGTCCGGCAGTCTCATTGACCCGATACCGCAGCGTCGGCTCGACGACCGAACGCTACGCCAACGACGAGGAGCGCGCCATCGCGGCAGACCTGCAGGACGCGGGGTACCGAGCCGACTCGCTCTACGTCATCGGGTACTACGCCGGGCGGCCGATCTGGTCGGCCGTGCGCGGCGCGGCCGAATACTGTCTGCTCTATATCCAGCCCGACGGCATCCCACTCAGCGACTGCGATGAATTCGGGGATCTCGAGTCGGATCCGCTGACAGTCGAATTCGTCGCGTCCAGGGACGGGTCCGACTTCCACGTGAACGCGCAACTGACCTCGTCGCCGCAGGTCTCGGAGTATCTGATGATCACGGAGACTCCGGTCAGTGTCGCTGAGGTCGATGTCGACAGCGGCGCGATCGTCGACGATGCGACCGGCGACGCCGGGTGACGAGGGGGCCGACGGTGACGGACGGGGTGGACGACGGCGAGCTGCGCGAGCTGCGTGCGAAGGCGTACGGACCCGGCGGAGGTTTGACGGATGCCGAGGCTCGGCGGCTCGAAGAGCTGGAAGCGCTGGTGCGTGGCACGACGCCGGCGCCCACGCCACAGGCTGACTCCGCGGCAGGTGACGCAGCGGTGGACGGCTCTGCATCCGTCCCGCAGTGGACGGACCCGCAGGGCTCCGGGGCGGCGGCCGACGTGTGCCTCCGAACCGGACCGGATGCCACCGGCGACCGGAATGCTGACGCCGGTGACCTCGAAGCGGCCGGCGAATCCCGCGGTTCCGGGGAGTCGCCCGAAACTGCGAAACCCGGGATCCGCGGCATCCTGACGCGCCGGTGGTTCCCGTATGCGGCTGTCGGACTCGCACTGCTGATCGGGTTCGGTGTCGGCTTGGCCGTGTTCGGTCAGGCGGTCATGCAGTCGGTGGCGTTGTCGCTCGCGGCCGGTGCCGAGCAGGCAGAGCTGGAGGCCGAGGGCTCCTATGATCCCGGTTCGATCACACCGCTCGGGCAGTCCCACGGGGCGACGATCTGGCACGCGACGCGCGACGAGGGCAAGAACCACTGCCTGGTGATCACGCTCGAGGACCGGATCGAGCCGGCGTGCGTCCCGGGCGACCAGCTCAGCCAGCCGGGCGGCGGCCTCTACGCCTCGATGAATCTGCCCGCAGACGGCGACGGCGACGTGAGCGGACTCAACGTCACTGTGATCCGGGACATCAACGACGACCTCGCTGTCGTCGCCCACGTCTGGGACTCCAACGACGTGTGGGACTGGCGGTCGCAGTACAGCGAGGACGAACTCGCGATCGTCGATCGGATCGAGAGCGAGACCGGCGTCGGTGGGGAGTTCCTGCAGATCGTCGGCTACGACGGCGACCGGCCGGTCTGGCAGGAGTTCAGCGGACCGAGCGCGTGCGTCATCGTCGCCGTGGTCGGCTCCGTCGAGCGCGCGTGCGCGCAGGATGCGAGCTCGCCCGTCGTGCTGGAGGTCGCGAACCCCGATGGCACCTCCACCAGTTATCGCGTGACGACGTCGGATACCCGGGGGCCGACGCTCACGATCGAGCGCGCGTCCGCTCCCGGGATGGACGCCGCGATCGACGACAGGACGGGAGACGTCGAACCGTGACCGAAGCGGATGCTGCGGAACTCGAGGATCTGCGCGCGAAGGCGTACGGTCCGGATGGATCGCTGACGGATGCCGAGGCGCACCGGCTGCACGAGCTCCAGACGGCTGCACGGGCGAAGGCTCCGGCCGACGAGTCCGCTCCGGATGCGATGGTGACCCACGAAGCGCCGGGCGTGCGTGATTCCGAGCGCGGTGCGGCGGAAACGGCCGGCCCGGGTGGAACAGCAGCATCCGAGCGGAACCCCGTCCAACCCGGTGCCTCCGAACCGCCGCGTCGTCGACGCTGGCTCGTCGCGGCAGCGGTGGTCGCGCTCGCAGTCCTCGTCGGGGTCGGCGTCGGCTGGGCCCTGGCTGCGGGAGCGAGGGGGACGTCGATCGAGCTGAGCGTCCAGCAGCAGAGGTGGCAGGACGCGATCGCCGCGACGGGCGAATACGACGACGGCTCGGTCCGCGCACTCGCGGTCGACGACGTCGCGCAGATCAACGGGTACGAGAGCCCAGTGGCCTGGGCCGCGACGAGGGGCAACGGCGCAGAGCTCTGCGTCATCGTCGGCGACGAGGAAGGCAACGCGGCGCACTGCGAGACGGAGTACGTCGCGCGTCGGGATTCGCTGGCGGTGTCGTATCCGCGGGAAGACGGCGACACCGGGATCGTCAGGATCGCGACGGCACTCGCGCTGGCCACGCCGGACGGAGAACTCGCCGGGCGCGTGACGACGACCTGGATCGGCCCGTCAGATGACGTCGTCGTCTCGGAGGACATTCTCGCTCGCGATTCCGCCGTGATCGCGCAATACTTCGCCACGGCGTCGCTCGACATCATCGGCGCGTTCGATGACCACCCGGTCTGGCTCGCGACCGTGCCGGGGGCGCAGACCTGTCTGATCTATGTCGGCGAGTGGATGGGGCCGATGGATGCGTGCGCTCCGACCCACGAGCTCGTCGATGAGCCGTTGACGATGAGTACGATCTCCCGGGACATGCGGGAGCCGGATCCCGAGGGCGAGCGGACCACGTTCGAACTCACGTTCACCGATCAGACGTCGTACCAGCTCGTGATCACACGCACCCCGGAGGACGAGACCCCGCCCGCCGGCTGACCCGCCTCACACCCGGTCGGCGAGCACCGCGAGCCGCTGGTTCCCGACGCGCGCGAGCAGCAGGGTCGCGCTCTGCGTTCCGCTGAGCTTCAGCTTCTTCCGGAAGGCCGCCGGGTCGATGTCCATGCCGCGCTTCTTGATCTCGAGCGTCCCGATGTCCGCTTTCCGCAGCGCGGCATTGATCGCCTTGACGTTCGCGGGCATCGACTCGCGCACCCGGAACGACTGCACGAACGGGCTCGTCACCGCGGCATCGCCCGTGAGATAGGCGATGTGCTCGTCGAGCATCCCGGCATCCAGGCTCCGGGCGACGTCGCCGATCAGGCGCGCGCGGATCACGGCACCGTCCGGTTCGTGCACGAAGGCGCCGAGCGGGCGGACGTCGGCGTCCTCGGCATCCGCTCCGGAGGTCAGCTCGTGCGATTCGTCGCCGCGGATCACGAGCGCCGCGCGACGCACACTGGACCGCGCGAGCACGCCCGTCCACAGGACGAGCTCGACGACGCTGCCGTCGGCCGAGACCCACTGCGCCTCGGCATCCTCGGGGAGCGCGTCGCGATCGTGACCGGGGCCGAGCTTGATTCCGGTCGGGATCCGGTCGGCGACGTCGAAGGCCCAGTCCAGCGAGGGGGAGTAGTCGGATGCCGTGACACGGCGCGTCTCGCTGTGACCCGAGGTGCGGCGGGCCGGGTCCATCCAGATCGCCGTGCGTTCATCTCCGAAGATCGCGCTCACGGCATCCTCTGCCGTTCCGTGCGACACCGTGGCGTCCTCGCCGAACGCCGCCAGGTTGTACGCGGCGATCGCCGCCGTGACCTCATCCGCGTCGACGGCGCTCACCGTCAGCCCCGCCCCGGCGAACGCGAGGGCGTCTCCGCCGATGCCGCAGCCGAGGTCCGCGACGTGCTGGATCCCCGCGGAACGCATGCGGCCGGCATGCCGTGCCGCGACGCCGAGTCGTGTCGCCTGCTCGAGACCCGCCTGCGTGAACAGCATCCGCTCGGCGAACGGGCCGAACTTCCCCGCAGCCTTCGTGCGCAGCCGTGCCTGGCCGACGACGGCCGACACGAGCTCGGGGGAGTGGCCGGCGGCTCGCAGCCGAGAGACCGCCCTCGCGACATCGGTCGTGGACTCGATGCTCCCGACGTCGTCGAGCAGACGCAGCCCCTCGGGGGTGAGCAGGGCGGCGAGCTCGGTCATCTCCACCGGTTCAGCCTACGCGGCGGCTGTTCGCCGTCCGCGTTACGCCGCACTGGCACTCGCATTGCGTGAGTGCCAGCCGACGTCCTACACTGGCATTAGCACTCTCGGGTTGAGAGTGCGAACGAGTCTTTCGTGTCAGCGTCAAGAAAGAAGAGGTAGACCGTGTCGGTTTCCATCAAGCCGCTCGAGGACCGCATCGTCATCAAGCAGGTCGAGGCCGAGCAGACCACCGCGAGTGGACTGGTCA
The DNA here is from genome assembly GCF_045181065.1 of Microbacterium sp. M. Taxonomy (GTDB): domain Bacteria; phylum Actinomycetota; class Actinomycetes; order Actinomycetales; family Microbacteriaceae; genus Microbacterium. The sequence continues at coordinate 2,914,378 of NZ_CP173721.1, read as the reverse complement.
TCCCCGACACCGCCAAGGAGAAGCCCCAGGAGGGCGAGGTCGTGGCCGTTGGCCCCGGCCGCATCGATGACAACGGCAACCGCGTCCCGCTCGACGTCGCCGTCGGCGACCGCGTGCTCTACAGCAAGTACGGCGGCACCGAGGTGAAGTTCGGCGCGGACGAGTTCCTCGTCCTGTCGGCACGCGACGTCCTCGCGGTCGTCGTGCGCTGATCTCAGCGTCCTTCGCTTCGAAGGCCCGGATGCTCAGGCATCCGGGCCTTCGTGCATCTCCGGCCAGGGGCCGCCCGTTTCCTGCCAACGTCACCGCGGACGGGCCTCGCGCGTCCGCGCCCCGCCGTAGGGTTGATCAGTGACCACGAAGACCACTCCCCGGACCGAACAGACCACCGGGGTGCTGTACGCCCTCGGGGCCTACCTGCTCTGGGGCGTCCTCCCGCTGTACTTCCTCCTGCTGACGCCGACGGGCCCCTGGGAGATCGTCGCGTGGCGGGTGCTGTTCTCGCTCGTGTTCTGCGTGGTCCTGCTCGCGATCACACGCGGCTGGCAGCGGATCCTGGCCATCGTCCGCCAGCCGCGACTGCTCGGTCTCACCGCCCTCGCCGGTGTGCTCATCTACGTCAACTGGCAGGCGTTCCTCATCGGCACTCTGGACGACAAGGTCGTCGAGACATCACTGGGCTACTTCATCAACCCGATCACCACCGTGCTGCTCGGCGTCTTCATCCTGCACGAGCGGATGCGTCGGCTGCAGTGGGTCGCCGTCGGCATCGCGGCGCTCGCCGTGGTCGTGATCATCGTCGCGTACGGCTCGGTTCCGTGGATCGCGCTCACCCTCACGCTCTCGTTCGGCTTCTACGGGCTCATCAAGAAGAAGATCGGGCCGTCGGTGGATGCCGTCAGCGGACTGACCCTCGAATCCTTCTGGCTCATCCCCATCGCGGTCGTCCAGCTCGTCGCGGTCGGGATGACCACGGGGATCACGATCGGCGGCAACGGGGTCTGGCACACGGTGCTGCTCTGCTTCGCCGGGGTCGCGACGGCGGTCCCCCTGCTGCTGTTCGCATCGGGTGCCAGGCGCATCAACCTCACGGTCATCGGGATGATCCAGTTCATCACTCCGATCATGCAATTCATCATCGGCGTCGCCATCCTGCACGAGCCGATGCCGACCGAGCGCTGGATCGGCTTCCTCCTGGTCTGGGTGGCCGTCGGCGTGTTCGTCGTCGACCTCATCCTCGCGGCGCGACGACACAGGCGCGTCCCGCCGGCGGAGCTGATCTGACCCTGCTCCGCAGCACCGTCATCAACGCGAAACAAGATCGTTAGCGCACCGATACCCGCCGGTGTCTGACCCGGTCATAGGGTTAGAGCACCCGAACGTGGTACCGCCATGTTCGCTGTTGTCGAAGGAGCAATATGAACGGTTTGCAGGGTTCGCGCCCCAAGCTGCTGGCAGGAATCGCACTGCTGGGAGCATCGGCGCTGGTCATCGCGGGTTGCAGCACCACCCCGCCCGCCCCCGAGTCGTCCGAGGCGACGAACGAGCGGCCCGAGAACGTCGATCTGTCGCTGACGCTGGGCTCGCTCCTGCCCGCGACGGGAACGCTGGCCTTCCTCGGCGCTCCCATGGAGGCAGGCGTCCAGCTCGCCGTCGAGCAGATCAACGAGGCGGATGCCGGCATCCAGGTCGAACTGGTCAGCGAAGACGAGGGAGACCTCGACAACAAGGCCTACGAGACCTCGATCACCAACCTCCAGAGCGCCGGAATCACCGCCATGGTCGGTGCCGCGTCCTCGAGCGTGACGAAGCTGATCCTGGACGGCAACGCCGGCGCAGGCATCCTCACCGTCTCGCCGTCGAACACATCGCCGGACTTCTCCGGCATCAACGACCTCTACTTCCGCACGGCGCCGAGCGACCTGCTGCAGGGTGAGGTGCTGGGCAACCAGATCGCCGAGGACGGGCACAAGACGCTCGGCATCATCTACCAGAACGACCCGTACGGCACCGGTCTGTTCGAGGCCATCAAGTCGACGTTCGAGGCCACGGGCGGCGAGGTCGTCGCCGAGGCGTCCTACAACCAGGGCGACGGTCAGTTCAACGCGCAGGTGCAGACGATCTCGGCCGAGAAGCCGGATGCCGTGGCTGTCGTCTCGTACGACCAGTTCGCGACCATCGCGCCGCTGCTGGGCAACGCGGGCGTCGACACCGGTTCGCTGTACCTCGTCGACGGCAATCTCAAGGACTGGCCGGACCTTCCCGTCAGCCTCGAGGGCTCGAAGGGCACCCGTGCCGGCGCCGAACTGCCGGACGACTTCATCGACCAGCTCAACGAGGTCTGGACCGCCGGTGGCAACGAGCCCATCGACGCGCTGACCTACTCGGCTGAGGCGTACGACGCCGCGACGCTCATCGCGCTGTCGGCCCTGTACGCCGTCTCCGTCGAGGGTGCCGACATCGCCGGTGCCATGCGCACGGTGTCCGGTGGCGAGGGCGAGGGCGAGGCGTGCACGAGCTTCGCCGAATGCGCCGAGATCATCAACGCCGGCGGAACGCCCGACTACAACGGCTACTCCGGTGACGTCACGTTCGACGAGAACAACGACCCGGCAGGCGCCGCCATCGGCGTCTACGAGTACGACGCGGAGAACGTGCAGACCCGCCTCAAGTAAGTCGCACACGAAAGGGCTCCGGATGCCTCGGCATCCGGAGCCCTTTCGTGCGCTGGGGAAATGGACTCGGGCCGGGGGAGGGGGCGCGTGTGGTCGCCTCGTGAGTCGGGACGCGACCATACGCGCCACCTCTCTCGGCGGGGCGCGGGCGCTGACCTATGCGGCGTCGGTGCCCAGCGTGCCGAGGTACAGGCCGATGACCTTGGGGTCGTTCAGCAGGTCGCGCCCGGAGCCCTCGTACGCGTCGCGTCCCTGGTCGAGAACGTACCCGCGGTCGCAGATCTGGAGGCAGCGTCGGGCGTTCTGCTCGACCATGATCGTCGTCACGCCGGCCTTGTTGATGTCGGAGACACGGATGAACGCGTCATCCTGACGCACCGGAGAAAGACCGGCGGACGGCTCGTCCAGCAGCAGCACGGCGGGGTCCATCATCAGGGCGCGCGACATCGCGACCATCTGGCGCTCGCCGCCCGACAGCGAGCCGGCACGCTGCTTGAGGCGCTTGCCGAGTTCGGCGAAGATGCCGGTGACGAACTCCAGGCGGGCCGCGAAGATCTTGGGGTTCTGGTAGAGCCCCATCTGCAGGTTCTCCTCGATCGTCAGCGAGGGGAACACGTTGTTCGTCTGCGGGACGAACCCGACGCCGCGGGCGACGAGCTTGTCGGCCTTCAGACCGAGGATGCTCTCGCCGTTGACGGTGACGTCGCCCTGGCGGACCTGCACCATGCCGAAGATCGCCTTCAGCAGCGTCGACTTGCCGGCGCCGTTGGGGCCGATGATGCCGATGAGCTCACCCTTGCGGGCGACGAGATTCGCGCCGTTGAGGATGTTCACGCCCGGGAGGTATCCGGCGTGCACGTCCGTCAGCTCGACGACGACGTCTCGGGTGTCCTCGGTCATGACTTCTCCTCCTGCGCGTCGTCGGACGCGGCGAAATCGGCTTCGAGCTCGGCCTCTGCCTCTGCCTCGATCTGCTCGCGCAGACGCAGGGCGGCAGTCTCCGTCACCACGGGCATGCGCCCGGTGACCGTCCCGAGATCGACATCCTGGTGAGCGCCGAGATAGGCATCCACGACGGCGGGGTCGTCCATCACCTGATCCGGCGGGCCCTCGGCCACCACGCGGCCCTCGGCCATCACGACCACCCAGTCGGCGATGTGGCGGACCATGTGCATGTCGTGCTCGACGAACAGCACGGTCATTCCGAGGTCCTTGAGGCTGAGGATGTGCTCGAGCAGCGACTGGGTCAGCGCCGGGTTGACGCCGGCCATCGGCTCATCGAGCATCACCAGCGTCGGATCGCTCATCAGGGCGCGAGCCATTTCGAGCAGCTTGCGCTGACCACCGGACAGCGATGCTGCGAAGTCCTTCTCCTTGGCATCCAGCTTGAAGCGGGTGAGCAGATCGCGTGCGCGCTTCTCGATCTCCGCCTCCTGGTCACGCCAGAGGAAGGGGAACAGGCTCGCCCAGAATCCCTCGCCGCGCTGATGAGGGGCGCCGAGCTTCATGTTCTCGAGCACCGTCAGCAGCGACAGCGACTTGGTGAGCTGGAACGTGCGCACCTGCCCCATCTGCGCGACCTTGAACGACGGGACGCCGGAGAGATTCTTGCCGTCGAACGACCACGTACCCGAGTTCGGCTTGTCGAACCCGCAGAGCAGGTTGAACAGGGTCGTCTTGCCGGCGCCGTTCGGGCCGATGAGTGCCGTGATCGCTCCACGCGGGATCTCGATGTGGTCCACGTCGACGGCGGTCAGACCGCCGAAGCGGCGCGTCACGCCGTCGGCGACGAGGATCGGGTCGACCTTCGCGACGCCTGGGGCTGCCGGTCCCTTCGCGAGGCCGGTCGTCTTCGCACGCGGCGTGGCCGGCTGCGCGGGATTCGATTCACTTGACAAAGGTCATCTCCCTCTTGTTTCCGAGGATGCCCTGCGGCCGGAAGATCACGATCAGCATCAGCACGACGCCGATCAGGATGTACCGCACCATGTCGGCCTGTGCTGCGGTCATCGGCAGCAGTCCCGCGTCCGCCATCGCCGGAAGCAGGCTTCCGAGGAAGGCGAAGACGACCCAGAACAGCACAGCGCCGAGCGTCGGGCCGAGCACGGTCGCCGCTCCGCCGAGGAGCAGGATGGTCCACAGGAAGAACGTCAGCGACGTCGAGTAGCTGCCGGGGATCACAGCCGACGGCAGCACGAACACGATGCCGCCGAGGGCACCGAGGACGCCGCCGACGACGAGCGCCTGCATCTTGTACGCGAACACGTTCTTGCCGAGCGAGCGCACGGCGTCCTCGTCCTCGCGGATGCCCTTGACCACGCGCCCCCACGGGCTGCGCATGAGCGCCCAGACGAGCAGCACCGCGATCGCGAGCATGATGAGCCCGAACACGCGCACCCACAGGTCGTTCGCGTTGTAGGTCCACGGGCCGAAGCCGTACGTCCCCGGCGGGAACGGGTTGATATCGCGGAAGCTCTGGTGATAGCCGGACAGTCCGCCCGCCGAGTTGGTCCAGCCCTTGAACAGCTCGGTGAGGAACAGGAGGCGCACGACCTCGGCCGCCGCGATCGTCGCGATGGCGAGGTAGTCGGCGCGCAGACGGAGCGTCGGGATGCCGAGGATGAGGGCGAAACCCGCACCGGCGATGAGCCCGATCAGCATGCCGATCCACCACGGCACGCCGAAGGTGAGGATCGAGATCGCGTAGCCGTAGCCGCCGACCGCCATGAAGGCCGCCATACCGAAGTTCAGCAGGCCGGTGTAGCCGAAGTGGACCGCCAGGCCGGTCGCCGCGAGCGCGTACGCCATCGTGGTGGGGCTGAACAGATAGGCAGCGGTGTTGCCGAAGATGTTGCCGAAGTCCATGCGTCAGCCCAACCTTTCCTTGCGGCCGAGCAGGCCCTGAGGCCGTACCAGCAGGATCACGATCAGCGCGACCAGCGCGGTGGCGTACTTCAGGTCGCTCGGGACGCCGAGCAGCGTCGACACCTCGACGGCCAGACCCACGATGATCGAGCCGATGAGCGCGCCGATGGCGGATCCGAGTCCGCCGAGCGTGATGGCGCAGAAGATGAGCAGCAGCATCTGCATGCCCATGTCCCACTTCACACCGGGCCGGAAGTACGCCCACAGGATGCCCGAGATCGCGGCCAGGACGCCCGCGAGGATCCACACGATGCGGATCACCTTGTCGACGTCGATGCCGGATGCCGCGGCCAGCTGCGGGTTGTCCGAGATCGCTCGGGTGGCCTTTCCGACCCTGGTGCGGGTCAGGAAGAACGCGACTCCGAGGATGACGAGCAGGCTCACGCCCATCCCGATCATGTCGATGTACGACAGCGAGATGGGGCCGAGCTTGATCGGCGTGGGGCTCGAACCGGGCAGCTGGTAGGTGCCGCCGCCGATCATGTACTGCAGCGCGTAGCGCAGAGCCAGCGAGAGGCCGATGCTCACGATCATGAGCTGCACGACGCCGAGGCCTCGTCGTCTGAGGGGGCGCCAGAGCCCGGCATCCAATCCCCAGCCGAGCAATCCGCCGCCGATGACGGCGGCGATGATGCCCAGCCACATCGGCAGCTGCCAGAACGAGGTGACCAGCAGCGCGACGACCGCGCCCCAGGTCACCATCTCGCCGTGTGCGAAGTTCGACAGCTTCGTCGTCCCGTAGATGAGCGCCGCGCCCATGGAGGCGAGCCCGAGCAGCAGACCGAAGTTCAGACCGCCGACAGTCCGGGACAGCAGCTGGTCGACGAACGAGGTGGTCTCCCGCACACCCTCGCCGAGGAATAGGTTGACGATCTTCGTTCCGGTGAGTCCGAACTCGACCTCGAACGACGCCGTGGTTCCGGAGATCGGCTGCATGCCCTCGGGCAGCTGCGCCGCGTCGACGATCACGCCGTCGGGGAGAGTGTCCTCGTCGACGGTCAGCACGTACGTCGCGGCCTCGGGGACGTAGAGGCGCCACCGGCCCTCGGCATCCGTCTCGGTCTCCGCTTCGAAGCCGTCGCCCTCCACCGACATGGTGACGTCGGCGACGGGCTCGTCGTCGAAGGTGATGACACCGGCGAGATAGAAGTCGGTGACCTCCTGCCCGTCGTCGGTCTCCTCCGCGGATGCCGAAGAAACGGCAGAGGCGGGCGACGGCGGTTGGAGGGCCAGGAAGGCGAAAGCGAGAAGCGTCCCGACCAGGGCGATCGCCCATCGGATTCCGCTCCGCTTCGCCGAGATCGTCGGACTCACAGAACCTCCCGTCCAGTACACAGGCCAAGACGGAGTTGTGCATCGGCCCTGATGTACGACGGTATGAGCGTAGTGTGTCGATTCTGTTTCGGCCAATGCACGATCTGCTCACGATCTGCGTTCGCGCGCGGGAATAGCACGTGCGCCTGCGGCGCTTAGAATTGGTACACCCGCGCAGCGCCCCGCCACCCCCAGGAGGATCATCCATGGACCAGCATGACCCGTTCGGTTTCGTCGGCCTCACTTACGACGACGTGCTGCTCCTGCCGGGGCACACCGACGTCATCCCGAGCGAGGCGGACACCTCGTCGCGCATCTCGCGCCGCATCTCGGTCGCGACCCCGCTGCTCTCGAGCGCCATGGACACCGTCACCGAGTCGCGCATGGCGATCGCGATGGCGCGGGAGGGCGGCATCGGCATCCTGCACCGCAATCTGTCCATCGCCGATCAGGCCGCGCACGTCGACCGCGTCAAGCGCAGCGAGTCGGGCATGATCACCGACCCGATCACGACGACGCCCGATGCGACCGTCGAAGAGGTCGACGCGCTGTGCGCGAAGTACCGCATCTCGGGTCTTCCGGTGGTCGACCCCGACGGCAAGCTCGTCGGCATCATCACGAACCGCGACATGCGCTTCGTCTCCGGCTTCGAGCGCCAGACCACGTTCGTGAAGGACGTCATGACCAGCGAGGGGCTCGTCACCGCCCCGGTCGGCGTGGCCGCAGGCGAGGTCATCGCTCTGTTCGCGAAGCACCGCGTCGAGAAGCTGCCGCTCATCGACGAGAATGGCAAGCTCGCGGGCCTCATCACGATCAAGGACTTCGACAAGAGCGAGAAGTACCCGCTCGCCACCAAGGACGAGCAGGGGCGTCTGCGCGTCGGCGCGGCGATGGGCTTCTTCGGCGACGCATGGGAGCGCGCCGAGGCGCTGCGGGATGCCGGGGTCGACGTGCTCGTGGTCGACACGGCCAACGGGCAGTCGCAGGGCGTCATCGACCTGATCCGCCGCCTCAAGGCCGACCCGACCTTCGAGCATATCGACATCATCGGCGGCAACGTCGCGACCCGCGAAGGCGCCCAGGCGCTGGTGGACGCCGGAGCCGACGCCGTCAAGGTCGGCGTCGGACCCGGATCGATCTGCACGACCCGCGTCGTCGCCGGGGTCGGCGTCCCGCAGGTCACGGCGGTCTACGAGGCGTCGCTGGCGGCGCGCCCCGCCGGGATCCCGGTGATCGCGGACGGCGGTCTGCAGTACTCGGGCGACATCGCGAAGGCGCTCGTCGCCGGTGCGGATGCCGTCATGCTCGGTTCGCTCCTCGCCGGCACCGACGAGTCGCCGGGTGAGATCGTCTTCCAGAGCGGCAAGCAGTTCAAGCAGTACCGCGGAATGGGCTCCCTGGGTGCCATGCAGACCCGCGGCAAGCAGACCTCTTACTCCAAGGACCGCTACTTCCAGGCCGATGTCCCGAGTGACGACAAGCTGATCCCCGAGGGCATCGAGGGTCAGGTCCCGTACCGCGGCCCGGTGTCGGCTGTGGCGTATCAGCTCATCGGGGGCCTGCGTCAGTCGATGTTCTACGTCGGCGCGCGCACGATCGAGGAGCTCAAGACGCGCGGCAAGTTCGTCCGCATCACGGCTGCCGGACTCAAGGAGTCGCACCCGCACGACGTGCAGATCGTCGTCGAGGCGCCGAACTACAAGAAGTAGACGGTATGACGAGGGGGACGGATGCCGCGGCATCCGTCCCCCTCGTCGTATGAGATCGCCTCTTCCCCGCGTCGGGGGTGCGGCGTAGCGTGCCGGTATGTGCCGAAACATCCACACCCTCCACAATTTCGAACCGGCCGCGAGCTCTGACGAAGTGCAGGCGGCGGCGCTGCAGTACGTGCGCAAGATCGCCGGGACGACGAAGCCGTCCAAGGCGAACCAGGAAGCGTTCGACCGTGCCGTCGCCGAGGTCGCGCACATCACGCAGCATCTGCTCGACGACCTCGTCGCCACGACTCCGCCGAAGAACCGCGAAGAGGAGGCCGAGAAGAAGCGCGCCCGCGCGATCGCGTCGGGGCGATACGCCGCTTGACGGTCGCGGGCACCGTCGGCGACCGTCAAGCGGCGAGCCTCAGTTGATGATCGCCACCGCGGCGAAGGCCGCCAGTCCGACCAGACCTGCGCCGGTGATCGCCTGCACCCGGCGGTCCACCAGGCACATCGCCGACAGGAACCCCGGCATCGTGCCTCCTGCGCGGGTGTGCACGATCGCCGCCAGGCTCGGCAGGCAGCGTCCCAGAGAGACGAGCGTGAACAGCGCCGCGCCGAGCAGCGGATTCCCCGCGAGCATCAGGCCCAGGACCAGGAGATAGTAGGCGCTGGAGCGGATGAAGATCACGAACCCCGGGCCGATCATCATGCCGAACAGGAAGGAGACCTTCCACGGCTCCATGGTGCGGCGAAGCCGCCGGGGAAGCTGCCGGCGGCGCATCGGCGTCGGCATGCGCAGCATCCCGAGCTCGTGCAGGCCATAGAGCGCGGCCACCAGAGCCCAGATGCCGAGCGCGATCCCGATGTTCAGGAACCCGCCCACCAGCATCCCGATCCCCCCGATCAACGCTCCTGTCGGCGCTCCGGTGAGGACGGAACCGAGCGCGTGCCATCCGAGCCGACGGGCCGGAGTGGATGAGCCCTTGCGTCCTGGCTGCTTGGGCGCGGCGACCACGCCCGCGACGGACATGCCGCAGGTCGACCAGTTGGCTGCGATCGCGGTCAGCGCACCGGCACCGACGATGGATGCCGTCATCGCGAGACCGTTCGCAGGGGCCAGCGCGACAGCAGCACCGATGCCCGCAGCCGCAGCCGCCAAGGGCAGGAGCAGGCGGGCGCGGCGGGACACGGCTTCGGCGACCGTGGGGCGCAGTTGCGGCGCATCGTCGGAAAGCGGGGAATGGGCGAGGGAGTCGCGCAGCGGAGCGTCGATGGTGGTCATGGTTCCTCCAATGGTGATCGGTTACTCCGAGACCGTGACGGTCCCGGTCATATACGGATGGATGGAGCAGGCGTAAGGGTGCGTTCCCGCATCGGCGAACGTCACGCTGAACGTCCCTTCGCCGACGATCGTGCTGTCGAACGAGTGGTCGGTCGCTTCGACGTGATGGAACATGCCGCCGTCGTCGAACGTCCAGCGCACCGTGTCGCCGACCGAGACTGCCACCTCGCTCGGCGTGAACTGCAGGTCGCTGACTTCCACGTCGACGGTGCGCGGTGCTGACTGCGCTGCGCCGGACGAGCATCCGGTCGCGAGCGATCCGGTCGCGAGCACCGCCGACGCGACGAGCAGCATGGTCCGGCGCCCGGTCATTCCTCGACGATGACGGTGCCGACCATCATCGGATGCGGCGTGCACGAGTAGGTGTAGGTGCCTGTCTCATCGAAGGTGTACGTGTACTCACCCTCGGTGAGGAGTTCGCTCTGCAAGACGCCTTCCAGTTCGCCCTCTCCGGACACGTCGTGCGGCATGCCGCCGTCGTCGAAGACCCACTCGACGGTGTCGCCGGGATGGATCGTGACCTCCGCCGGCTGATACGACATGTCCTTCACGGTGATCGTCACCACGTTTCCTGCGGCGGACGCTGCCGGGTCGGTCCCTGTGCTGCAGCCGGTGAGCAGCGCGGCCAGCATCAGGCCTGTCGCCAGTGCGGCACCGGCAAGGCGGGTTCGGGTGGTCATCGGTGTGCTCCTCTCATCGGATGTACCGCAGGTTCGCGGTCATCCCGGCTTCGAAGTGATAGGCGTTGTGGCAGTGGAACATCCACTCGCCGGGGTTGTCGGCGTCGAACTCGATCGTCAGCTCCTGTCCGGGCAGGACGTTGACGGTATCCCGGCGCAGCCCTCCGTACGAGGGGACGGCGAACGTGTGGCCGTGCGTGTGCATCGGATGCCACATCGGCGTGGTGTTCGTCATCGTGATCCGCACACGCTCGCCCTGCTTCATCACCAGCTCGCCGGCATCGCCGACCATGCCCCACGCATAGCGTTCGCCGGCGACGATGAGCTCGACGCGGTAGTCGCGATCGGGCTCGCGGACGTCGAGGACTGTGCTCTGCGCCGGACGCAGTTCGCTTTCCAGAACGAGCCGTCGGTCGTGCTCGGGGAGCCGGGCCGGAAGCGGTCCGGCGGAGACCGAAGCATCAGCCGTGCGGAGCACCGTGGCGGCATGGCCTTCGCGCCCCTCGACCGCGGCGACCACAGGCCACGCACCGGACGACACGGTGATCAGGACGTCGACCCGCTGCGCCATCCCGATGATGACGGCGTCGGCGGTGGCGGGCTCCGTGTCGAACCCGTCCACGGCGATCACGGTCAGCTCGTGGCCGGCGACCGCGAACCGGTACGGCGTCTCAGCCGCCGCGTTGATGATGCGCAGCCGCAGCCGCTGGCCGGCGAGCGCTTCGATGGTCTCAGGGTCGGCCGGTGGTCGCCCGTTGATCAGATGCATCGGATAAGCGATGTGCTGGGTCATCCCGCCCAGCGCCTCGGAGTCGCCGTGACCGTGATCGATGAGCTCCTGCGCTGTTGCGTACTCTTCGTCCGACGCGGTCGCTGAGACGCCCGTCGGCGGGGGAGTCGTCCCGTCGCCGTGATGACCATGCGCTCCGGCGAGCGCCGGGTTGAGCGCGAGGAGCACGGCGTCCGGAGTCGTGCCGAGCCCATCGAGCCAGTCATCCAGCACGAGCACCGCGTCAGCGTCCGCGCCGGTGGCATCGTCGGGGTCTTCCACGATGAGCGCGCCGAACAGCCCGCGGTCGGCTTGAAGGCCGCTGTGCGAGTGATACCAGTGCGTGCCGGGGTCGGGCACGATGAAGTCGTACGCGTGCTCCCCACCGTTCGCGGCGATGGGGCGCTGCGTCGTCGGCGCCGCACCGTCCATGTCGTTCCGGATCCGGATGCCGTGCCAGTGGAGCGTGGTATCCGCGGGCAGTCCGTTCGTCACGGCGACCTGCATGCGGTCGCCGCGCCCGACCCGCAGCTCCGGGGCGACCGCCTTGCCGCCGTACGCCCACGTCATGACCTTCGTGCCCGCGAGGTCGACGACGGCGGGAGCGGCCGCCAGGGAGAACGCGGCGATCCGGCCGGAGGCGGCACGAACCTGCTCCGCACGCGCCACCTCCGGGTCGGTCGGCATGATGTAGTCGTACCCGGGTCCGGTCTGCGAGGCCTCCGGTCGGGCGGCCACCGCGCAGCCGGCGAACCCGAGCATGCCCGCCCCGACCAGGCCGGCACTCGCGACGCCGAGGCGGAGGAACGCCCGACGAGAAGTCTCGGCGTGCAGGGCGGACCCGGGGCGGTTCATCCGATCACCTGCGGGGTGAGCAGACGCGATGGAGAGTCGGTGAAGTTCTCGATGACAGCCCTGGACGTCTCCGCACCGGTGTGCGCGTCGTAGCCGACGATCGTGAGCGTCTCGTCCGCGCCGGATCCGACGACGTACAGCGTCTTGCCGTCGACCGAGTACCCGAAGGCATCGAGCGAGGTCAGGCCCATCCCCGCCAGCTCGAGCGTCGCCAGTGTGGTGAAGTCGGCGGGGTCGGACAGGATCAGCTTCACCTCGTCGCCGGCGTCGACGGAGTGCGGGTGGATCGCCGAGTCGGTGTAGCTGATCACCATGCTCGTCGCCGGATTGTTGATGAAGGACTGCGCGAACCTCCCGGAGCCCTGCCCTGCGTTGCCGATCGGCGCGACCGGGTCCGAGGGCAATCCGTCCGAGAGGTCGAACACGAAGACGTCGCCGTTTGCCGAGACGAGGAGCGACTGCCCGGCATCGAAGGACTGGCTCGCATGTCTGTTGCTGACGAAGTCGTCGGGAAGCACCTCAGCGCGTCCGGCATCCTCGATCATTCCGTCCTTGCCGATCGAGAGCTGGATGATCTGCCGTTCTTCCTCGCATACGGAGTAGATGTCGTGACCGACCGCCCAGGTGAACGGGCCGCAGCCGAGCAGCTGCAGGGCGCCGGTCTCCTCGCCCTTCTCGACGTCGTAGACCCGGATGCCGTAGAGAGCGTCGTCCCAGAATGCGAAGTACCGACCATCGTCGGTGACGACGCTCGACCCCCAGCGGGAATGCGCACGGGTGTAGTCCGCCATCTCGATCTCGTCCGGTTCGAGGAGGTTCCCCGAGTAGGTGGAGATCGTGAAGTCCGCGGCGCCCCGCGTGCCACGCGGACGCCATACCTCCTGGGCGAGAACGGCCGGGTCCTCGGGGTCGGATCCGACGAACGGATGGATCACCGCGTCCCAGATGCCGGGTCCGGTGGCGAACTTGGCGGTCGCCTCGCCGGTTGCCGGGTCGATGACCTGCGAGGAGACCTCGAGGTTCCAGGTCTCGCCGACCAGGAGGACCTCGTCGGCGCCGATGGGGTCGATGGAACCGACGTGCAACGGCTGCGGGATTTCGTCGGCATCCGGAATCTCCTCGTCCGACGACCCCAGAGTGGTGTCCTCATCAGCGGGGGTCCATGGCTGGTCGGGCAACTCGACGAAGCCTTCAGGGGTTTCGGCAGGGGCGGCGTCGGCGGTGCAGCCGGCGAGCGCGAGGGCTGCGACCATGAACGATGCCGCGCGCAGGTTCCTTCTCCGCGGCGACGTCACGATCCTGCCCCCACCTTGGGACGCGCGGCGGGCCGCACCTGGCAGTCCGTGCCGATGATCGGCGCCATGGTGCAGGTGTACGACTGCGACTCGTCGGAGACGCACCAGATGATCTCCTGGTCGAAGGACCCAGACACGGGGTTGTACATGATGGCTTGGTTGTCGGGCTGTCCGCAGAACGTGTTCGAGCATCCGCTCGCCCCGCAGCAGTCGTAGTACGCGATCAGATAGGTCTTGTCGTCGTCCGGATTCGTGCAGCAGCCGACCCAGAACTCGGCGCCGGGCTTGGACCCGGGAGAACACGTCGTCATACCGCCACCCGCGCAGGATGTGCACGGTGTGCCGTCCATGTTGCACCAGCGCCAGTACTCGCAGGTCGAGGAGTCGCCGGTCTGATCGAACGCGGGGAACAGCTCGTCGTCCGGCAGCGCGGCCGGGTGGCCGGCGGGACCGGCTGAAGCCGGCTCGGCGTTCGTGGCGCCCAGCGCGCGGCTCACCGGGAGCGCCCCGATCACCGCGACGCCGGCGGCGCCGATGCCCACTCGTCCGAGGGTTCCGAGCATCGATCGCCGGCTGGTCGTCTCGCTCAGGTGCCGTCCGAGACGGCTGATCCAGCTGCCACCCCGGCCGGCCATCCAGTCGGCCTGCTCCTGCATGGCCGACTCGTCGATCGGGTATTGGTTCTCGGTCATGAGGTCGGTCTCCTTTCTGTCGTCCTGTCGGCGGCGCCACGGGGATCCGGGCGCCGGGTCGGGTCAGCGCGCGGCGAGTTCGTCGGACGCCCGGGTCTGGGATTGCTCGTGCAGGTGCTGCAGCGAAGGGTTGCCGGTGTCCAGCGCGTTCAGCAGGCTCTCGACGTGAGCGAGCTGGTTGCACAGGCCCTTGCCGCGGATCCGGCCGTGCGCATCGAGGACGACGCCGTAGGGTGTCGTCCCCACCTGGTACGCGATGCCGACGTCTCTGGCGTCGACGTAGGCGAGCTCATCACGGATGTCGGCGCCCGCGAGGAAGGCTTCGTGCTCCTCCGGGGTCCCGTCGGACACCATGACGACGTCGAGGTGGCGGCGCTCCGCCTTCGCGAGCGCCTTGATTCCGGGGAGGAGGCTCTTGCAGGTCGAGCATTTGGGCCCCGTGAACATCAGCAGTTGGGGACGCTCGCGGTGGCCGCCGATGCTGACGGTTCGGCCGAGATGATCGGACAGCCCATCGAACGATGGCCCGACTTCGGCCACCTTCGGTCCGGAGTCCATCATCCGTGCGCCCAGTGGGCCCAAGCGCACCTGGATGCGTCCGAGCTCGCGCGCCAGGGCGAGATTCATCAGGAACAGGAAGGCGACGGCGACGATCAGGACGATCACCGAGATGAAGAGGAAGTGCGTCATGGGGATTCCTTCGGTCGAGTGGCGTCTGCGTCAGCGGGAGGGTGCGCGCAGCTCGTGCTGTGCGTAAGCGAGGTGGGAGTCGAGGGAGCGGCGCCCCGGGGTGATCACGGCGCGGGCCGCCAGTGCGCCGAGGACGGCTGCGAAGACCAGCACCGCGAGCGCCAGGCCGAGCAGCTGCTCGGGGAGAGGCGTCACCGCGATGCCATAGCCGCCGGGGACCAGCGCGAGTGCGGAGGCTGTTGCCGCGAGCACCAGCGCGCGGATGGCGTGGAACCAGGAGATCCGCGGCGTGCGGCTCTCGGACATGAACGCGAAGCACCCGCAATCCAGCTCTCGCCGCCCCCTGAGCAGGTTGATGGCGAGCGCTGCGAAGAACATCAGGAACAGCGCCGCTGCGGCGGCAGGGACGAGGGGGAAGGGAACGCCTGCGAGCAGGAGAGCACCGAGCAGGACCTCGGCGACAGGCAGCGTGGCCGCGGTGATCTGTTCCAGCGGCGCCGGCAGCAGTCGATAGCCCTGCACTGCCTGGAGCATGCCGCGGCGGTCGCGGAGCTTCGGGATGCCTGCCACCAGCAGCATTCCCCCCAGCAGTGCGGAGACAGCGGTGGGGATCATGGGTCCGCTCCTCGTCATCGTCCGGTCCTGCGGAGTGCGAGGGCCGGTGACATCGATGCTCACAGGACGGCTTTTCGGGGGTGCGTCTGCGCCGTAACGCTTCACGGACGGGGCGTGGGACACCGCATGCATCGCATCCCAGGTCGCGTCACACGACGGAAACTCGGTCGAAGCGAAACGGCAATCGCAGGCCCCTAGGTTCGCTGTACCGACCGGTCGAACTCGCGGGCGGCGGCGCGGCGACACGGCCGGCGGCGGGCAGGAGTCTCAGTGCGGGCATTGGAACGGGCGATCACCGAGCGGGTTCCGGTGGAGGGACTCGCGTCGGTGTCGCCGTTGCATGGCCTGCGGCGCCGACGCATCGGGCCGATGGATGTCGCCGCGCAGTCTTTCGCCGCCGTCGCGCCGGCCGGCGTCGCCTTGATGAACCCGGGAACGGTCAGCCGGGAGGCGGGTCCGTTCGCTCTCGCCTCCGTGATCACCACGGTCCTCGTCGTCATGCTCCTCGCGTTCGTCCTGAGCCAGTTCACCCGTCGCATCGCGAGCGCCGGATCGCTCTACACGTTCGTCGTGCGCGGGCTGGGCCCGCGCGCCGGTGTGGTCGCTGGGGCATGCCTCGGGGTCGGATACGGCAGCATCGCCGTCGTGTGCCTCGTGGATGCCGCGGCGCGCGTGCAACGGATGTCCGGTGGTGCCGTCGAGGTGGCGGTCCTCGTCGTCGTGGCGACGGCCGTGCTCATCGCCGCCGTGAACGCACTGGGAGTGCGGATCTCGACGCGCGTGCTCCTGATCGTCGAGGCGCTCGCGGTGATCACCGTGTCGGCCATCGCCGTGACTGTTCTCATCGGTTCGCAGGGCGCGCTCGCAGATGTGCGGCCGGTCGTCGGTCTGGACATGCACGCGGTGCTGGCCGGGGTCGCGGTCGGACTGATCGCCTTCGTCGGGTTCGAGTCCGGAATCGCTCTGGGACCGGAGACCCGACGTCCGCTGGCATCCGTGACCCGCGCGCTCGGCTGGACAGTGCTCGCCGTGTCACTCAGCTACCTGCTCGCAGCAACCGCGCAGCTCGCCGGTCAGGCGCCGTTTCACGAGAGCGGCGAGATCTCGGAGATCGCGGCGACAGGTCTCGGACTGCACGGTCTGACGGCCTTCGTCGAGGTCATCATCATTCTCTCGTTCCTCGCCTGCGCGCTGGCGACGACGACGGCGCTGGTGCGGCTGCTGTTCGTGATGAGCCGGGAGGGCCTGGTCGGCGACGTGTTCGGTCGAACCGGTGCCCGGGGGACGCCTGCGACCGGGGGTGCGCTGGTGGCTGCGGCTGTCGGCGCGGTGGCCCTGGCAGGAGCGGCGGTGCCGGCGGCTTCGGATGCGGTCAGGCACACCGCCGACGCGGCGGCGATCCTGGGGTACGTCAGCGTCTATCTGCTGGTGGCAGCGGCTGCCCCCGTCTTCCTCATGCGCATCGGCGAGTTCCGATGGGCATCGGCGCTGCCGGCTTTCGTGGTGGTCCTCGTCCTCGCGATGACGCTGGTGCACTACGTGACCGCCGTCCCAGCCGACCGTCTCGTCCACGTGCTGTTCGCCATCGGAGTGATCGCCCTCCTGGCTGTCCTGCTGATGCTGCGCGCTCAGCATCGCTCCGCTGTCCTGCAGCGTCTCGGGCTGTACGACCTTCCGGTCGCCTCGGACACGATCGGAGGAACACCGGCGGTTGCTGTGAACCAGCTGCCCAGAGCGGATGCCGAGCCATGACCCGTCCTCCACGTGGTGGCGGTGATCGCCTGGAGCTGGCTATGGAGGTGCTCGAACTCGTCGCCCAGCATCGCACCGGCATCTCTGCGAACGAGCTGGCGTCTGCGCTCGATATCCCGCGATCCTCGATGTATCGCATCCTGAACACGCTTGTCCGGCAGGAGTTCCTGGTGCGCCGGCCCGACCTGACCGGCTTCATCCTCGGCGTGCGGGTCGTCGAGCTGGCTCGACATGTCTCGGAACGTCGGAACGGACGGCACGACGTGATCCTGGCGCGACTCCGACAGGACACCGCCGGCGCCATCCACCTCGTCCGCTTCATCGGAGACCGGCTGGAGCTTCTGGACGAGGATCCGGTGCATCCGATCTCGGACGTGCGCGGCTTCCTCGCTGCGTCGGAGCGCTCGGCGGCCGGCCAGTTGCTGCTTCTCGAGTGCATCGAGCAGGGCGCTTCCGTCTCCGAAGGCGTCAGAGCGCTGACCGATGCGACTCTGACCCGTGGATACGCGCAGCAGATCGGCATGCTCTCGGCGGATCGCGCCTGCATGGCAGTGCCGGTGTACGCCGGCCCCCGACGAATCGGGGCCATCGCGCTCGCCGATGCGCCGAGCGCGATCTCCTCAGCCGCGCGACACGTGCCACGGCTGCGCGCGGCGGCCGATGAGGTCGCCGCGCTCTGGGCGCAGTCGTGAGCACGCCGTCTGAGCGCGCGATCACGAGGTCCGAACCGTGCCAGCACCGCGCCACTAGAGTGAGCGCATGGATTCACCGGGGAGTTCGGCGCTGACGCGAAGCCAGGTCGCCCGTTACGCGATCGGGTCGCTCGGCACCGGCGGGTTCGCCACTCTGCCGGGTCTCGTCCTCGTGTACTACCTCACCGATTCGCTCGGCGTCGCGGCACTCGCGGCCGGGGCGATCGTGACAGCGGCGAAGATCTGGGATGTCCTGATCGACCCCGTGATCGGCGGGCTCAGCGATCGGTCGTACGCGCAGGCGGGGTCGAGGCGGCGTTTCATGATCCTCGGCGGCATCGGTCTGCCGATCGCGTTCGTGCTGACCTTCGCCGTGCCCGGCGGACTGGGGCCGCTGCCGTCCGCCCTGTGGGTGCTCGTCGCCTTCATGCTCGCCGCGACCTGCTTCAGCCTGTTCCAGGTGCCGTACATCGCCCTTCCGGCCGAGTTGACCGACAGCTATCGCGAACGCACCCGCCTGCTCAGCTGGCGGGTGGTGGTGCTGACCATCGCGATCCTGCTGTTCGGTGCCGGTGGTCCGGAACTGCGCGGGCTGTTCCCCGACGACCCGCTGCGCGGGTACCTCGTGATGGCGCTCGTCGCGGGAGTCGTACTGGCCGCCGGGATGCTGGTGTCGGCGTCGGTCGCCCCGCAGCGCCCTCCGCTGCCGGTCGTCGCGGGAATGTCCATCGGTGCGCACTACCGCGCCGGCATCCGCGTGCTGCGCGAGAGCCAGCCGTTCCGCGCGCTGCTGATCACGTTCATGCTGCAGGGGTTGGCGACCGGCCTCATGCTGGCAGGCGCCCAGTTCGTCGCGCGCTGGATCCTGAAGGACGAGGGTGCGGTGACACCGCTGTTCGCCTCGCTGATCGCGCCGGCGCTGCTGATGGCACCGGTCTGGAAGCGCATCGCCGATCGCGTCGGCAAGGAACGCGCGTTCCGGCTCGCGAGTCTCGTCTTTCTGCTCGCGACGCTCGTGCTCGTGGCCATGACCTGGCTCCCGGGGTGGTGGATCCTCGCCCCCGTCGCGCTCGCCGGAGCGGCGTACGCGGGCATGCAGACGCTGCCGATGGCGATGCTCCCCGACGTCATAGCCGTCGACCGATCCGCGCACGACGGCGCGAACCGCTCCGGCGTCTTCAGCGGAGTCTGGACGGCGGGGGAGACCACGGGCATGGCGCTCGGCGCGACCGTGCTGTCGCTCGTCCTCGCCGTCACCGGCTACCTCGAGTCCACCGCAGGGGTCGCGGTCGAGCAGCCTGCCGCCGCCATCGCAGGCATCGCGGTGTCCTTCAGCATCCTGCCCGCCGCGTTGATGGCGCTGAGTCTCGTCGCGCTGTCGCGTTATCGGCTGCGCGAGCGCGACATCGCGGGGACGCAGGCGTGAGCGGCAGCATCCTCGGCCGCCTGCGCGAGCTGCGCGCGGCCGACGCGCCGACGCACGGCGGACATGTGCTCGCCTATGTCTACGATTCCGGGATGCCGGAGCTGGACGAGCTGGCGGATGCCGCGGCATCCCTCGCCCGGCCGGTGAACGGGCTGGACCCCACCGTCTTCCCGTCGGTCGCGGCGATGGAGCGCGACCTCATCGGCTTCGTGCGGCGAGCAGTGCACGGCCGACGCGACGTCGTCGGCTCCGTGACCAGCGGCGGAACGGAGAGCTGCCTTCTCGCGGTGAAGACGGCGCGCGATCTGTGGCGCGCAGAGCATCCGGATGCCGTGGCGCGCGGAACGCGTCCGCGGCTGCTCGCTCCTGCGACCGCCCACGCGGCGTTCCAGAAGGCGGCGCGGCTGTTCGACCTGGACTTCGATCCGGTGCCGTGCGGGCCGGACGGCGCGGTCGCGGCGGACGACCTGATCGTCCGGATGGCGGAGGATGCGGCGCTGGTGGTCGTGTCGGCCCCGGCGTACCCGTCCGGCGCGCTCGATCCGATCCGCGCGGTCGCCGCGGCGGCGAAGAAGCTCGGCATCCGGTGTCACGTCGATGCCTGTTTCGGGGGACTGGTGCTGCCGTGGTGGAGCGATGTGCCGGAATGGGACTTCCGCCTTCCCGGTGTGACGAGCCTGTCGGCTGATCTGCATAAATTCGGATACGCGCCCAAAGGCGTCTCGGTGCTGCTGCATCGTGGCCGCCGCCAGCATCGGGCGCAGTTCTTCGCCACGACGCGCTGGCCCGGCTACCCGGTCGTCAACCCGACGCTGCTCGGGTCGAAATCCGCGTCGTCGCTGGCGGCGGCATGGGCCATCGTCCAGCGGCTGGGCGATGAGGGCTTCGCGGAGCTGACCGCGTCGGTCGCGCGGGTCGCCGCGGGAATCCGTGACGAGGTCGAGCGCATACCGGGACTCGTGGTGATGGGCGATCCGGTGGGCCCTGCGATCACGCTGGTCGCGGACGTCGACGTGCCGTCAGAGCACCGGGTGGATCCGCACAGACTCGCCGATGAACTGGCGCGTCGGGGCTGGCGCATTCAGCACCAGCCCGGGTTCGTGCAATCGGACGGAACGCGAATTCCGCGCAGCGCGCATCTCACGCTGACACCCGTGCTCGAGCGGAGCGTCACGCATTTCCGGCGCGCACTCGGACAGGCAGCCGATGCCGTACGCGGTCGTCGCGCCGCCGATGGGCGCCTCCTGGCCGGAGCCGTACGCGCACTCGGGTACGGCTCCGATCGCGTGCCAGGGACGGCGGCATCCTGGCGCCTGCTGCGCGTCGCCGGCGCAGGCCAGGTCGCACCGGACCAGCCGATGGCGACGCTGATGGCGCTGATCGAGGAGCTGCCGGCGCCGGTGGCCGAGGCGCTGCTCTCCGAACTGCTGGCACGGATGTCCGAGCCGCGCTGACCCAGATCGCGCCGGATGCTGATAGCCTGGTCGGCTTGCTTCACGACGGGTGCGGTGGGCGGAAGGACGACCCACCGTGGGCTACATCGATGTCTCGGCGATCTCGCTGACCCTGCCGGATGGCAGGCCCCTCCTCGATGAGGTGACGTTCCGCGTCGGAGCCGGCTCGACGAGCGCGCTGATCGGCCCGAACGGCGCGGGCAAGACGACGCTGCTGCGGATCATCCGCGGTGACGCGGCGGCGGACTCCGGCGCCGTCACGATCGACGGCGGCCTCGGTGTCATGGACCAGTTCGTGGGACACGGCGAGCCGGGGCAGACGGTGCAGGAGCTGCTGATCCGAGTCGCTCCCGGCCGCATCCGAGCCGCAGCCGAGACGCTCGACGCCGCAGAGAACGCGCTGATCGAGCGCGATGAGCACGACACGCAGATGGCGTACGCCTCGGCGATCGCCGAGTACGCGGATGCGGGCGGATACGAGCACGAGACGGTGTGGGATCAGTGCACCGTCGCCGCCCTCGGCGTGCCGTACGAACGCGCGAGGTATCGGGAACTGGTCACGCTGTCGGGCGGCGAGCAGAAGAGGCTCGCTCTCGAGGCGCTGCTGCGGGGTCCCGACGACGTGCTGCTGCTGGACGAACCGGACAACTATCTGGACGTCCCGGCCAAGCGCTGGCTGGAGGAGCAGCTGCGCCAGACCCCCAAGACGGTGCTGCTCGTCTCGCACGATCGAGAGCTGCTCGCACGCGCCGCGGACCGGATCGTCACGCTCGAGCCCGGTGGCGCCGGTGCCACCGCGTGGGTGCACGGCGGCGGGTTCGCGACGTATCACCAGGCCCGCGAGGACCGGATGGACCGCCTCGACGAGCTGCGACGTCGCTGGGATGAGCAGCACGAGAAGCTGCGCACTCTCGTCGCGACGCTCAAGGTGAAGGCCGAGGCGAACGACGGCTTCGCGTCGCGCTACCGGGCGGCGCAGACGAGACTGCGCAAGTTCGAAGAGGCCGGCCCACCCGAGGAGCGTCCGCCGGCGCAGGATTTCGACATGCGCCTGCGTGGTGCGAGGACGGGCAAACGCGCCGTGGTCGCCGAGCGCCTGGAACTCACCGGCCTGATGCGGCCGTTCGACGCCGAGATCTGGTTCGGCGACCGCATCGGCGTGCTCGGATCCAACGGCTCGGGCAAGTCCCATTTCCTCCGGCTGCTCGCCGCTGGTGGAACCGACCCCGATCCGACGCTCGGGCACGTGACGTCGACGGGCGAGTCGGTCGCGCCGGTGCCGCACTCCGGGCGCGCTGTTCTGGGTGCCAGGGTCGTGCCAGGACTGTTCGCGCAGACGCATGCGCATCCGGAGTTCGCCGGGCGCACACTGCTGGAGATCCTGCATCGCGGTGACGATCGCCGGGCCGGGATGCCGCGGGATGCCGCGAGCAGCGCCCTGGACCGCTACGGCCTCGTCCGGCAGGCTCAGCAGGGCTTCGATTCGCTCTCGGGCGGACAGCAGGCGCGGTTCCAGGTGCTGCTGCTCGAGCTCTCGGGCGCGACGCTGCTGCTGCTCGACGAGCCGACCGACAACCTGGACCTGGAGTCCGCCGAGGCCCTCGAGGACGCGCTGACGCGCTTCGACGGCACGGTGCTCGCGGTCACTCACGACCGCTGGTTCGCACGCTCGTTCGACCGGTTCCTCGTGTTCGGGTCGGACGGCGAGGTGTACGCGGCCGACGAGCCGGTCTGGGACGAGCGCCGTGTGGTGCGCGCCCGCTGATCCGGGGAAGGGCACCGCGTCGGGGTCCGGGTAGGCTGGACGGGTGAGCATGGACATCGAACTCGGCCGAGGCAAGCGCGCACGTCGCGCGTACACGTTCGACGACATCGCGGTGGTGCCCTCACGGCGCACACGCAACCCCGAGGACGTCTCGACGGCGTGGACGATCGACGCCTACGGGTTCGACATCCCGGTGCTGGGCGCGCCGATGGACTCGGTCGTGAGCCCGGCGACCGCGATCACGCTGGGACAGCTCGGCGGCCTCGGCGTGCTCGACCTCGAGGGTCTGTGGACCCGATACGAGAACCCGGAGCCGCTGCTCGCCGAGATCGCGGGGCTCGCCCCCGCAGAGGCCACCCAGCGCATGCAGCAGCTGTACAGCGAGCCCATCAAGCCCGAACTGATCAAGGCGCGGCTCGCCGAGATCCGCGCCGGTGGCGTCACCGTGGCCGGATCCCTCACGCCGCAGCGCACCCAGGAGCTGTACGAGACGGTCGTCGCGGCCGGCGTCGACCTGTTCGTGATCCGCGGCACGACGGTGTCGGCCGAGCACGTCTCCAGCGCCGCCGAGCCCCTGAATCTGAAGAAGTTCATCTACGACCTCGACGTCCCGGTGATCGTCGGCGGCGCCGCGACGTACACCGCGGCTCTGCACCTCATGCGCACCGGCGCCGCCGGTGTGCTCGTCGGCTTCGGCGGGGGAGCGGCGTCGACGACGCGCGCGACCCTCGGCATCCACGCGCCGATGGCGACCGCCGTCTCGGATGTCGCCGCCGCACGCCGGGACTACCTCGACGAGTCCGGTGGACGCTACGTGCACGTGATCGCCGACGGCGGCGTCGGCACCTCGGGCGACGTCGTCAAGGCGCTCGCGATGGGGGCGGATGCCGTCATGCTCGGCGTCGCTCTTGCCCGCGCGACCGATGCGCCTGGCCGTGGCTTCCACTGGGGTCCGGAGGCGCACCATGCCAAGCTTCCGCGTGGCCGCCGCGTGGCCGTCGATGCGATCGCTCCGCTGGAGGAGATCCTCTTCGGCCCCGCACCCGTGGCCGATGGCACAGCGAACCTCATCGGCGCTCTGCGCAAGTCCATGGCGACGACCGGCTACTCCGACCTCAAGGAGTTCCAGCGCGTCGAGGTCGTGCTCGCTCCGTACGAGCAGGGCTGAGCATCCTCCTGCCGTGACCACACCAGAGCTCTTCCCTCCGACGCTGCGCGAGGTGATGCTGCGCCGGCGATGGATCGGCGTGCTCGCCCTCTGTCTGCTCGTCGCAGGGGTCTTCGCCTTCCTCGGACAGTGGCAGCTCGGACGGGCGATCCAGACCGACCCGCCTCTGGCCGGCGTCACGGAGCAGTTCCGCGCGCTGGATGACGTCGTCGTCCCCGGCGAATACCTCCCCGAGCCGTACGTCGGTCAGCGCACCGAAGCCACCGGCACGTGGATCGGCGGCGACTTCCTCGTCGTCTCGTCGCGGTTCAACGACGACGTCGAGGGCTACTGGGTCACCGGGCAGTTGCGGGTCGCGGACGGCGTGTCGATCGCGGTCGCGCTGGGCTGGGCGCAGGAGCGGGACGACGCGGATGCCGCGGCCCTCGCTCTCGAACAGACCGCCGCGGGTGCTGAGGCCACCGTCAGCGGGCGCCTCATCTCCGACGAGGGCGTGCAGGTCCCCCCGGTCGACGACCCGCAGCGCATGGATCGGATGTCTCCGGCGGCCCTGCTGAACCTCTGGCACGACGCGGATCGGCTCGCGGTCTATCGCCCGTACCTCGCCGGCTTCGAGGCTCCTGCCGGGCTCGTCGACATCTCGTCTCCGGCGCCGGACGAGCTGTCGCCGGTCAACTGGCTGAACGTGTTCTACGCGGCCGAGTGGGCGGTCTTCGCCGGCTTCGCCTTCTATATCTGGTACCGCCTCGCGAAGGATGCCTGGGAGCGCGAGGTCGAGGACTTCGAGGATGCCGCGGCTGCCGCATCCTGACCGATCCCGCGCGCATCTGCGCGTGCTCTGGTGCGCATCTGAGCGTTACTGAGGCGATTGCGTGAGCAGACGATGACGATTCGGCGAACACCGTTGCTCGTGTCCCCGGCCATCCGTATGCTCCCGATTATGTGTGTGCGCTGAGAGCGTCCACGGGCGGCGGTTTCACGAGGACCGACGCACTACCCGATCGAGGAGACAGCAACGATGATGCCAGCCCCCGATGCCGCGAACCGCACGGTTCCGGCGTCCTTCCGCAGGGGGCGCGTCAGCGTCCTCGCCGTGACCTGCGTCGCCGCCCTCGGCGCCGGCGCACTCGTCGCGTCACCCGCCTCAGCGAACACGACCGGAACAGGGGTCGTCATCAATGAGGCGTACCTGTCCGGCGGCAGCGCCGGCGCGCTGTTCACGAACAAGTTCGTCGAGCTCTACAACCCGACGTCCGAACCAGTGACCCTCGATGGGCTGTCGCTGCAGTACCGCTCGGCGACCGGAACCGCGGGCTTCAACGGCGTCGTTCCGCTCTCCGGCGCGATCCCGGCCGGCGGCCACTACCTGGTCCAGGGCGGCAGCAACGGCGCGAACGGGCAGGCGCTGCCGACTCCGGATGCCGTCGGCAACCTGAACCCGAGCGGCACCAACGGAACGCTCGCCCTCGTCGAGGGCACGGCGGCCGTGACCCTGACGCCCGGATCGATCACCGCCGTCGACGGTGTGATCGACCTGCTCGGCTACGGCACCTCGAACACGTTCGAGACGGTCGCCGCGACGTCGCCGACCGGGAACACCGACGTCAAGTCGCTGAACCGCGCGAATGCCGTCGACACCGACGACAACAGCGTCGACTTCACGCTGTCCGCGACGATCACGCCGCAGAACTCCGGCGCCACCGAGCCGGAGGAGCCGGAAGAGCCCGAGGAGCCGACCGCGGTCTCGATCGCCGAGGTGCAGGGCCAGGGCGACGTGTCGCCGCTGAACGGCCGGAACGTCACCGTCGAAGGCGTCGTCACGGGCGACTACCGCACCGGCGGATACAAGGGCGTCTCGATCCAGACCCAGGGCTCCGGCGGCGACGCCGACACGACGCCCGGCGTCTCCGACGGCGTCTTCGTGTTCCTGAACGCGCTGGCACCGACGCTCGCGATCGGGGACCTCGTCTCCGTCACCGGCACGGTCAGCGAATACTACGGCCAGACGCAGATCAACCCGGCAGCGGTCTCCGACGTCGCGGTCGTCACCGCCGGCGCAGGGCTTCCCGCTCTGACTCCGCTCGCCGACACCGTGACCGGAGCCGACCGCGAGGCCTACGAGAACATGCTCGTCGCGCCGACCGGCTCGTACCTGGTCGCCTCCAGCCACCAGCTGTACAACTACGGCACGCTGTGGCTGAACCCCGGTGAGCTGAACGTGAAGAGCACCGAGACCACCAGGCCGGGCGATGCGGCGAACGCGATCGCCGCCGAGAACCGTGCCGAGCGCATCCTGCTCGACGACGGATGGTCGTCGCAGGTCACGAGCAACGCCCATCCGGGCGAGCAGCCGTACTTCACGGCCGACACGGTGGTGCGCAACGGCGACGCGGTCGAATTCGCGGATGCCGGTCACGTGCTGCAGTACGGCTTCGACGACTGGCGGCTGCAGTCCGTCGTCCCGATCGACGACGCGAGCGATGCGGCCTACAAGGCCGGCTTCACCGCGCAGAACCCGCGTACGGATGCCGCGCCAGAGGTTGGTGGAGACGTGCAGGTCGGAGCCTTCAACGTCTACAACTACTTCACGACGCTGTCCAGCGAGAACCCGGATGCCCGGGGCGCCGAGACGGCCGAGGAGTTCGCGGTCCAGAAGTCGAAGATCGTCACGGCGATCAACGCGCTGGGCGCGGACGTCGTGTCGCTGATGGAGATCGAGAACTCGATCCACTTCGGCAAGCCGGCCGACTCGGCGCTCGCGGATCTCGTCGACGGACTCAACGCCGATGCCGGCTCAGAGGTGTGGGCCTACGTGCCGACGCCGGCCGCGCTGCTGGAGACCGACACCGACGTCATCACGAACGCGATCATCTACAAGAAGGATGCCGTGACGCCGGTGGGCGATAGCGCCACCATCGTCGACGAGACCGTGTGGGACAACGCCCGCGAGCCGATCGCGCAGACCTTCGACGCGGACGGCAAGCTCGTCTCGGTCGTCGCGAACCACTTCAAGTCGAAGTCGCCGCCGTCCGGCGGCGGCGCGGAGCCGGCTGATGGGCAGGGCTTCTTCAACGCCGACCGCGTCGCGCAGGCGCAGTCGCTTCTGGCCTTCACGGAGACGCTCGCGCAGACCAGTGGCAGCGACGATATCCTGCTGCTCGGCGACTTCAACGCCTACGGCCAGGAGGACCCGATCGACGTCTTCGCCCAGGCCGGCTGGACCGACCTGGTTCCCGCGAAGGCGACAGGGCAGTACACCTACACGTTCGACGGCGAGCTCGGCTCTCTCGACCACGCGATCGCGTCCCCGTCGCTGACTCAGTCCGTGACCGGCACCGGCGTGTGGGGGATCAACTCGCCGGAGTGGAGCGATCGCGGCTACGCGTTCGGCGCCGCCGAATCGGGCACGCCCTTCCGGTCCAGCGATCACGACCCGGTCATCGTCGGCATCTCGAGCGAGATCCCGCCGGTATCGATCGACATCGTCACGATCAACGACTTCCACGGTCGGATCGAAGCCGATGGCAAGGCTGCCGGTGCGGCAGTGCTCGCGGGAGCCGTGCAACAGCAGCGCGAAGCGAACCCGAACACCGTGTTCGCCGCCGCCGGCGACCTGATCGGCGCATCGACGTTCACCTCGTTCATCCAGGACGACAATCCGACCATCGACGCGCTCAACGCCGCAGGGCTCGATGTCAGCGCGGCGGGCAACCACGAGTTCGACCAGGGCTGGGACGACCTCGAGGGCCGCGTGCAGGACCGCGCGGACTGGGAGTACATCAGTTCCAACGTCTTCGTGACGGAGACGGGCGAACCGGCGCTCGCCCCCTCGTGGGTGACCGAGCTCGACGGCGTCGCGGTGGGCTTCATCGGAGCCGTCACCGAGGAGCTCGATTCCCTCGTGTCCCCGGATGGCATCGCGGATCTCGAAGTGCGCAGCATCGTCGACTCCGTCAACGACGTCGCTGCCGACCTCACCGATGGTGAAGCGGGCAACGGCGAGGCCGACGTGCTGATCCTCCTCGTCCACGAGGGCGCGACCAGCGCGGACGTCGCCAGCATCACGCCGGAATCCGCGCTCGGCGAGATCGTCGCGGGCGTGGACGACAGCGTGAGCGCGATCGTCTCGGCGCACACCCACCTCGCGTACAACCACGTGATCGACGGACGACCCGTCGTCTCGGCCGGTCAGTACGGCGAGAACTTCGGCCTGATGAATCTTCAGGTGGATGCCGAGTCGAAGGAGCTCATCTCGATCACCAACGAGATCAAGCCGCTCACGCAGGATGGCGTGGCGCTGTACCCGGCGGTGACCGAAGTGCAGTCGATCGTCGATGCGGCCAAGGCCGAAGCCGATGTGCTCGGTGCCGAGAAGGTCGGCGAGATCACGGCGGACTTCAACCGTGCGCGCCAGACCAATGGCTCGGAGAACCGCGGTGGCGAGTCGACGATCGGCAACTTCGTGGCCGATGTCCAGAAGTGGGCCACCGGCGCGGATGTCGCGCTGATGAACCCCGGGGGCATCCGCGCCAACCTCGCATACGCGAGTGCCGGCGCGGCGGATCCGGACGGCAATGTGACGTTCCGCGAGGCGGCGACGGTGCAGCCGTTCGCCAACACGCTCGTCACACTGGATCTCACGGGAGCCCAGCTCAAGAGCGTGCTCGAGGAGCAGTGGCAGCCGGCGGGGGCGAGCCGTCCGTTCCTGAAGCTCGGCGTGTCCGAGGGGCTGGTGTACACCTACGACCCGACGGCCGCTGTCGGCGAACGCATCACGTCGATCACGCTCGACGGCACGCCGATCGACCCTGTGGCGACGTATCTGGTGGCGGCGAACTCGTTCCTGGCGGCCGGTGGAGACAACTTCTTCACTCTGGCCGACGGTGCGAACAAGGCGGATACCGGGAAGATCGACCTCTCGTCGATGGTGGAGTGGTTCGATGCGAACGCAACAGCCACGCCCGACCTCGCGCAGCGCGCGGTGGGTGTCGCGCTGAGCGCCGCGGATGCCGACGGCTACAGCGCCGGCGACGAGGTGACGATCGCTCTCTCCTCGCTGAACTTCAGCGCCGGTGAGGCGAACGGCTCCGAGGTGACGGTAGCGCTGGGCGAGACCGTGCTCTCCTCGGGTCAGATCGACCCGACGATCGTCGACACGACCGACGAGGTGGGCCGCGCGAGCCTGACGTTCACGGTGCCTGACGGCGTGTTCGGCGAGCAGTCGCTCACCGTCGCCGTCGCCGGCACGGGGACGGCGGTCCAGGTTCCGTTCACGATCGCAGGCTCCGAGCCGGTGGAGTTCGCCGGCACCATTGAGGTGCCCAAGAAGGTCTCGGCGGGCAAGACTCTCAGCGTCGCAGGTGCCGACTTCGAGCAGGGTGAGACGGTCACCATCCGGTTGCAGCCCAAGAAGGGTGACGCCATCGACCTCGGCGAGGTCGTGGTCGGCGAGGACGGCTCGTTCCAGGCATCCGTCACGGTGCCGAAGAACACCCACCCCGGCAAGCACACCGTCCAGGTGTCGCAGGCCGACGGCGACACCGCCACGGCCACCGTCACCGTCAACCGCGGCGGTGGCAAGGGCGCGGTGCGCGACATCCTGGAATCGATCTGGGATCTGATCACGGGCTGGTTCTGATCCGCTGAATCGCGAAGGAGGCCGTCGGGAGCGATCCCGGCGGCCTCCGTCGTATTCGGCTCAGGCTGCCGGCGCCCAGACGAACCCGTCCGGATCCGTCGCGCCGCCGATCGTGCTGCTGATCGCCAGGCGATGCGAGCCGCTGCCCTCGGAATCGACCCCCACGGACTTCGCGAGTGCCGCGCGCTTGTACAGGCCCAGCCCGATCGAGCCCTCCGGCGTGTCGAGGTCGACGTAGCTGCCGAAGCTCTTCTTCACACCGATACCGCGATCGACGTAGAACTGCTTGCTGTCCGACACCTTCTCGGCGCCGAGCAGCAGCACGACGTTCTCGATCTCCCTGCTCGCCGGATCGGTGTCCTTCTTGCTCGAGGTCGCGATGTTCCAGATCGCGCCGTCCGGTGCCTGCACGGCGCCGCCGAAGCCCCACAGGGACTTCGCGGCCGGCTTCAGGACCGTCGCGCCGGCGGCGATCGCGTCGTCCAGTAGCAGCCGTGCATCGGCCGGCTGGGCGACGATCAGCGACAGCGTGTAGCCGCGGAAACCGCTCGTCGCGGCATCCGATGCGTGCAGCCGAAGGCGATCGCCGAGCCCGAAGACGCGGGAGTAGAAGTCCTGAGCCGCCGAGAGGTCGGAGACCTCGAGAGTGAGGGATTCGATGCTGTTCATGTCCATCACGCTACGGTCCGGGATCGGGCGGGACTTCTCGATTCCTGACCGACCTGGCGGCGCCGCCCGCACGCCAGGAGCGGTACCGGTGCGCGGGTAGACTGGACCTCATGCGCGAACCGAAAGCAGCCTCCTTCCCGAAGATCCGCGGGGCGCTGAAGTTCTACCAGATCGCGTCGATCATCACCGGTGTCATGCTCCTGCTGCTGCTGGCCGAGATGATCCTGAAGTACAGCCCCACGCACATCGAGCTCTTCGCGGGCGGTTCGGGCGGCTTCCTCTGGTTCGCCCCGGTCATCGTCGGCGACGGATGCCAGTGGTATTCGCTGTTCGTCCCCGGCGGGATGGGCTGCGAGCTCGACTCCACCGGGCAGACGGCCGGCGGCCTGAACCTCTCGCAGTTCGTCCTCGTGGCGCACGGCTGGTTCTACGTCGTCTACCTGTTCGCGTGCTTCCGCGTGTGGAGCCTGATGCGCTGGGCATTCCCGCGCTTCATCATGCTCGCACTGGGCGGTATCGTGCCGCTGCTGTCGTTCTTCATGGAGGCCAAGGTCTCCCGTGAAGTGAAGATCTATCTCGCTTCCCGCGAGGCCGCGATCGCGGCCGACGCATCCGACCCCACCACTCAGGAGGCCGCGCGATGAGCGCTGACACCGCCCAGCGTCCCGTGCTCGTCGTCGACTTCGGCGCGCAGTACGCCCAGCTGATCGCCCGCCGCGTCCGCGAGGCAGGCGTCTACAGCGAGATCGTCCCGCACACGGTCACGGCCGCCGAGATCGCGGCGCAGAACCCGGTTGCGCTGATCCTCTCTGGCGGCCCCTCGTCCGTGTACGAAGAAGGTGCTCCGGCGCTCGACGGCGGGATCTTCGACCTCGGCATCCCGACCCTCGGGATCTGTTACGGCTTCCAGGTGATGGCCCGCGCCCTCGGCGGCGAGGTCGCGAACACCGGCCTGCGCGAGTACGGCGCCACGGATGCCGCGCTCACCGGAGATGGGGGAGTGCTGCTCGGAGGACAGCCCGACACGCAGAACGTGTGGATGAGCCACGGCGACCAGGTCGCGCGTGCACCCGAGGGCTTCGAGGTGCTGGCGTCCACCGAGGCGACTCCGGTCGCCGCCTTCGGGAGCGCGGAGAAGTGCTTCTACGGCGTGCAGTGGCACCCCGAGGTGAAGCACTCCGACCACGGTCAGGAGGTCATCGAGAACTTCCTGCACAAGGCCGCCGGTCTCGCCGCGGATTGGAACAGCGGCAACGTCATCGAGGAGCAGGTCGCGCGCATCCGCGAGCAGGTCGGTTCGGCGCGGGTCATCTCCGCGCTCTCCGGCGGCGTCGACTCCGCCGTCTCGACCGCTCTCGTGCACAAGGCCATCGGCGACCAGCTGACGGCGGTCTTCGTCGATCACGGTCTGCTGCGCAAGGGCGAGCGCGAGCAGGTCGAGCAGGATTACGTCGCCTCGACCGGCGTGCGCCTGATCACGGTGGACGCCGCCGATACGTTCCTCGGCTTCCTCGAGGGCGTCACG
Source organism: Microbacterium sp. M (assembly GCF_045181065.1). GTDB lineage: Bacteria > Actinomycetota > Actinomycetes > Actinomycetales > Microbacteriaceae > Microbacterium. Next base: position 2,882,737 of record NZ_CP173721.1, on the reverse strand, counting down.
GATCCCGAGGAGAAGCGCAAGATCATCGGCCGCGAGTTCATCCGCGCTTTCGAGAAGGTCCAGCGCGAGCTCGTGGACGAGGCCAAGGCATCCGGCGAGCCGGTCAAGTTCCTCGTGCAGGGCACGCTGTACCCCGACGTCGTCGAGTCCGGCGGCGGCACGGGAACCGCGAACATCAAGTCGCACCACAACGTCGGCGGCCTCCCCGATGACCTCGACTTCGAGCTCATCGAGCCGCTGCGCACCCTGTTCAAGGACGAGGTCCGTCAGATCGGCCGCGACCTCGGACTCCCCGAGGCGATCGTGGGACGTCAGCCGTTTCCGGGCCCCGGCCTCGGCATCCGCATCGTGGGTGAGGTCACCGCTGACCGCCTCGAGATTCTGCGCGACGCCGACGCCATCGCCCGCGAGGAGCTGACCAGGGCGGGTCTCGACCAGGAGATCTGGCAGTGCCCCGTCGTGCTGCTGGCCGACGTCCGTTCGGTCGGCGTCCAGGGCGACGGCCGCACCTACGGTCACCCGATCGTGCTGCGTCCGGTGTCCAGCGAGGACGCCATGACCGCGGACTGGACGCGCCTTCCCTACGACGTGCTCTCCAAGATCTCCAACCGCATCACGAACGAGGTGCGCGAGGTCAACCGGGTCGTGCTCGACGTCACGTCGAAGCCCCCGGGGACCATCGAGTGGGAGTGACCTGAACGCAGGAGCGGATGCCGAGGCATCCGCTCCTGCGTCGTTTCCGGCCACGGATGCCTCAGGCGGATGCCGCGACGATCCGCGCCGCCTCCAGGACCGTCACGCCGCGCGAATCCGGGTAGCGCCGTCTGCCAGCAACGCACGGATGCCGAGAGCCTGGGCGCCCTGGACGTCGGCGATCGGGTTGTCGCCGATCATCCAGGTGTCGGAGCCGGCGTCCGCCGCCTCGAGCGCGTACCGGAAGAGTGCCGGGTTCGGCTTCTCGATGCCCACGGCCCCGCTCGTGATGGTCAGGTCGACGTGCAGCCCGAGGGCGTCGATCAGCGCGGGGAGCTCTGGCCCGTGGTTGCTGAGGATCACGTTGGCGTATCCGGCATCCCGAACCAGATCGAGGGCATCAGCGGCGCCGTCGATCAGCTCCCACGCATCCAGACGGTAGAACTGCGCCGCGACCTCGGACGCGGCTGCGACCGCGACGCCATCACCGACGCCGCAGGCGCGGTATGCGCGCTCGAAGACCGGGCGGAGCCGTTCCCACCATTCCTGCGGAGCGAGCGGCGACGTGGTGACGTCCGGGGTGTGCCAGGGGAAGCCGGTGCGCAGGTGCGGCCGCACGTCTTCGCGATCGACGGCGATGCTCGCATCGACCTGTCGCAGCGCGTCGATGAGCGCCCCGGCGAACAGGCCGTCGCGTCGCGCGAGGGTGCCGTCGAAGTCCCAGAAGACGACGCGCTCGGCCACAGGCGAGTCCGTGACCGCGGTCAGAACCGTCGCCCGCCGGAACGGCCGGACGACCGGCTCCCGCCGGAGGATCGGCTGCTCGAGGAGCGCGAGGACCCTCCCCACGACGAACGCGAGGAGGAGGAGCGCGACGAACCGCCCCACCCGGAGGAACTGCCGCCACCACCGCTACCGCCGTTGCCGCCGAACGCACCGGAGAGGGCTCCGAGCACGACTCCGCCGATGACGAACATCACGATGAGCCCCAGTGCGCCGTCGGCGACGCTGACGCTGCTGAAGAATCCGATCACGCCTCCGGTGATCCCGCCCCAGACGGCCTTTCCGCCGGTGCCATCGTCCTCGTCCTCCACATACGCGTAGGAGCGCTTCCACGTCGTTCGTCCGCTCGCGCTGGCGGTCGGCACGTCGAACATGACGGCGTCGCCCTCAGCGGGAGCGGACGACCGGACGAACCGCCGGCTCTCCGGCGCGGCCGGCGATCCGATCAGACTCTGCACCTGCTCGGCGGCGGCGAGCGCGGACGCCGCTCGCAGCTCCGCATCGCCGGATCCGGTGGCGGCGACGGCCTCGGCGAGCTGCCGCTGCGCGAAGTACAGGCGGGTCAGGGGGAACGAGCTCACCTCGCCCGGTCGCGCCTGCACCGAGAGCTCCGCCGCTCGCACGGCGGCCTTCGCTCTGTCGAGAACCGACCCTGCTTCCTGCGCCGGCGCCCCTGGCGCTGCTGCCGAGGGCTCCGTGGTCCGTGATGCGAGTGCGTCCGCTTCGGCGCCGACGGCATCCCGCAGATCCTTCGCCTCCGCGAGCAGTCGCTCGATCTCGTGCACGGCCACGGTGATGGCCCTCGGCCGGCGCGCGTCCACCGCCTTCTGCAGCGCCTCGAGCTGGACGTCCGCGGCGCGAAGCCGGCCGTCGATCTCGTCCGGATTGTCCGCAACGCCGACGAGCTCGGTCGCGGAGAACGCCGCTGCGAGAGTGGACAGGCGATCCGCGGCCTCGCCGGGGAAGGCCGAAGCGGCCTCGCGCTCGGACCGCAGCCGGGTCAGCGTGTCGGCCGCCCCGTCCGCCAGAGCCCGAAGCGATGCCAGCTCCCGCTTGCGTCCCTCGAGGTCGTCGTCGACCTGCCCGCACAGCCGGATGATGGCATCGGTCCAGGACCGGGTGTCGTCCGGGCTGTCCTCGTGGGCATCCTGAAGCTTCTCCAGAAGCGGGAACGCCTCCTGCAGGCGGCCTCGGCATTCGGTCAGCACGGCGGCGAACTCGGTCGTGGTCTCCTCGCCGAACTCCGCGGTGACGAAGCCGAGCTCCTGTTCGCTGGTGCGCACCGCCTCATCGGTCTGGACCAGCAGGCGCGCGGCGCGCTTCTTCTGGCCCTCCAGGGTCCGCAGCTCGGCGGCCAGGGCGGCCCGTCGCCGCAGGAAGATCACGAGACGCGCGACGAGGAAGATGATCAGCGCGAGACCTGCGAGGCCGAGCACCCACACCCACCACGGCCAGGGGACTTCGTCGAATTCGTCGGCGACGTATTCGATTCCGCCGACCCAGTCGTCGTCGGCGAGATACTCCGCACCGAGCTCGTCCTCGATGTCGAGCACGCGGGACTCGGACAGCGGTCCGGCTGCGACCCCGTCATCCCCGTACTCGGCTGAGATGGCCAGGCTGCGACCGTCGGTGGCGATCGCCAGCAGGTACTGATCCGGTGCGAGATTGCTGCGCAGCGCCGTCTCGTCGGCCCAGGTGAGCGCGTTGCCCGGGTTCTCGAAGTCCGGCACGAGCACGACGAAGAGTTCGGGGCGCCCCTCGGCTGAAGCCAGTTCTCCGAGCTGCTGCTCGAGCTGCGCTTCCTCCGCATCGTCGAGCACGTCGGACAGGTCCGTGACGTAGCCCTGATCGAGTTCCGGCGGGGTCTCGGCGTGCGCGGCGCCGGAGCCGATCATGAGGGCAGTGAGCAGCGCGACCAGTCCCCAGGCGCGCGTCGGTCGTATCCGCTTCGTCACCCCCAGAGGCTATCGCGTCGGCCCGCAGAGGATTTTCGGAAGAAATTCGGATGCCGTGTCGATCCGGTGTCTTCCCGTTCGACGTCTTCAGTGAGAGGGTCGAGACACGGCCCCACATCAAGGAGAACAACCATGAAGTACATGCTGATCATGCGCGCAGACGACTCGGGTGTCGAGGCGTATCAGGAGATCCCCTTCGAGCAGATCATCGAGGCCATGGGGAAGTACAACGAGTCGATGATGAAGGCCGGCGTGCTCGTGGCCGGCGAAGGGCTGACGGACGCAGCAGAGGGCTTCGTCGTCGACTACTCCGCCGAGACGCCGCTCGTCACCGACGGTCCGTACGGTGAGACGAAGGAGCTGTTCAACGGCTTCTGGATCATCGAGGTCTCGTCGCGTGAGGAAGCCGTCGAGTGGGCCAAGCGCGCGCCCCTCGGAGCCGGTGCCTTCCTCGAGGTGCGTCGCGTCACGGAGATGAGCGACTTCCCTGAGGACAACGAGTGGATCCAGAAGGAAGAGGGCTGGCGCGAGGAGCAGGCGCAGCGCGCCCAGGGCTGACATGAGCGAGACCTCACCCGCGCCAAGGGCGCACTCCACAGACGTGGAGCGCGCCCTCGCCGCCGTCTGGCGCATCGAGTCCGCGAAGATCACGGCGACGCTCACCCGCATGGTCGGAGACTTCTCGTCGGCCGAGGACCTCGCGCAGGAGGCGATCGTGGAGGCGCTGAAGCAATGGCCGTCGGAGGGGGTGCCGCGAAACCCGGCCGCCTGGCTCACCGCCGTTGCCAAGCGCCGCGCGATCGACGGCTGGCGGCGTCAGGAGCGCTTCGACGACCGCGTGGCGGCGATCGCTCACGATCTCGAGAAGGAGCAGGCGGATGCCGCGACCGCCGACCCCTGGGACCCCGACGAGATCGATGACGACGTGCTGCGGCTCGTGTTCATCTCCTGCCACCCCGTTCTCTCCCGCGAGGCGCAGGTGGCGCTGACGCTGCGCGTCGTCGCCGGACTTTCGAGCGAGGAGATCGCGCGCGCGTTCATGATCCCGACCGCGACCGTCCAGCAGCGCATCGTGCGGGCGAAGAAGACACTGGCCGCAGCGAACGTGCCGTTCGAGGTGCCGCCGAGTCAGGAGCAGCCGGCGCGGTTGAGCGCCGTGCTGGGAGTGCTCTACCTGATCTTCAACGAGGGCCACGCGGCCTCGAGTGGCCCGGACTGGATGCGTCCGGAGCTGAGCTTCGAGGCGATCCGTCTCGCACGGGTGCTCGTGGCGCTGCTGCCGAAGGAGCGCGATGCCCACAGCATCCTCGCCCTCATGGAGCTCACTGCGGCGCGCTTCCCGGCCCGCATCGACGCGAACGGCGACCCGGTGCTCCTCGGCGATCAGGACCGCCGACGCTGGGACCGCGGCCGCATCACCGCCGGGCGAGCGGCACTCGCCCGCGCCGACGATCTCGGTGCCCGCACCGCGTACGGTCTGCAGGCGGCGATCGCCGAGTGCCATGCCGTCGCACCCTCCATCGGCGACACCGACTGGGATCGCATCGTCGTGCTCTACGAGGCGCTCGGCCGCATCGCGCCGTCGCCCGTCGTCGAACTCAACCGCGCCGCGGCGATCGCGATGGCCACCGGGCCCGCATCCGCGTTGCGGGAGATCGACCGTCTCGCGTCCTCAGGTGCGCTGAGGGGTTACCACCTGCTGCCGGCTACGCGCGGGGAACTCCTGCTGAGGATGGGCCGCGAGGACGAGGCGCGCGCAGAATTCGCGGCCGCTGCCCGGCTGGCGGGCAACGACCGCGAACGGGCCGTTCTGGAGGCCAAGGCTCGCGACTGAGGTCAGTCGTCGACCTTCTGACCGCGGCCGACGATGAGCCCGTAGATCAGCAGCACGATGATCGCGCCGCCGATGGCGAGCAACCAGGTGCCGAGGTCCCAGAACTCCGTGAGCGGACGGTTCAGCAGGAGACTGCCCAGCCAGCCGCCGAGGATCGCACCGACGACGCCGAGCAGAAGGGTGATGAACCACCCGCCGCCCTGCCGTCCTGGCAGGATCAACTTGGCGATCGCACCGGCGATCAGTCCGAGGAGGAGGAATCCGAGGAAGCTCATGGTGGGCTCCTTTTCTGTAGTCGGTGTCCCCAGACTGGCCGTCGCGAGAACTTACGACAACCCCTTGACAACGCGGAAGGCCCGCCTCCGAGGAGACGGGCCTTCCGTGAAGCGAGGTCGCGACGTCAGTTGTCGCCGCGGACGATCGCGATGATGCGCAGGATCTCGACGTACAGCCACACGACCGTGACCATGATGCCGAACGCGCCGAGCCATCCGTACTTGCGGGGAGCACCGTTGCGCACGCCCTGCTGGATCTGGTCGAAGTCCATGACCAGCGAGTACGCGGCCATGAAGACGACCAGGAGGCCGATGAGCAGTCCGACCGGGATGCCCATGATCTTCATGCTGTAGATGCCGAAGGTCAGCTGCGGGTCGATGAGTCCGGTCCACATGCCGATGAGGTTCAGGACGCCGAAGACGAGGTAACCGATCATGCCGATCATGACGATCTTGGTCATCTTCTTGGAAGCGCGGACCTTGCCGCTGGCGAAGAGCGCCAGGGTGACACCGACGACGGCGACGGTCGCGAGCGTCGCCTGTCCGACGATGCCGGGCCAGATCATCTCGAAGAACGCAGAGATCGCACCGATGAAGAGGCCCTCGAAGGCGGCGTACGCGAAGATCAGCGCTGGGCGCACCTTCTTGCGGGACGTGAACGTCACGACCATCGCGAGGATGAAACCGACGAGTGCGCCGACCATCCACGGCACCATCGAGACGGCAGCAGCACGCTCGGGGAACGGTGTGCCGCCCAGCGTCCACACCCAGCCGACCGCGGCGGTGGCGAGCAGGACGACGAACAGTCCGACGGTCTTCCAGACGGTGTCCTCGACGCTCATCCGGTCGGTCTCGACCGCACCGGCGGCGGGAGCGGCGTACATGCCCTCCAGCTGCGCGTTCGTGGCGGCATCCACTCCGGCGTGCTGGAACGAGGCCGCCTGCGCGCCCTGAGCCGCCTGCGGTCCGCCGGGGTAGGTCGCGACATTGCGCGGATCCTGCTGCTGGAAAGCCGGGTTGTTGAATGCGAAGTTGCTCATCGTGGCCTCACTCCAAGGGGGGTCTTGATATCGCTTGTTAATACAGTACCCGGGCTGTCGGATGCGTGCGCTGTTCTACGCTGAGAGCATGCCAAGGAATGCGCCCCTCGTCATCGGTCATCGCGGCGCATCCGGGTATCGGCCGGAGCACAGCCGATCCGCCTACGAGCTCGCACTGGCGATGGGAGTGGACGCGGTCGAGCCCGACGTGGTCGCGACCGGCGACGGAGTGCTCGTCGTGCGCCACGAGAACGAGATCTCGGGGACCACGGATGTGGCCGACCATCCGGAATTCGCCGAGCGCAAGACCACGAAGCGGATCGACGGCCAGGCGCTGACCGGCTGGTTCACCGAGGACTTCACCTGGGACGAACTCGCCACGCTGCGCGTCCGAGAGCGGGTTCCCGAGCTCCGGCAGTCGAGCGCCAGCTTCGACCGCGGACAGCCGATCCTCCGGCTGATCGACGTCCTCGACCTCGTGCGCGACGGCTCGGCCGAGCACGGGCGCGAGATCGGCGTCGTGCTCGAGATCAAGCATGCGACGTACTTCGAGAGCATCGGTCTCGGCCTCGCGCCCTTGATCGCGCGTGATCTGCGCGCCGCGGGCTGGGCGGACGGCGAGCTGCCGCTCATCATCGAGTCCTTCGAGTCGACCGTGCTCGCGCAGCTGCGCGCGGCAGGCATCGCGGCATCTTCTGTGTACCTGATCGAGGCGAAAGGGCGGCCGTACGATCAGCTCGTCGCGCACGGAAAGAAGGCGCTGACCTACCCGGCCACGGTGGAGCCGGCCGGTCTGGACGGCCTCGTCGGCCGAGTCGACGGGATCAGTGTGAACAAGCGGATGCTGCTGAGCACGCCGAATTCGATCGTCGCCGACGCGCATGCCAGAGGCCTGCAGGTGTTCACCTGGACGTGCCGCCCGGAGAACGCGTTCCTCTCGCCGGAGTTCCGCAGCGACGGTCCGCGCGAGGCCTACGGCGACTACGAGGGGGAGTGGCGCGCGATCGCACGCACCGGTGTCGACGGCGTCTTCGTCGACCACCCTGATCTCGGCGTTGGTTTCTTCCGGAACTGACCTCCGGAGGTCACAGCGTCCGGTCGAAGGCGCCGGTGCCCGACTTGACGATCTCCTTGCCCAGCGGCATCAGCGACACGGGCACGAGCTTGAAATCGGCGATGCCCATCGGGATGCCGATGATCGTGATGCACAGCGCGATGCCGGAGACGATGTGTCCGATCGCGAGCCACCATCCGGCGAGGATCACCCAGATGACGTTGCCGAGGAAGGATCCGACGCCGGCGGTCGGCCTGCTGACGACCTCGCGCCCGAACGGCCAGATGGCGTAGCCGGCGATGCGGAAGGAGGCGATCGCCCACGGGATGGTGATGATCGGGATGCACAGCAGAATGCCCGCGAGCACGTAGCCGAGGAACAGTGCCCATCCGGCCAGGATCAGCCAGATGATGTTGAGGATCGTGCGCATGCCCCGATTCTGCCAGTGCGCGCCTGAGGATCGACCATGCGCTGAGCGTCACCTGGCAGTTCCGCGGTTCGGGTGCTCCGCGATGCCATGATGACCGGATGAGCGGAATCATCGCCGAGGGCGTCACCAGATCATTCGGCGAAGTGCACGCCGTCCGGCACGCGAGCTTCCAGGCCAGAGCCGGTCGAGTGACCGGACTCGTCGGCCCGAACGGCGCGGGGAAGACCACGCTGCTGCTGATGCTCGCCTCGCTGCTCGCGCCCGATACCGGCAGCATCCGCATCGGCGAGATCGACCCAGTGACCGAGCCGCTCGCAGCGAGGCGGCTCCTCGGATGGATGCCGGATGCGCTGGGCGCCTGGCCGTCACTGACAGCCAGGGAGACCATCACCACGACGGCTCGGCTGTACGACATGTCCACGCCGGATGCGGCGGCTCGCGCGACCGAACTGCTGGCGCTGGTCGGCCTGCAGGATCTCGCGGACGCGCCTGCGAAGGTCCTCTCACGCGGGCAGAAGCAGAAGCTCGGACTGGCGCGCGCGCTCGTGCACGACCCGCAGGTGCTGCTGCTCGACGAGCCGGCATCCGGACTCGATCCGCAAGCACGGGTGCACCTGCGCATGCTGCTGCGCGACTTCGCGAGCCAGGGGAGGACGGTGCTGATCTCGAGCCACATCCTGTCCGAACTGGAGGAGGTCGTCGACGACGCGGTGTTCCTCGTCGCGGGTTCCGTCGTCGATGCGGCCCCCGCCCCGTCGGCGACCCGGGCCTGGCGCATCCGATTGGCAGGCGCGACCGATGAGCGCTTCAGCGCCGATGCCTGGCAGGTCGCGTCGACTCTCGGCATCCCGGTCGAGTCGGTCGGAGCGGACCGCGGTGCGGTCGTCGTCGGGTTCCCCGGCGAGGATGCCGCAGCAGGCGCCCTGCGACTGCTCGTCGAGGCGCGGCTCGCGGTCGCGGAGTTCGCACCGGCGCAGAGCGCCCTCGAGCACACGTTCCTCAACCTTCGCAGCGCGACCGCATCGCCGCCGGCGCATCCCTCGTCCGGAACGGAGGCAGGAGCATGAGCGCCGCGCACATCGCAACGATCGCACGACTCGAGCTGACGCAGCGGCTGCGCAGCATCGGCTGGTACATCCTGCTCGGCGTCTTCGCGCTGCTGCTCGTCGGGATCACCGCACTGGCCTTCATGGTCTACTCCTGGGGCGACGCGATGGGTGCCGGGGTGTACTCGATCATCGTGAACGTCGTGCTGCTGCTCGTCGTGCTCGTCTCGCCGACGCTCAGCGGCAACGCGATCAACGGCGACCGCGAGGCGGCGACGCTCGCAGCGATCCAGGTGACGGCGGCGTCCACGGGCGACATCATGCTCGGAAAGCTCCTCGCCGCGATCGCGACCGGCGGAGCGTTCCTGCTGGTCGCACTGCCGTTCCTCGCGATCGGGCTGCTCGGCGGCGGTGCGAACGCGCTCGTGCTGCTCGTCTCGCTGCTGATCCTGGCCGTCGAGATCGTGATCGTCGCCACGATCGGCGTGGGACTGAGCGGGATCATCGCGCGTCCGCTCTTCTCGGTCGCCGCGACGTACCTCGTCGTCGCCGCCCTCACGATCGGAACGCTCATCGTGTTCGGGCTCGGTGGCGCAGCGCTGCGCAGCGAGGCGACCAGTTACAGCCGGCCCTACGACACGAAAGGCGAAGTGAACTGCGACGAGTGGGAGACCTACACCTACGAGGTTCCGCGGTTCGACCGCGTGTGGTGGGTGCTGGCCGCCAACCCCTTCGTCGTGCTCGCCGATGCGACGCCGACGGAGTTCAACGATGACGGCTATCCGGTCGACTTGTTCGGTCAGATCAAGCTCGGCGTGCGAGCGGCGCAGCAGTCGCCGGTCGAGCAGCGCTGGGATGAGTGCGCGGGGAACTACGGCGACATGCGCACGCCGGAGGAGATCATGGAAGGGACGGTGCCGAGCTGGTTCGTCGGCCTCGGCATCCAGATCCTGATCGCCGGCGGCCTGTTCGCCGGCGCCTGGTCGCGCACGCGGACGCCGGCACGGCGCCTGCCACCAGGTACGCGGATCGCCTGAGGCGTTGCGTCGGGGCGCTGGGAGGGAGCCGCCGCAGCCGCGAACCGCGGTGTCGGTGGTGCCGCATAGACTCGATGGGACATGACCGACGCACCTCTCATCGTTCCCGGAACAGCCGGGCCCCAGGCGCAGGACGACCTCCTGGCAGGCCTCAATCCGCAGCAGCTCGAAGCTGTGACCTATCGCGGCCCGGCGCTGCTCATCGTGGCGGGTGCCGGCTCGGGCAAGACGAGCGTGCTGACGCGCCGCATCGCCTCGCTGCTGCGGGGACGCGAGGCGTGGCCGAGCCAGATCCTCGCCATCACCTTCACGAACAAGGCCGCCGGCGAGATGCGCGAGCGGGTCGGCGCGCTCGTCGGTGAAGCCTCCCGCGGCATGTGGATCTCGACGTTCCACTCCGCGTGCGTGCGGATCCTGCGGCGCGAGGCCGAGCAGTTCGGTTTCACCAAGACGTTCACGATCTACGACTCCGGCGACTCGCGCGCGCTCATCAAACGGCTCGTGAAAGAGCACGAGGCCGACGCATACGGACTCACCCCGGCATCCGTGCAGTCCCGCATCTCGAAGCTCAAGAACGAGCTGTCGGATGCCGAGGCCTACGCCCGTCAGGCGAACATGTCCGATCCGGCCGAGCGCCTCTTCGTCGAGATCTTCGGCGACTATCAGCGCCAGCTGCAGAAGGCGAACGCGTTCGATTTCGACGATCTCATCGGACAGACCGTCTTCCTGTTCCGCGCCTTCCCGCAGGTCGCGGACACCTATCGGCGACGGTTCCGGCACATTCTCGTCGACGAGTACCAGGACACCAACCACGCGCAGTACGCGCTGATCCACGAACTGACGCGTCCGGTGTCGTCGAGCGCCCCCGACCCGTATGCCGCGAACGGCATGATGATCTTCGAGCCCGAGACGACACCGGCTCTCGAAGGCGCGTCGCTGACCGTCGTCGGCGACAGCGATCAGTCGATCTACGCCTTCCGCGGTGCGGACATCCGCAACATCAGCGAGTTCGAGCGCGACTTCCCCGGGGCGAAGGTCGTGCTCCTCGAGCAGAACTACCGCTCGACGCAGAACATCCTCTCGGCGGCGAACGCGGTGATCGGCAACAACTTCGACCGCAAGGACAAGAAGCTGTGGACCGATCGCGGTGACGGCGAGAAGATCGTCGGCTTCACCGGGTACTCGCAGCACGATGAGGCGCAGTTCGTGGCGGACGAGGTCGAGGCGCTGCATCGCAAGGGCGTCCCGTACTCCGAGGTGGCGGTGTTCTACCGCACGAACTCGCAGTCCCGTGCACTCGAGGAGATCTTCATCCGCTCGGCGGTCCCCTACAAGATCATGGGCGGCACGAAGTTCTACGAGCGCGCCGAGATCAAGGACGCGCTGGCGTACCTCGTCTCCGTCGCGAACCCCGCCGACGAGATGTCGCTGCGACGCATCCTGAACAAGCCGCGCCGCGGCATCGGGGACGTCACAGAGACGGCGATCGCGCGGTTCGCCGAGGACCACGGCATCACGTTCCGCGAGGCGCTGTCGCGCCCTGCCGAGCTCGGCGTCGGGCCCAAGCTGCAGGCGGCCATCGCGCACCTGGATGCCGTGCTGGCCGAGGCATCCGAGATCGTGCTGCCCTCGTCCGGCGAGGTGCCGCCGGCGACGTCGGTCGCAGACGGACTCACGCTGCTGCTCGCGAAGAGCGGCTATCTGGATGCGCTGCGCGCGAGCCGCGACCCTCAGGATGAGGCGCGCGTCGAGAACCTCGACGAGTTCGTGGCCGTGACGCGTGACTTCGCTCGCAACAACCCCGACGGAACCATCGTGGACTTCCTCACCGACGTCGCGCTGGTCTCGGACGCCGACGACCTGGATGACGAGTCCGGCTCGGTGTCGATGATGACGATGCACACCGCGAAGGGCCTGGAGTACGACGCCGTGTTCGTCACGGGCGTCGAGGAGGACCTCATCCCGCACCGCATCTCGGCGGGCGAACCGGGGGGTCCGCAGGAGGAGCGGCGACTGTTCTACGTCGGCATCACGCGCGCCCGCAAGCGTCTGCATCTGTCGCTCGCGATGACCCGCGCACAGTTCGGCGAGGTGACGGTGGCGATGCCGAGCCGGTTCCTGCAGGAGATCCCCGCCGGTCTCATCGACTGGCGCCAGTCGCCCGGGGATGTGAACTCGCGCGGCGGGACGCAGTCCCGTGCGCTCAATGCGCGTCGCCCCGGCGGCGGCGGCGATCGGTTCGGAGTGAAGCCGCTCGGCGGCTCGCTCAAGCCCCTGTCGACGTCGATGGACCGTTTCCCCAACAAGGTCACCTCGAAGGTGCGGGACAACGGCGACCTCGAACTCGCTGCCGGTGATCGCATTCGCCACGAGGATTTCGGCGAGGGGCGAGTGGATGCGGTGACCGGCGAAGGCGCGAAGCGCATCGCGCACGTGCGGTTCGACTCGGCGGGGCAGAAGAAGCTCCTCATCAAGATCGCGCCGATCGAGAAGCTGTAGCGGCGCGCGGTCGCCCGCAGCAGACGACGGTGCGGTCCACGGGCGCGGCGGCGATTAGGCTGACTGGCATGGCTTTGTTCTCCCGCCGCAAGAAGTCCGCCGACGACGCCGTCTCGGTCGCTGAGCCGACCGTCGACGAGGCGGACGACGCGGTTCAGCCCGACGGCTCGACGACGGATCAGCCCGAGAGCGAGGCGGCTCCCACGGTCGGCATCTCGGTGCAGGCGTTCCGTGGCGTCGGCGCGGACGCCGGACCCGAGGTCACGCTGACGAGCACCGAGCCCGCCGCACCGCGCCCGCAGGTTCAGGCATCCGCGCCCTCGGCACCGACGGCCCCCGCAGCCCCGGCGAAGCGCACCCTGCCGCTGGCGGCCGCTCTTCCTCCCGAGCAGACCGAGACGGTTGCCGGGATGAAGGACAACGTCCTGCTCCGCGAGGCACTCGCCGAACTCGCCGAGGGCGCGACCAACGAGCAGCTGCTGGGTGTGCTCCGTCAGGCGCTTCAGGGTCATCTGTATCTCCGTGTCAACGGCGATGCCCGCACGCAGATCGCCGAGGGGCAGGCGCTCTCGATCGCCGTGGTCCGCGACGAGGACCGCTCGTTCATGCTCGCCTTCAGCAATGCCGCTTCGGTGCGCGACTCGGTGCAGCGCGAGACCGACCCGACCGCGACATCCGCCGTCGCCCAGCCGGTGACATCGGTCATCCAGCAGGTCGTCGCCGGCGAGTTCACCGGGCTGATCATCGACAACGCATCGGGCGTCCACCGCGCGGTCTTCCCGACCGAGGTGCTGAAGAAGGCACTCGACCAGGCCGACCCCGACCTCACGATCAAGACGCTGCTGTCGGGTCCCCGTGAGGCGGATACCGCGGTCAAGGTCGGCGAAGCACTGGCGAAGACCAAGGCGTGGGTCGCCGTCAACGACGGCACGTCGAGCGGTCAGGTGGGCATCGCCGAAGCGCAGACCCCCGACGGCAAGCGATTCCTCCAGCTCTTCTCGCACCCGCTCGAGGTCGTCGCACTCGGTCGGGGAGACCGACCGATGCCGTTCACGCCAGAGCAGCTCGCCAAGGTGCTCTCCACGCACCCGGAGATGGCCGGCATCCTCGTGGACGCCGCCGGCCCGTCGATCATCGTCGAGCGCGACGCGCTCGCGCCGGTGCTGGTGCTCGCGGTCGATCTCGGAGACTGAACCGCCCGACCCTGGCCGAGGCCGTCGGTTCGCAATAGGGTCGACGCATGGCCTCAGAACGCGTCACCGTGACCGTGTCCGACCCCGAGGGCGAGCGCGAGCTCGCGCTGTCCAGCCCCAGCCGCGTGATCTGGCCGGAGATCGGCATCACCAAGGCCGAGCTCGCGGAGTACGCCCAGCAGGTGGCGACCCCGTTCCTGAACGCGAACGGGCACCGTCCGGTCTCGCTCGAGCGGTTCCGCGACGGGATCGGCGGCGAGAGCTTCTTCTCGAAGAACCCGCCCAAGGGCACGCCCGACTTCGTGGATGCCGTGACGGTGACGTACAACAGCGGTCGCCGTCATCCGCAGATCGTCTTCAACCGTCCGAGCGCGATCGTGTGGGCGGTGCAGATGAACACGATCGTGTTCCACCCGTGGGCGTCGCTGGCCGACGACCCGGACAACCCGGTCGAACTGCGCATCGATCTCGATCCGCAGCCGGGTACGGACTTCGCGGATGCCGTCGTCGCCGCGCACGGGCTGCGCGAGGTGCTGCGTGACGGCGGGCTGGAGCCGTTCATCAAGACGAGCGGCAACCGGGGTCTGCACGTGTTCTGCCCGATCGTCCCCGAGCACGAGTTCCTCGACGTGCGGCACGCGGTCATCGCGGCCGGTCGCGAGCTGGAGCGCCGGATGCCGGAGCAGGTGACGATGAGCTGGTGGAAGGAAGAACGCGGGGAGCGCGTCTTCGTCGACTTCAACCAGGCCAACCGAGACCGCACGATGGCCGGTGCGTACAGCCCGCGTGCGCTCCCCGGGGCCACCGTTTCCACGCCGGTGCACTGGGACGAGCTGAACGACGTGGACCCGAAGAGCTTCACGGTCCGCAGCATCCCGAAGCGCCTGGCGGACGTCGGTGACCCGTGGGCCGAACTGCAGGCCGCGCCGGGGCGCATCGACACGCTGCTCGGCTGGTGGGAGCGCGACGTCGAGAACGGCCTGGGAGAACTGTCGTTCCCGCCGGAGTTCCCCAAGATGCCCGGCGAACCGCCGCGGGTGCAGCCGAGCAAGAAGGTCGCCGAGAACTGGGACGAGAACGGCGAACGGGTCGACGACTGAGAATCAGGAGATCGCGTCGCCTCCGGGCATGCGCGGGTCGGAGACCGGCAGGAACTGCGACGGATCCGGATGCCGGATGCTGTCCGGATCCGGCTCCATGAACACGTCCGTCGGAGCCGTTCCGTCGGCCGCGACCCACAGCAGCACGGTTCCGCCGACCGTCGGCGCGTCGTCGATGCCGGTGAGAAGGCGCTCGCGGACCCGATGGGCTCCGGTTCGCGTGGTGTACCCGGCGGTCACCTCGAAGAGCATCATCGCCCCCACCCAGACCTGCGTGAACTCCGCTTCGACGACGTCGGCCCGCACCCGGCGCCCGTGCGCGCGCAGCGCCTCGACCCTGGCGTATTCGGCTCGTGCGGAGAGGATCTCATCGCGGAGCATCCGAGCGCGCAGCACCGTGAACACCGCCGCGGTGACAGCGACCGCAGCGGCGACGATCCGCAGCATGAGATCGCTGATGGTCAGCGCGGCGACGACGGCGCCCAGTGCGATACCGGCGAACCAGGCGACGGAGGGCAGGTAGGACTTCGCCGGGATGTCGTCGAGCCACTCGTCGGCGCGATGCAACGTCTTCGCGGACAGTCCGGCGACGACACCGGTCACGACCGCCAGGAGCAGCCACCACTTCACCATCTCGGCGTGCGCCCAGGTCGCTGCGCCGATCAGATCCGTCGCGATGGCGAAAGCGGCCCAGACGACCACCGCAGTGCCGAGCACCACCATTCCGGTCGCCGTGCCGACTCGCCATTCACCGTTCACCGTCGGTCCCTCCCGGACAGCACCATCCTAGGGCGAGTGCCGGGTCATACCCGCTCCAGCACCTCGTCCAGGTCGTAGCCGGCGACCGTCTCGAGCTGCGCGTACGTGCACGAGCGGGCTTCGCGATCCGGGCGCCAGCGTTCGAACTGCACCGTGTGCCGGAAGCGAGCGCCCTCCATCTGGTCGTAACGCACTTCGAGCACGCGCTCGGGGCGCAGCCGCACGAACGACACATCCTTGGCGCCCGAGAACCGGCTGCGTTCGCCCTCGCCGGTGACGGCTGCGCCCTCGGCATCCCGCTCGACGAACGGAGCGAGCTCGTCGACGAGCTCCTGCCGCCTGACGTCGCTGAAGGCCGCGACACCGCCGACCTGGCGAAGCACCCCTTCGGTGTCGTACAGCCCGACGAGGAGCGAGCCGACGCTCGACCCCGACTTGTGGATGCGGTAGCCCAGCGCCACGACGTCGGCGGTCCGAGCATGCTTGATCTTGATGAGCGTGCGTTTGCCCGGCGCGTAGGGCTGATCCAACGGCTTGGCGACGACGCCGTCGAGGCCGGCGCCCTCGAACTCGGCCAGCCATCGCTGGGCGAGAGCGCGATCCCGGGTCGTGCGCGTCAGATGGAAGGGGTGCGGGATGCCGGTGAGCAATCGCTCGAGCCGTTCGCGACGCTCGGCGAACGGCCGATCCTGCAGCAGCTCGTCCCCCTCGGCGAGAAGATCGAACGCGATGAACATGGCCGGGGTCTCGGCGGCGAGCCGGGTGATGCGGGAGGCCGCCGGATGGATGCGCTGACTGAGCGCCTCCCAGTCCAACCGCTGCGCGCCCGGTTCACCGGTGGCGACGACGATCTCGCCGTCGAGGAGGCACGGGCGGGGCAGTGCGGTCGCCGCGGCATCCGCCAGTTCGGGGAAGTAGCGCGTCAGCGGCTTGGCTCCGCGGGAACCGATCTCGAGCGTCTCGCCGTCCCAGGCCAGGAGTCCGCGGAAGCCGTCCCACTTCGGTTCGTAGAGCAGCCCGCCCGGTGTCCTGGCCGGGTCGGGGACGGCCGGTGCCGCCTTCGCGAGCATGGGAGCCGGGATGTCGTACGCCATGGTGCCATCCTGCCCGGTGCGGCCGTGCGGCGGATAGTGCCGTCCTCAGAAGAGGTCGTTGAGCGAGACCCTGGTGCCGCCATCCCTGAGTGCGGTGCGGGCGGCGTGCCAGCCGGCCATGCCGTTCACACCGGGGCCGGGGGGCGTGGACGCGGAGGCCAGGTACACGCCGGCCATCGGCGTACGCCACGGTGCTGTCGACAGCGTCGGCCGTCGCAGCGCCTGCGCGATCGTGAACGCGCCCCCGAGGATGTCGCCGCCGATCTCGGCCGGGTTGATCGCTTCCCGTGCGGATGCCGGGACGGCATGATGCGCGAGGATGCGGTCGCGGAACCCCGGAGCGAACCGCTCGACCTGGTTGGTGATCAGTTCTGTCGCGTCGAGGTGGGATCCCTGCGGCACGTGGATGTAAGCCCAGAGCACGGCTTTGCCCTCCGGCGCACGGGTGTCGTCGAGCACCGAGGGCTGCACGGTGAGCACGTACGGACGCTCGCTGACGACGCCTCTGGCGACCGCGTTCTCGCTCGCCCAGACCTCTTCGCGCGTGCCGCCCACATGCACCGTCGGGGCTTTCGCGACGTCCGCGTTCGTCCACGGGACCGGCCCGTCGAGCGCGAAATCGACCTTGGCGGCGGCTGGGCCGTATCGGTATCCGCGGATCGCGCGCGCGTAGCGTGCGGGAATGTCCGGATGCGTCAGCAGGAGCCGTGGCGACGTGTTCAGCATCAGCACGTCGCCACGCGCCGGGTCGCCCCAGTCGAGGGAGGCGAGGTCGTCGACCTTCACACCGGTCTCGATCGTTCCGCCGTGGGCGGCGAGGTCTTCGGCCATGATGTCTGCGATGGGCTGCGCTCCGCCGCGCGGATACATCCACCCGCCGGCGTGGGCCTGCGCGGCCAGCAGCAACCCGGCGGCAGCCCCGGCGAGCGAGGGGAGGGGCGTGTTGGCGTGCGCCAGCACACCGGACATCAGCGCAGCGGCCTCATCGGTCCGGAAGGCGCGTGCGGCGAGAGGCGAGCCCTGATCCAGCATCCGCAGGGCGAAGCGGACGGCCGTGATCGGGTCGTGCGGGATGCGGAGCATCTGATTGCCGGTGAAGTCGACGACGCCGCCGATATGGGAGCTCAGCGGGCGCAGCCGGCTCAGCCAGGCGCGTTCGTCGACGCCGAGTCCGGCGGCCGTCCGTTCGATATCGCGCCATGCGATGCCCGCGCGGCCGTCGTCGAGCGGATGCGCGTACGAGATCGCCGGACGGATCCACTCGATCCGCTCCGCGAGTCCGAAGGCCTGGTAGAACGGCGAGGCGAGGGCCGCCGGGTGCACAGCCGAGCAGACGTCGTGGCGGAAGCCGGACAGCGTGGATTCCAGGGTGCGCACACCGCCGCCGATCGTGCGCGCCGACTCGAGAACGCGCACCTCGTACCCGGCGCGTGCCATGGACACAGCCGCCGAAAGTCCGTTCGGACCGCTGCCGATGATCGTCGCCCGCGCCATGGGGCCAGTCTTGCATGCCGGACATTGGTGTGTGGTATCCCTCCGCGCGTGAGATCCTGGAAGCAATGAACGAAGTACAGGGGCCGACCCCCGCAGGCACCTCCCGTCCCTATCGCAACCTTCCCGAGGCGCTTCGCGCGCACCGGATCGACCAGATCAATCACGAATTCATCACGGCGATCACCGACGCCGTGGGCATCTCCGCCTTCATCGACCGCGGCCGCTACATCGAAGCTGTCCGCGTGGGCGAGGGCGCCCCGCTGCACATCGGCAAGACATACACGAACGGCTTCGAGTCCTGGGAGCAGATCGTCGTTGGCTCGACCATGCTCCGGCTGCAGCCGAGCGAAGGCCGCGCGCCGTATTTCTTCGTCACGCACCCGAGCGCGTACGCGGAATCCACCCCGCTCAAGGCATCCACCAAGCGGACTCCGGGCTCCAAGAAGGCGGCGGCGCCCCGTGCGGCCGCTCCGGCGCGCCCCGTGCGCCCGACCAAAGTCGAAGAGCGCGACTACGGCGTGTGCGACGTCTGCTTCATGGTGCGCGGCCCGTCCGGGTCGTGCGGCTGCGCGAACTGACACCTTCCCGCGAGACCCGCTTTGCGGGGTGAGACTCGGCCTGTGCAGGTCGGTCTCGCCCCGCAGAGTACGTCTCGCGATGAGGGGTCGCTTCCGGTCATGGACGCTCGCGACGCATCAGGAACAGAGCGGCGAGGATGATCGATGCGATCGCCTGGAAGAGGAACCAGGCCGACCCTGAGCCTCCGACTCCTCGGCTGGCGGCGAGGACTGCGACTCCGGAGGCTACGACCCAGGCGGAGTCGTACACGGCGAGCATGATGACCTGTCGGCGCTCTGGATGCCGGCTGGCGACGATCTCGGCGATCCCGGATCCTGCAACCAGGATCGCAGTGGCCTGGATGATCCATCCCGGCACATCCAGCGCATTCGACAGCGGCGCGCTGAACGCGGCATAGGCAGCCGCGAGGACGACCTTGAAGACTCCGTCGGCGAGCACTCCGATGCGGATGCTGCGCGAGCCGGAGTCGATGCGCGGCTGATCGCTCATGAGCGCGCCTCCGGTCGGCTGGCGATTCCGTACGAGTCGCCCGCCGCATCCTGACGCCCGACGACCTCCAGCAGGGCACTGGCCAGATCTGCACGGTGCACGACGCCCATCGCATTCGCCCCCGCGACGAGCTCGTACGCGCCGCCGGGACGGTCCACCAGATAGCCCGGTCTGACGATCGACCAGTTCACATCATCGTCCGACCGGTGCAGCGCCTCCTCCATCTCCTCCAGATCGGCGTAGATCCGTCTGTTGGCCCATCGGACGATCGGGCGCACGGTCGCGCGGAACCAGAGGGGTTCCCCGGTGGCGCGGCGAAGAACGGGAGAAGCGGAGGTGACGACCAGTCGGCGGATCCCGGCCCGCCGCATCGCGGTCATGACGTGCTTCGCGCCTGCCGCGCTGACAGGGGTGCGATCGTTGGTCGTGTTCTTCCCGAGTGTCGAGATGACGGCGTCCGCGTCGGACGGCAGTTCGAAATCGGCGCTGCGCACGACGTCCGCCTGCACGGGCTCCACACCGTCGGGAAACCCGGCAGTGGCGAGGTCGCGAGCGACCGCGGTGACCCGGTGGCCGTCGCGCAGGGCCTGTCGCGTGACGAGCCGCCCGGTTCTGCCGTTCGCTCCGATGACGACGATATGCATATCTCTCCTTCGGTCTCGGTCTCCATGCAGGGTGTTGATCAAGATAGTACAGTTTGACTACCGACAACGTATTTGGATCCGAAGACGACGAGAGGACAGGATGAGAACGTGACCGCGACTCGATTGCTGCTGCTCGGTGCCGTGCGTGAGCGCGATCACGCACACGGGTACCAGATCCGCCGTGATCTGGAGTCGTGGGGCGTTCAACTGTGGGGCAGCGTGCAGCAGGGCTCGATCTATCACGGGCTCAGAAAACTGCACGACGAGGGCCTGCTCCGGCAGGCGGAGGTGGAAGACAGCGACGCGGGCCCGGCACGCATCGCCTACTCGATCACAGAGCGTGGCGACACCGCATTCCGTGAACTGCTGGAGAAGGCGCTCAGTTCGTACCAGTCCGACCTGTCGATGACGATCGCCGGTATCGGCTTCATGACGGAGCTGACCAGGGAGCGGGCGCTGGACCTGCTGCGCACGCGGGTGCGGTCCTATCTGGAATGGCGCGCCCGAGTCGTCGATCCGTATGAGCACGAGCCAGAGGCGGACTGGCAGCATCACGTGGAGGCGATCCGGCTCTGGGCGCATACCGCCGACAGCGCGATCGAGTGGACTCGCGCGCTTATCGGGCGTCTGGAATCCGGCGAGTACAGGATGGCCGGTGAGCGCTGACGATCGGCTGTCGTGCGCTCAGACGAATGCGCTCATTCCGGTGATGTCGCGGCCGAGCAGCAGTGCCTGCACGCTCTCGGTGCCCTCGTAGGTGTGGATCGCTTCGATGTCGGCCATGTGCTGGATGACGCCGTTCTCGAGCAGGATGCCGTTGCCGCCGAGCAGATCGCGCGCCGTCGACGCGATCCGCCTGGCAGCGCGCGTGTTGTGGAATTTCGCGAGTGAGGCCTGCGTCGGTCGCAATTCGCCGGCCGTCTCCAGGTCGGCCAGGCGACGGCAGTACAGCTGCATCGCCGTGAGGTCCTCGAGCATGTGCGTCAGGCGCTCCTGCACCATCTGGAACTTCGCCAGCGGCTTGCCGAACTGCACGCGCTGCATGGCGTAGGCCAGCGCGGCCTCGTAGCAGGCGGTTGCGTGGCCGAGCGCCGACCATGCGACGCCAGAGCGGGTGGCGTAGAGGACGGTCGACGCGTCCTTGAAACTGCGCGCTCCCGGCAGGGCCGCATCCAGCGGAACGCGTACGTCATCGAGCACGATGTGCGCCTGATGGATGCCGCGCAGCGAGCCCTTCCCTGGTATCACGGTGCCCGTATAGCCGGGGGCCTCCTGCTCGACCAGGAAGCAGCGCACTGCTCCGTGCTCCGCGGCATCCGCATCGTCGACCCTGGCCCACACGAAAGTGACGCCGCCGGATGCGCCGTTTCCGATCCACTTCTTGGCACCGCGGATGATCCACGAGTCGCCGTCGCGGCGCGCCGACGTCTCGAGAGAGACCGAGTCCGAGCCGTGGTCCGGTTCGGTGAGCGCGAAGGAGCCGAGCACCGAGCCGTCGGCCAGTGCAGTCAGCCATCGCTCCTGCTGCTCGTCGCTGCCGAACAGCGCGAGCGTGCGCAGCGCGAGCCCGCCCTGCACCGCGAGCACCGTGCCGAGCGAACCGTCGCCGCGGGAGATCTCCATGTTGACCAATCCGGCGGCCAGCGGCGAGAAGCGGGTCAGCTTCGGGTGATCGATGCCGTCGACGACGAGGTCCATCTCTCCCATGCGCCGTGCGATGTCGAGCGGGTACTCGCCGCGATCCCAGGCATCCGCCATGCGAGGGCCGACCTCGTCGACGTACGCCTTCGCGCGATCCCAGGCGGCGCGGTCGTCCGCCGGGATGTCGGCGAAGACGGCGTAGTAGTCGCTGTCGCGGCGACTCGTCGTGTCGTAGCGGGAGACGCGCTCGCCGGGGAAGGAGGTGGCTTCATCGCTCATGCGCGCCACTCTACCCGCTGGCGGCACTCGGTTTCATGTCGCGGGGCACCGAGTGTCATCGATCCGTCAGCGCAGTTCGGCTCCCAGCCGTCGTGTGACCTCGGCGACCGGCATCGACCGCGGGAAGACGGCGACGACGACGTCATCCGAAGCGGATTGCGGGGCATCGGCACCGACGCCGTAGCGGCGGCGCACGTCGACCAGGGCGGACTGCAGCGTCGACACCGGCACCTTCTTCGTCTCGCGCAGCAGGCGACGCAGCACGTGGTTGTGCACGGCCGTGACGAGCGCGGCGAAGCCCACGGCATCCAGCGGGTCGATACCGGGCAGAGAGGAGCGCAGGTATTCGTCGAACAGCCGCTCGTACCGGAACACCGTGATGATCTCGCGTTCGCGCAGCGCCGGCACCTGCCGAACCACCTGATAGCGCTGCCGGGCCATCTCGGGATCGTGCGCGAAATGCGCATAGACCCGCTCGGATGCTTCGCACACCGCGACCCAGGGATCATTGTGCCCCTCGGCGAGGAAGCCGCGCAGCTCGGTCAGCAGCACCTCGTGATCGGCGAAGACCACGTCCTCCTTGCCGCCGAACTGGCGGAAGAAGGTCGAACGACTGACACCGGCCGCCCTCGCGATCTGCTCCACGGAGGTCTGGTCGTAGCCCTGCGCCTGGAACAGCTCGAGCGCTGCGGCGACGACGGCGGAGCGCGGTTCTGCGGATTCGTGCATAGCGAGAAGCCTAGACCGGCGCGAAAGGCTGATGACAGACGGTAGTAGGCTGTTTTCTCGGGTCGATTCATCTATCGGCAACCGACATTCTTGTCGCGTCCCACCCGCCGCAACCAGCGAAGGACTGCACGTGGATCTCTACGAGTACCAGGCACGAGACCTTTTCGAGAAGTACGGGGTGCCGGTTCTCGCCGGCATCGTCGCTGACACTCCTGAGGAGGTGAAAGCGGCAGCCGAGAAGATCGGCGGTGTGGTCGTCGTCAAGGCTCAGGTCAAGACCGGTGGCCGCGGCAAGGCCGGCGGCGTGAAGGTCGCGAAGACGCCCGACGAGGCGTACGAGGCGGCCAAGGCCATCCTCGGACTCGACATCAAGGGTCACATCGTCAAGCGCGTGATGGTCGCACAGGGCGCCGCCATCGCCGAGGAGTTCTACTTCTCCGTGCTGCTGGACCGCGCGAACCGCTCGTACCTGAGCCTGTGCTCGGTCGAAGGCGGCATGGAGATCGAAGTTCTTGCCGTCGAGAAGCCCGAGGCGCTGGCGCGCGTCGAGGTCAACCCGCTCACCGGCATCGACAAGGCCAAGGCGGTCGAGATCGCCGAGGCTGCGAACTTCCCCGCCGACCTCATCGAGAAGGTCTCCGACGTCTTCGTGAAGCTCTACGAGGTCTACAAGGGTGAAGATGCCACGCTCGTCGAGGTCAACCCGCTCGTGCGCACCGAGGACGGTCAGATCATCGCCCTCGACGGCAAGGTCACGCTCGACGAGAACGCCTCCGAGATCCGCCACCCCGATCACGAGGCGCTCGAGGACAAGGACGCCGCCGACCCGCTCGAGGCCAAGGCCAAGGCGAGCGGCCTGAACTACGTGAAGCTCGACGGCGAGGTCGGCATCATCGGCAACGGCGCAGGTCTCGTCATGTCCACGCTCGACGTGGTCGCCTATGCAGGCGAGAACCACAACGGCGTGAAGCCCGCCAACTTCCTCGACATCGGCGGCGGCGCCAACGCGCAGATCATGGCCGCGGGTCTCGATGTCATCCTCGGCGACGCGCAGGTCAAGAGCGTGTTCGTCAACGTGTTCGGCGGGATCACCTCGTGCGTCGCCGTCGCGGACGGCATCGTGAAGGCGCTGGAGATCCTGGGCGACGCCGCGACCAAGCCCCTGGTCGTCCGACTGGACGGCAACCAGGTCGAGGAGGGGCGCGCCATCCTCGCGGAGGCGAACCACCCGCTCGTCACCCTTGCCGCCACCATGGACGAGGGTGCCGACAAGGCAGCCGAGCTCGCCAACGCCTGACGCCCAAGAGACATAAGGACTGAAGAAATGTCGATCTACCTCAACAAGGACTCCAAGGTCATCGTCCAGGGCATCACCGGCGGCGAGGGCACCAAGCACACCGCACTCATGCTGAAAGCCGGCACGAACATCGTCGGCGGCGTGAACGCGCGCAAGGCCGGCACCACGGTCACGCACGAGAAGCCGCACGAGAGCGAAGTGGAACTTCCCGTCTTCGGCTCGGTCGCCGAGGCGATGAAGGAGACCGGCGCCGACGTGTCGATCGCCTTCGTGCCCGGTGCCTTCACCAAGGACGCGATGATCGAGGCCATCGACGCCGAGATCCCGCTGCTGGTCGTCATCACCGAGGGCGTTCCGGTCGGCGACAGCGCCGAGGCCTGGGCCTACGCGCAGTCCAAGGGCAACAAGACCCGCATCATCGGGCCGAACTGCCCCGGCATCATCACCCCCGGTGAGGCGCTCGTCGGCATCACTCCGGCGAACATCACCGGCAAGGGCCCCATCGGACTCGTCTCGAAGTCCGGCACGCTGACCTATCAGATGATGTTCGAGTTGCGCGACCTGGGCTTCTCGACCGCCATCGGCATCGGCGGCGACCCGGTCATCGGCACCACGCACATCGACGCGCTCGCCGCATTCGAGGCAGACCCCGAGACCAAGGCGATCGTCATGATCGGCGAGATCGGCGGCGACGCCGAGGAGCGCGCGGCGGACTACATCAAGGCGAACGTGACGAAGCCCGTCGTCGGCTACGTCGCGGGCTTCACCGCTCCCGAGGGCAAGACGATGGGCCACGCCGGTGCGATCGTCTCGGGCTCGGCCGGTACCGCGCAGGCCAAGAAGGAGGCCCTCGAGGCCGCCGGTGTCAAGGTCGGCAAGACGCCGTCCGAGACCGCCGCTCTCATGCGCGAGATCGTCGAGTCGCTCTGACTCACCCTCTCTCGCTCGTTGGGCGAGCGCAGCGAGTCGAATCGCGTTTTCTGACGCGATAAACTGTAGACGAAGGCCCGGGCTCCACCCCGGGCCTTCGTTGCGTCCGTGCGGCTGCACAGCGGATGCCGTCGAGCAGCGTGTCCAGCGCCTGATGCGCGGCGGCATGCGCTCGGGCGTCGGTCGGGTGGTGGACGAGCAGCAGCGCCAGTTCGTTCATCGCGCCGGAGAGCGCGGCCGTCATGGCATCCAGGGTGGCGGGCGAGCCGCCGGCGTCGGCGAGGCCCGCGCGCAGTTCGGACTCCGGGCCGGCGGCATCCATGCGGCGCCAGTCGTCCCAGCTGAGCACGGACGGTCCGTCGACGAGGAGGATGCGTGCGGCTGCCCCGCGGGTGATCGCGTCCAGGAACGCGTGGCTGCCGTCACGCAGCGCATCCACCGGATCTGAGTCCTCGATCGCCGCGGCGATCACATCGGCGACCGTCTGCTGCTGCGCTGCGGCGACGGCCGTGAACAGCCCGGTCTTGGACGCGTAGTGGTGGTAGACCGCGCCGCGCGTCACGCCGGACGCGCGTGCGATCTCCTCCACGGATGCCGCGGCGAACCCGTGATCGGCGAAATGCGTCGTCGCGACCTCGAGGATCCGTCGTGCGGTCTCGGCGGCATCCGCGGCACTCGCTCTGGGCATCGATGGTTCCTTTACATGCGTTGTGTATGTATCCTAGCGGGAGTCCTATACAAACACGATGTATGTTAAAAGGGGAGTCATGGAGATCACGAGCTTCTACCCGGTGCTGATGGTCGACGACGTCGCAGCGGGCGCGCGCTTCTATCGCGACGTACTCGGATTCGAGACGACGTTCGAATCCGCCTGGTACGTGAGCCTGCGCTTCGACGGGGGAGAGCTGGCCGTGCTCGATCGCACGCATGAGACGATCCCCGTCGGCTTCCGGGAATCCGTGCGCGGTCTGCTGCTGAACGTCGAGGTGCCTGATGCTGCAGCCCAGCACGCGCGGCTGGTCGGGGAGCTCGGGCTCCCCGAGCGGCTGCCGCTGCGCGACGAGGCCTTCGGGCAGCGGCACTTCATCGTCGAAGCGCCAGGGGGTGTACTGCTCGACGTGATCGAGCCCATCGAGCCGGCGCCGGAGTTCGCCGCCGCGTACGCGGCCGGCTGAGCCGGATGAGACGACGGAGGGTCGGATGCCGAAGCATCCGACCCTCCGTCGTGATCCCGAACTCAGACGACGCCGAAGGCCGCCTCGATCGGGCCGCGGGCGAAGAACAGCACGAAGCCGACGCCGACGATCCACAGCAGCGGGTGGATCGTCTTCGCCTTGCCGGACAGCGCGTTCACGACGATCCAGCTGACGAAGCCGGCGCCGATGCCGTTGGCGATCGAGTACGTCATCGGCATGACCGTGATGGTCAGGAACACCGGCAGCAGCACGCGGAAGTCGCCGAAGTCGATGTGCTTGATCTGCGACAGCATCATCGCGCCGACGAGTACGAGCGCCGCGCCGGCGATCGCGCCGGGGACCAGCGCGGTGAGCGGTGTGAAGAACATCGCGAGCAGGAACAGCCCGCCCGTGATGACGGTCGCGAAGCCGGTGCGCGCGCCTTCGCCGATGCCGGCGCCGGATTCGACGAACACGGTTGCCGAGGACGACGAGGTGCCACCGCCGACGATCGCGCCGACGCCCTCGACGACCAGCGCCGACTTGATGCGCGGGAAGTCGCCCTTCTCATCCGCGAGGTCGGCCTCCTTGGCGAGGCCGGTCATCGTGCCCATGGCGTCGAAGAAGTTCGAGAACACCAGGGTGAACACGAACATCACCAGCGCCACGAAGCTGACCTTGGCGAAGTCGAACGAGAAGTCGACCGCGCCGATGAGGCTCAGATCCGGGAGGCCGACGATGCCGCCGGAGAAGTCGAACCCGAGCCCTTCGACCTTCCAGATGAGGTTGATGAGCGCGCCGATGACGGTGCCGCCGACGAGCGCGATGAGGATCGCTCCCTTGACGCGCAGGGCGATGAGCACGCCGCCGAGCAGCAGCGTGATGACGAACAGCAGCGTCGGGACACTGGCGACCGAGCCTCCGATGCCGAGATCCACCGGCGGAGACGCGTTGCCCGTCGCCGTGACGAATCCGGCGTTCACGAAGCCGATGAAGGCGATGAACAGACCGATGCCGACCGTGATGGCGAGCTTGAGCTGCACGGGTACCGCGTCGAAGATCATCTTCCGCAGTCCCGTGGCTGCCAGCAGCACGATCACGATGCCGTTGATCATGACCAGGGCCATCGCCTCGGCCCACGTCACCGATCCGACGACCGAGAACGCCAGGAACGCGTTGATCCCGAGACCTGCGGCGAACGCGAACGGCAGGCGGGTGATGACGCCGAACAGCACCGTCATGACGCCGGCGGTCAGGGCGGTTGCCGCAGCCACCGCCGGGCCGGGCAGGACGTCGCCCGCGACGTCGGGCGTGGAGAGGATGATCGGATTGAGGATCACGATGTAAGCCATCGTCACGAAGGTGACGAGACCCCCGCGGATCTCGGTGCCGATCGTCGATCCGCGTTTGGTGATCTCGAAGAATCGATCGAGGGCGTTCTTCGGCTCCGCAGACGTGGTCGGTGCGGGCGCAGGGGCAGTTGTCATCGTGGGACCTCCGCAGAAACGCTATCGTGTCGCGGGCATCGCGCGCGCCCCCGGTGCTCTGTCGGGAACTCGTCGTAGTCTCGTTGAGTCATGCAACGCCTCCTCGTCGCGCTCCTCGCCGCCGTCGATGCCGCCATCGCGGCCGCCGTGGGGCTGGTCGTGCTGCTCGCGCCGCTGACGCTGCTGTGGACATTCGCCTTCGGCGCCGGTGCCGACTGGGGGGCGCTGTGGCCGACGACCGGCATTCTGTGGCAGTTCGGGCATGCCGTTCCCCTGGACATCTCGCTCTCCGACGACCTGCTCGTCGCCGTGGGCATCGGAGCGGATGCCGCGGCCTTCACGCTCTCCGTCGCGCCGATGGCGTTCCTGCTGTTCACGTTCATCGCCGCCGCCAGGTCGGGGCGGCGAGCGGCTCGCTCCGGCGCCTGGGGCACCGGAGTGCTCTCCGGCGCCGTCGTGTTCGCGGCGATCGCGGTGCTCGTCACCACGACGTCGCACGTCGCCGGGGTCGCCGCATCCCCGGTGCTCGGCATCCTGCTGCCCGCGGCCTTCTACGTGGTCGGCGCACTCGGCGGTGCGATCGTCGAGGCCTGGCGCGAGGGAGACGGCGGCCTGATCGACCGCGTCCACGACGCGGTGGACGGCTGGGGAGATTACGGCCCCGTCGTCGCCGAAGCCGCGCGGGGCACGGCGATAGTCGCCGTCGTCCTCACCGGAGTCGGCGCCCTGTCCGTCGCGCTGTCCGTCCTGCTGCGCGGCAGCGAGGTCGTGACGCTGTTCGAGGCGGCACGCGTCGATGCGCTCGGGGCGACCGTCATCACGCTCGGCCAATTGGCCTATCTGCCCACGGCGGTCGTCTGGGCGGTGTCCTGGCTCGCGGGGCCCGGGTTCGCCGTGGGCGTCGGAACGGCGGTCTCGCCGGCCGGAACGCAGCTCGGCATCGTCCCCGGCATCCCGATCTTCGGTCTGATCCCCGAGAACAGCTCTATCTGGATGCTCATCGTCGTCCTGATCCCTGTCGCAGCCGGCGCCGTCTCCGGCTGGATGGTGCGCTCGCGTCTGGTGTGGGAGCAGACCGCGCTCGGGTGGGCGCCCAGGGCCGCGATCGCCGGCGGCATCGCGGGCCTGTCCGCCCTCGTCGCGGCGCTCGTCGCCCTGCCGGCGTCCGGTTCGATCGGACCGGGTCGCCTGGCGGAGGTCGGCCCGCACCCCGGATGGTTCGCACTGGCGATCGGGCTGGAGGTGCTGGTCGGCTCTGCCATCCTGCTGCTCTCGCCACGCAATAGGGACGAGCTGGCCGAAGAGCGCACCGATCGCTGGACCGCCCGGATGGGGATGTCGCCCGTCGACGTCGATGCGCCGATCGCCGCACCCCATGCGAGCGATGCCGTCCCCGGCGATCACGACGAGACCGCGCCCATCGAGGAATCCGACTTCTTCCGCGGACACCGCGGCGACGGAGACACCT
This sequence comes from Microbacterium sp. M, assembly GCF_045181065.1. Lineage (GTDB taxonomy): Bacteria > Actinomycetota > Actinomycetes > Actinomycetales > Microbacteriaceae > Microbacterium. The sequence continues at coordinate 2,853,733 of NZ_CP173721.1, read as the reverse complement.
CCGACCGCCGGTAGACTGACCGGGTGCTCACGGTCGCCGTCCTCATCTCGGGCGCGGGTTCCAATCTCCGGGCCCTCCTCGAAGCCGCTCGTCACCCCGATTTCCCCGCTCGGATCGTCGTCGTCGGCGCCGATCGCGACGCCGATGGTCTCGCGCACGCAGAGGAGTTCGGCATCCCGAGCTTCTCCGTGCCGTTCCGCGCCTTCGCGACGCGCGACGAATGGGGTGAGGAGCTGGGGCGCCAACTCGAGGTGTGGTCGCCTGACCTCATCGTGCTCTCCGGGCTCATGCGGCTGCTGCCGGCATCCCTCGTCGCGCGCTACTCGCCGCACATCATCAACACCCACCCGGCGTACCTTCCCGAGTTCCCCGGTGCGCACGGCGTCCGCGACGCGCTCGCCTCCGGCGTCACCGAGACCGGTGCGAGCGTCATCGTCGTCGACGACGGCGTGGACTCCGGGCCGATCCTCGCGCAAGAGCGCGTCCCGGTGCACCCTGGCGATACCGAGCACCGCCTGCACGAGCGCATCAAGCCCGTCGAACGTCGCCTCCTGATCGACGTCGTCCGCGGCATCGCGACAGGCGACATCGATCTGAAAACCGCTTCCTGACCACCCGACGCACGAAGGAGCCCTCCATGGCCGGCCCCCGCCACGATCCCTCTCTCTACCGTGACCGCGACGTCGTGCCGATCCGGCGCGCACTGGTCTCGGTGAGCGACAAGACCGACCTGCTGGTGCTCGCCGAGTCGCTCGCCGCAGCCGGCATCGAGATCGTCTCGACGGGTTCGACCGCTGCGACGATCCGGGATGCCGGATACGACGTCACCGACGTCGCCGCCGTCACGGGTGTCGCCGAGATGCTCGACGGTCGTGTCAAGACCCTGCACCCCAGCATCCACGGCGGACTGCTCGCCGACCTGCGTCTTGCGGATCACGAGCGTCAGCTGGCCGACCTCGAGATCGCGCCCTTCGAGCTCGTCGTCGTCAACCTCTACCCGTTCGTAGAGACCGTCGCGTCCGGAGCGGTCGGCGACGACGTCGTCGAGCAGATCGACATCGGCGGCCCCGCCATGGTGCGCGCATCGGCGAAGAACCATGCCAACGTCGCGATCGTCGTCTCGCCGGAGTCGTATCCGGCGATCATCGAGGCCGTCACGAACGGCGGCACCACGCACTCGCAGCGGCGCGAACTGGCAGCGCGGGCGTTCGCCCACACCGCCGCGTACGACACCGCGGTGGCAGCCTGGTTTGCCGAGGGCACGCTCTCGGACGGCGGAGAGCTGCCGGCCCACCTGACCATCAAGGCCGAGCGGCTCACCACGCTCCGGTACGGGGAGAACTCGCACCAGCGCGGCGCGATCTACTCGCGCGTCGGCGGTCACGGCATCGCTCAGGCCGTGCAGCTGCAGGGCAAGGAGATGTCCTACAACAATTACGTCGACGCGGATGCCGCGCTGCGCGCCGCGTTCGACATGGTCCTTCCGGCCGTAGCGATCGTGAAGCACGCCAATCCGTGCGGTATCGCGACCACCGCGCCGAACGCCCTCGACCCGATCGCCAGCGCGCACCTGCGTGCTCACGAGTGCGACCCGGTGTCGGCGTACGGCGGAGTGATCGCCACCAACGGCACCGTGACGCTGAAGATGGCCGAGAACCTCAAGGACATCTTCACCGAGGTCATCGTCGCGCCGGCGTTCGAGCCGGCGGCGCTCGAGGTCTTCAAGGCCAAGAAGAACCTGCGTCTGCTGCAGCTCCCGGCCGACTGGCGTCAGGAGCAGATGGATGTCCGCCTCGTCTCGGGCGGCCTTCTGCTGCAGGATGCCGACCGCTTCCCCGACGACATCGAGTCCGTCGCGAAGAACTGGGAGCTCGTCTCGGGCGAGCGTCCGGCCGAGGAGGAGATGGAGAACCTCATCTTCGCCTGGAAGGCGTGCCGCGCCGTGAAGTCGAACGCCATCGTCCTCGCCAAGGGCAACGCCACGGTCGGCATCGGCATGGGCCAGGTCAACCGCGTCGACTCCTGCCGCCTCGCGGTCGAGCGCGCCGGTGACCGGGCGGCCGGTTCGGTCGCGGCATCCGACGCCTTCTTCCCGTTCGCGGACGGTCCGCAGGTGCTCCTGGATGCCGGCATCACGACCATCGTTCAGCCCGGCGGATCGGTGCGCGACGATGAGGTCATCGCCGCGGCCAAGGCCGCAGGCGTCACGATGTTCTTCACGGGAGAGCGCCACTTCTTCCACTGATCCCGATGTGCCACTCAGCGCATCGCTCCGCGTTGCGCTGAGCCTCGGGGCAGGGGGCCCTCGACGCCCCCGACTACCGGCCTGGTCAGCCCGGCAGTCTCACCACGCGGTCGGCGGCGGCGATCGTCGCCGGCCGGTGGGACACCAGCAGGATCGCGCAGCGTGATCGCTGCAGCAGCTCGAGCACGGCGGCATCCGCATCGGGATCGAGAGAGGCCGTCGCCTCGTCGAGAACGAGGATGCGCGGCTCACGCAGCACGGCTCGCGCTATCGCGACGCGTGCGCGCTGCCCGCCGGAGAGTCCAGCGCCGTATTCGCCGACTGTCGTGTCCAGTCCGCCGGGCAGGCCGGCCGAGTCGGAGAGCAGGCCGGCGGTCTCGGCCGCTCGATGGACGGCGGCGTCGTTCGCCGCCGGATCACCGAGGGTGATGTTCGACCGGATGGTCCCGCGCAGCAGGGGCGAGGACTGCGGAACGGCGGAGACAAGGCGCCGCAGGTCCGAATCGGGCAGCGTCCGGATGTCCGTGCCGTCGACCCGCACCGTCCCGCCGTCAGGATCCCACAGGCGCAGAGCGAGTCGAGCCACCGACGTCTTGCCGGCGCCCGACGGCCCGACCAGGGCGACTGTCTCGCCGGGGCGCACCTCCAGATCGAAGCCGTCGAGGACGGGGGCGCTCTCGCGGTAGGCGAAGCGCACATTCTCGAGGACGAGCCCTTCCTCGTCCGCACGGGCGCCCGTGCGGACGTACCGATGGGAGTCGTCCACCGATGGCGGCTCATCGAGGGTTTCCACGATCCGCTCCGCGGAGGCGCGCAGCACTCCGGCGCCGCGCAACAGGTCCAGGATCTGAGCGGCCGGGCCGAGCCCGGCGACCGAGACGGCGACGGCCAACGGAACCTGCGACGGCTCGAGTTCGGATCCCGCCATGACCGCGATGCCGATCGCGCCGATGGCCGCCGCGGCGAAGATCAGGTCGGCGATGCCCCGTTCCAGGCCGAGCCGGGACGCGTCCTTGACCTGGATGCGGGCGAGTTCGCGGACATCGGCCGAGATGCGCTCGCGCCGCACGTCGAGCGCGTCGGCGGCCCGCAGGTCGCGCAGGCCGCGGATCGTGTCCAGCAGCTCCGATCGGATGCCGGCCGAGCGGCTCGCGATCGCATCCCCGTACCGGCGGGCCATCCGCGACGTGCCCAGCGGGACCAGGACGCCGACGAGGAGCAGCGGCGCCCACACAGCGAGCAGAAGCGGATCGATCGTGATCGACACGGCTCCGGCGACTGCGAGGATCAGCGTCGCCGAGACCGTCTGGGCGACGGTGTGCGCGTACAGCCATTCGAGGGTCTCGATGTCGGAGACCAGTGTGGAGACGAGATCGCCCGTGCGCTTCTGACGTCGACGTGGCGGCAGTGCGTGGCGGGCCGACGCGAAGACGCGACCCCGCAGGACGCCGATCAGCCGGTAGGCCAGGTCATGCGAGACCCACGATTCGCGCCACGTCGCCGCCGCGACGAACAGACAGAGCGCGACAAGGGCTGCGGCGGCGCCGGCGGGGTGCTCCCCGGAGCCGGTGATGGCGCGACCGACGACCATCGCCAGCCCCAATGCGATCGTCAGGAGCCCCGCCTGGACGACGGTGCTCCATAGGATCGTCTCGACGAACAGGCGTCGATGCTGGGCGATGATCGGCAGCAACCGTGCGACGGACTTCATCGGCTCGCTCCCGCGGTTCGTACTCGCCGCGGGGGACCGTCGCCTTCGGCTGCCACATGTCCGTCCTGCAGCGAGATCCAGCGGTCGGCATGCACGCAGGCGCTCTCGCGGTGGGCGATGAGGATCGTCGTGCGATCGGGGTCGTGGGCGAAGACGCCGTCCATCACGCGTCGCTCCGTTTCGACGTCCAACGCGGAGGTGACCTCGTCGAGCACCAGGACGGGCACGTTCGCCACCAGGGCGCGCGCGATGGCGAGACGCTGACGCTGGCCGCCGGAGAGCTGGTCGCCGTTCTCTGCCAGAACGGTGTCGTATCCGTCGGGGAGCGCGCGGATCACCTCGTGCACGTCTGCTGCTTCGGCCGCTCGCACGATCTCGTCATCGGTGGCGTCGCCGCGGTGCAGACGCAGATTGTCGCGCACGCTCCAGGCGAACAGCACGGGGTCCTGCGCGACCACGACGATGCTGCGCGCACGTGCGTGCCGGGTGAGCGCGTCGAGGCGGATGCCGTCGATGCGGACCTCGCCGACATCCGGATCGACCTCGCGCGCCAGCAGCAGACCGAGCGTGCTCTTGCCGGAGCCGGACGGACCGAGCAGAGCGAGAGTCTCGCCGCCGCGGACGTCCAGTGAGACCGCATGCACTCCGCGCCCACTGGCCGGATGCCGGTACGAGACGCCGAGGATCTCGATGGCTGCACCCTGCGCCGCCGCCGCGTCCACAGTGCCGTGCTCGACGACAGCATCGCGGGTGGAGAGCAGGCGATCGAGGCCATCGACCGCTGTGAGGCCGAGGTAGCCCGCGTGCCAGTGGCCGCTCAGCTCGGCGAGAGGTCGAAAGCACTCCCGCGCGAGCAGCAGTACGGCGATCGCCGTGAACGCGTCGGCGCCGGCCAGCACGGCGGCTGCGCCGGCGATGACAGCCAGGACCGTGCCCAGGTGGATCGCCAGCGCGCTGATGCCGCTCTCGATGAGCGAGACGCGCATCTGCCGCATCGTGGAGGTGCGGAGCCCCTCCGCGCGCCCTTCGAGTTCGGCTCCAGTCCGCTCGGCGGCACCGAACGTCCGCAGCAGCGGCACCGACTGCAGTGCCTCGACGTAGTCGCCGGACAGCTGCGCGAACGCCGCCCATCTGGTCCGGCCGTTGCGCAGCAGCAGCGCATCCCAGAATCGTGGGAGGATCACGGCCGCGGCCACGGCGCAGGCGAGGATCAGGCCGGCAACGGGGCTCAGCGACGACACCAGCACGACGATCGCAAGCGGCACCAGTGCGACCACGATCAGCTGCGGCAGGTACCGCGTGTAGTAGCCGTCGAGGCCGTCCACGCCGTCGACCACGGTGGCCGCGGTGTCGCCTGCCGCGCGGCGCTCCGCCTCCTGGATGGCGGTCGCACGGTCGAGGAGGCGGTCGCGCAGGCGGATGCGCACATCTGCGCCGATCCTCGTCGCGACCGGCTCGCGGAGCCAGATCACCCCGGCGCGGACGACCGCGACGGCGACCAGTGGAACCAGAGCGTCCAGCAGTCCACCCGTGCCGTTCGTCAGCGCCGCGATCACGCCGGCGGCGGCGAGGGAGAAGGCGACGTGCAGAACCGACACCAGGATGCCGAGGCCGGCGAGCAGGGCGATGGCGCCGGGGATGGACCCGGCCAACTGGAGAAGGCGGCGATGGATCATGCTCAGAATGCCTCGGCGATCTGGCGGACGACGCTGACGTTGCCGAGGGTGCCGGGGAACACATCGGCGCTCGACACCGCGATGAGGCGTCCCTCCCGCACGGCCGGGAGATCGGGGAACGTCGAGGTCAGGTAGTCGCGTGCAGCGGCCTCGTGCGCCTCGTCGTACACCGAGAACACGAGCGCTTCCGGTGCCTCGGCGGCCAAGGATTCCGGAGTGATCGTCGCGGCGAAGAAGTCGGCGAATGCAGGCTGATCGGGCCCGTACACGTTGTCGGCGCCGGCGAGCGCGAGGATGTCGAATTCGATCCCGGCGCCGATGGCAGACAGCGTGGTGCCTTCGACGTACACCTGGGCGACGCGAAGAGGGTCGACGTCCTCGATCGCAGCTGCGACCTCGGCGAGATCGGCGCGGGCCTGCCCCGCCAGCTCATCGGCTGCTTCAGGGACGGCGAAGATCTCGCCGAGGTTCTCGATGTCCGTGAACAGGTCGGCCACCTCTCCGGACATCCGGCGATCGGCGCACCCGCCGGTGGCCACGTAGACCGCTGAGCCGGCCTGCTCGAGCTGCTCGATGCTCGCGAATCCCTGCTCGGCGGTGAACTCGTACGTGGTCGGCGAGTACACGAAGTCCGGCTGGGCGGCGAGCAGGTCCTCTCTGCTGGGCGGCATCGCGCCCCCGACCACGGGAACATCGGCTGCCAGGTCGGCGATGTCCTCGGGCAGAGCCTGCGCGGTCGCCTGAGCCTGGGCGGCGAGACGATCGGCCAGGCCGAGCCGGAGGAGCAGTTCGGTCTGGGACGGGTGCATGCCCACGACCGAAGTCGGAATCCCGTCGACGACGAGTTCGCGGTCGCAGTTCTGCAGTGTCGTGGTCTCGCGTCCGGCACTCTCGGAGGAATCGGCCGGGGTGACGCCGGAGCCGCATCCCGCGAGCAGCAGGGCGCTGACGGCCAGGACGGATGCCGTCGTGAGGCGTCGAGGAGTGATGGTGGTCATGAGTGGAGTTCGCTTTCTCTCGGGATGGTCAGCTCGGCGGGCGTGCGGAAGGAGAGCACGCGATCGTCGGCGTCGGTCAGCAGCCGGGCATCGACGTCGAAAGCGGCCCGGATCAGCTCGGGGGTGAGCACGTCCGCCGGTGGGCCGACCGCCAGCACACGTCCCTCCACGAGGACGACGACGCTGTCGCAGTACCGCATCGCCAGATTGAGGTCGTGCAGCGCCGCGATGACGGTCCGGCCGAGACCGCGCACGATGGTCATCAGATCGATCTGATGACGGATGTCGAGATGATTGCTCGGCTCGTCGAGAACGATCACCGGGGTCTGCTGCGCGAGCGCCCGAGCGAGCATGACCCGTTGGCGCTGGCCGCCGGAGAGCGTGCCGACCATCCGTTCTGCCAGGTCGTCGATCCCGACGCCCTGCATCGCCTGCTCGACGATCCGCAGGTCGTCTGGCGTATCGCGACCGAGCGCGCGACGATGGGGTGCGCGGCCCAGCAGGACGAGCTCGTGCACGGTCAGATCGAAGTCCGTCTGGGGATCCTGCAGCATGACGGACACCGCACGTGCGGCGTCGCGACCGGTCATCGACGAGATGTCGACGTCGTCGAGGCGCACGGTGCCCAGGCGTGGGCGCACGGCGCGGTAGAGGGTCCGCAGCAGTGTCGATTTCCCGCTGCCGTTCGGTCCGAGGAGGCCGACGACCGTCCCAGGCTCGACGTTCAGGTTCGCGGCATGCACGACGTCTCGACCGCCCAGCGCGACCGTGACGTCCTCGAAGCGCACTCTCATCGGCTGAGCCCCGCTCGTGAGGCGGCGCCGCGGCGCATCAGCCAGAGGAAGAACGGTGCGCCGACGAATGCCGTGAGGATCCCGAGCGGGATCTCGGTCGGCGCGGCGACGGTGCGCGCGAGGAGGTCGGCCAGCATGAGGAACACCGCGCCGCCGAGCACCGTGACCGGAAGCATCCGTCGATGGTCGGCGCCGACGGCGATGCGCGCGACGTGCGGCACGACGAGTCCGACGAACCCGATGCCGCCGGCGACGGACACGATCGCACCGGTCAGCAGAGAGGCGAGGATCAGCATGAGCGCGCGCAGGCGCGTCGGGTCGATCCCGAGTGACGTCGCCGATTCATCGCCGGTCATCAACGCATTCAGGGGGCGAGCGAGCGCGCCGGCGGCGATCACCGCGATCACGAGGGCGATCGCCGGGCCGATGAGGCTCGACATCGTGGCGGCCGACACGCTGCCCAGGAGGAAGAACAGGACGCTCACGACGTTCTGCGCATCGGTCGAGATCGTCAGGTAGCTCGTGATCGCGCTGAAGAGTGTCCCGAGGGCGACGCCGGCCAGGATCATGCGCGTGGGCGACAGAGTCCCGCCCTGGTAGGCCATGGCCGCGACGCAGCCGCAGGCGACCACAGCGCCGATGAACGCCGCGATGTTCAAGGACAGGCCGCCCAGAGCCGCCGATCCGAAGACGATCACGAGGACCGCGCCGACGCTCGCCCCGGAGGACACCCCGAGGATGTACGGCTCCGCGAGCGGGTTGCGGACCGTGACCTGCATGAGTGCACCGGCCAGAGCGAGGCCCGCTCCTGCGAGACCGGCGAGCAGTGCGCGCGGGAGTCGGAACTGCCAGACGGCCTGATCCTGCAGCGGAGTGAGGGAGCCGTCGGCCATCCACGGCATCCCTGGCAGGAGGTGCCCGAGGATGATCTGCGCGGACTGCAGCGGATTCACGCCGACCGTGCCGACAGCGCAGGAGAGGACGAAGAGCGTGACGGAGAGCACGCCGAGTCCGATCGCGAGGATGCGCGCCCGCCGCGCGAGCCGCCGGCCGGGGCGGGGCGCCGCCACGGCTGCGGGAAGGGCCCGACCGTGTTCCATCGTCGTGAGAGCATGCACAAGCGATCACCCTACTGAGAATGATTCTCACTATCAACTCGATGCGCGAGTGCCGAAGACAGCCATGTCCGATTTCCGCGAGCGCGCGGCATCCGGACATGTCAGAGTTGAGGCATGAGCCTCCCAGTGATGACCTTCGACGAGCGGTACCGCGCCATCGACGCGCGTGATGTCCGCTTCGACGGACAGTTCGTCACGGCTGTGCGTTCGACCGGGATCTACTGCCGCCCCAGCTGCCCGGCCAGGACGCCGAAGCCGGAGAACGTCACGTTCTATCCGACCAGCGCCGCGGCCCATGAGGCCGGGTACCGGGCCTGCAAGCGATGCCTCCCCGAGGCGGCGCCCGGCTCGCCGGAGTGGAACCTGCGAGGCGATGCCGCGGCACGCGCGATGCGCCTCATCGCGGACGGGGTCGTCGAGCGCGAGGGCGTCCCAGGGCTGGCCGCACGGCTGGGCTTCTCGAGCCGCCATCTGACCCGGCTGCTGACCTCCGAACTCGGTGCAGGTCCGCTCGCCCTGGCCAGGGCCCATCGCGCGCACACGGCGCGGATGCTGCTCGTCGGCACGGACATGCCGATCTCGGATGTCGTCTTCTCCGCGGGTTTCGCCAGCATCCGGCAGGCGGGCGACACCATCCGCGAGGTGTTCGGGATGACCCCGACCGAGCTGCGCGCGCGCCGCCACCGCACCGGCGTATGCGCACCGGGCGAGATCGACCTGCTGCTGCCGCATCGCGAACCGCTCGACGCCGCGGGCATCTTCGCGTGGATGTCCGCGCGGGCTCTGCCGGGGGTCGAACAGGCCACGCCCACGTCGTTCGCCCGTCATCTGCGGATGGCGGGCGGGCCGGCCTGGTTCGAGATCCGCGAACAGGAGGGGCGCCTTCGGCTTCGTGCCAGGGTGACCAGGCTCGGTGACCTCACGCCGCTGGTCGCGACCGCGCGCCGGCTGTTCGACCTCGACGCCGATCCGACGGCGGTGGATGCCGCGCTGTCGACGCATCCGGAACTCGCCGATGCTGTGGCGCGCACGCCTGGGATTCGCGTCCCCGGCGCCGCCGACCCGCACGAGATGCTCATTCGAGCGATGGTCGGCCAGCAGATCACCGTCGTCGCGGCCAGGACGGCGCTCACCGCGCTCGCCGATGCGCTGGGGGAGCGCGTGGAGCACGGCATCTTGTTTCCGACGATGACGGCGATCGCCGATCACGGTGCCGAAGTGCTGCGGGGACCGGCGGCGCGCATCCGGGCCATCACGCATGCCGCGGCCTCGCTCGCCGACGGGAGACTCCCGCTGACGGTCGGCGATGACGCCGCCGACCAGCGCGAGGCGCTCCTCGCGATGCCCGGGATCGGGCCGTGGACCGCCGACTACGTCGGCATGCGCGTCCTCGGCGACCCGGATGTCTTCCTCCCTGGAGACGTCGCGGTGCGAGCCGGGGCTGCCGCCCTCGGCATCCCCGCAGACCCGGCAGGGCTGACCGCCTGGGCCGGCCGCACCGCGCCATGGCGCAGCTACCTCACCGCTCATCTGTGGCGTGCGGCACCCGTGCGCCCGACCCGAACCCGTCCGATCCGAATCAAGGAGACCTCATGACCGCGATCATCCAGACCATCGAGACGCCGGACGGGGCCTTCACGATCCTCGCCGACGACGAGCAGCGCGTGCTGGCCTCCGGCTGGACGGCCGAGCAGGACGAGATCCTCGCGCGGCTGACCGTGCGCAGCCGCCCGGTCGACGTGAGCAAGGGGCAGACCGATGCCGCGGCGGCCGCGCTGGCCTATTACAGCGGTGAGCTGACGGCGATCGACGACGTCCGCGTCGCTCAGTTCGGCACGGAGATGCAGCGGCGCGGCTGGGCGGCGCTGCGCACGATCGACCCGGGTGAGCCGCTCACCTACACGGATTTCGCCGCAGCCCTCGGGCAGCCCAGCGCCGTTCGCGCCGCGGCATCCATCTGCGCTCGGAACGCCCCGGCGCTGTTCGTGCCGTGCCACCGCGTGCTGCGTACGGACGGGTCGCTCGGAGGCTTCGCATGGGGACTAGACGTGAAGGAATCGCTGCTCGCGCGCGAAGCCGCGGCCTGAGGGGAGGTGAGGGGCCCGAACTGACACGATTCATTCATCTGCGCGAAAGTGTTGCACTCAGCAGGTTCACAGGCATAGGCTGGAGGGCTGTCGCGCCGACTGGACGACATCACCGAACCCCGAGGAGGACATCATGATCTCGATCGCCGTCGCACAGGTCTTCGCTCCGGGTATCCGCGTGGCGACCTGCCGCGGTTAGTTCCGCACCCGATCTCCGTATCTCCGCCGTCGCGATCACGCCGTCGGCGCACCTTTCGTCACCCCGCTCGCTTCCTCACTTCTGAGAGTCATGTCTGCTACGCCTGCTACGCACACCCCTCCTTCATCCGCTTCCCTCTCCACTCCAGCCGCCCTGTGGCGCCTGAAGCCCTTCGTCCGTCCCATCGTCTGGCGCCTCGTCGGCGGTGCCGGCAGCGCGCTCGCCGCCGCGGTCCTCGCACTGATGGTGCCGATCGTTCTCGAGCAGGTCGTGCGCGGGCTCGACACCGACATCGGGGTCGTGAACCTCGGATTGATCGTCGGCGGAGCCGTCGTCGTGCTGCTGCTCGGCTTCGGCGAGGCCGCCATGGTGTGGTTGCGCCGCTGGTTCGTGCTCACCCCGGCGACCGAGGTCGAATTCCGCATGCGGTCGGAGATCTACGCACGCCTGCAAACGCTGCCGGTCGCTTTCCACGACCGCTGGCAGTCCGGTCAGCTGCTCAGCCGGATGATGCAGGACATCGGCCTCATCCGTCGCTGGATCGCCTTCGGACTCATCCTCCTCGTCGTCAACGTGCTGACGATCATCATCGGCTCCGTGCTGCTGTTCCAGTGGCACTGGATGCTGGGCGTCATCTTCCTCGTCACCGGGATCCCGATGTGGATCCAGGGCTACCTGTTCGAGAAGCGCTACGGCGCCCTTGCCAGGCAGAGCCAGGACCAGGCCGGTGACCTCGCGACCAGCGTCGAGGAGAGCGTGCACGGCATCCGTGTTCTGAAGGCCTTCGGCCGCGGCCAGCACGCGCTGCGCCGCTTCAGCTCGCAGGCCGAGACGCTGCGGGAGACCGAGCTCAACAAGGCCCGTGCTGTCGGTCGGATCTGGTTCTGGCTGGACCTCATGCCGCAGATCGCCTTCGGGTTGAGCCTGATCACCGGCATCTGGCTGGTCTGGCAGGGCCAGATCGATGACGCTCAGTTGTTCGCGTTCTTCGCGATGGCGACCGTGCTGCGCTGGCCGATCGAGTCGATCGGCTTCCTGTTCTCGTTCATGCTCGACGCCCGCACGGCGACCGACCGCGTGTTCGACATCTTCAACGAGACGAACTCGATCACCGACCCTGACGAGCCCGTGCACATCGCCGAGCCACGTGGGGAACTCGCCTTCGAGAACGCGCACTTCCGCTATCAGGATGCCGGTGCCTCGGAGCGCGATCTGCTCGACGGCATCGACCTCGTGCTGCGCCCCGGTGAGACCATGGCGCTGGTCGGTCTCACCGGCTCCGGGAAGACGACCCTCACGACCCTGCCCGCGCGTCTGTACGACGTCACGGGAGGCCGCGTCACGCTCGACGGCGTCGATGTGCGCGACCTGCCGCTGGCAGAGCTGCGCACCCACATCGCGATGGCGTTCGAGGACGCGACGCTGTTCTCGGCGACCGTGCGCGAGAACGTGCTGCTCGGTCGCGCCGACATCGATCCGCACAGCGAAGAGGGCGAGCGCATCATGCGCGAAGCGCTCGATGTGGCGCAGGCCGCGTTCGTCGACACGCTGCCCGAGGGCACCGAGACGATCATCGGCGAGGAGGGACTGAGCCTCTCCGGCGGCCAGCGGCAGCGCCTCGCGCTCGCCAGAGCCGTCGCAGCCGCTCCGAAGGTGCTCGTGCTCGATGACCCGCTGTCTGCGCTGGACGTCGACACCGAGGCGCTCGTCGAGGAGGCGCTGCGGCACGTCCTCGCCGAGACGACGGCGCTCATCGTGGCGCACCGGCCGTCGACCGTCGCTCTCGCGGACCGCGTCGCACTGCTTGAGTCGGGCAGGGTCACGGCGGTCGGAACGCACTCCGAACTGCTGAAGACCAGCTCGCACTATCGGCACGTGATCTCGAGTCTCGAAGCCGAGGAGGCCGCCAGAACAGGGGCCATCCCGATCATCACGGAGGAGATGCTCGACCAAGCTCCGGCCAGCGAGGACGAGGAGGTGCAGGCATGACTCTCACCGGAACCCAGGGAGAGGACCGCTCCAACTACACCCGCGAAGAGAGCCGCGCCATCCGGCGCCGCTCGCTGCGGCTGCTCGGCTCGCTGATCAGCCCGTTGCGTGCGCGGATCTCGCTCGCGGCGATCGTGCTCGTCGTGTCCACAGCACTGCAGGTGTCGGGGCCGATCCTCATCGGGATCGGCATCGACCGTGCGCTGCCCATGCTGCTCGAGCAGACCGACTGGATGCCGGCGATCGTCGTCACCGCCGTCTACATCTTCGCCGGTGCCACGGCAGCGGCGCTGATCGGCTGGTACGTCGTCATCGCGGCGCGCATCACACAGGCCGTGCTGCTGGATCTGCGCAAGCGCATCTTCCTGCACACGCAGAAGCTGAGCCTCGAATTCCACGAGTCGTACACGTCCGGGCGCATCATCTCGCGTCAGACCAGCGACCTCGATTCGATCCGCGAACTGCTCGACGGCGGTCTGAACAACCTCGTCTCCGGGGTGCTGTTCGGAGTCTTCACCTTCATCGCCCTCGTGATCGCGGACTGGCAGTCCGGGCTGATCCTGCTGCTCGCCGGCATCCCGCTCGCGTTCCTGATGCGCTGGTTCTACTCGCGCTCGCAGCTGGTGTACCGCGAATCCCGGGTCATCAGCGCGAAGGTGATCGTGCAGTTCGTGGAGACGATGACCGGAATCCGCGCCGTGAAGTCGTTCCGCAAGGAGCCGCGCAACGACAAGACGTTCCGCAAGCTGGCCGGCGACTACCGTGACGTGAACCGGCGTTCGATGGTGCTGTTCGGCACGTTCGAGCCGGGTCTCATGGCGGTCGCCGCCTTCACGACGGCACTCGTCGTGCTGTGGGGCGGTATGCGGGTGTCGACCGGTGCCATCGGCATCGGCGTGCTGCTGAGCGCCGTCCTGTACGTGCGCAACTTCTTCGCTCCGATGCAGGAGATCGCGATGTTCCTGAACTCCTACCAGTCGGCGACGGCTGCGCTGGAGAAGGTCTCCGGAGTCCTGGACGAGGTGCCGACGGTGCCGGATCCGGCCAAGCCCGTTGATCTGTGGGAGTCGCGCGGTCACATCTCCTTCGACGAGGTCACCTTCGGGTACAACGGCGAGAAGACGATCCTGCCCAACTTCTCGCTCGACATTCCCGCCGGCCAGACCATCGCGCTGGTCGGTACGACCGGCGCGGGAAAATCCACCCTGGCCAAGCTGATCTCGCGGTTCTACGACCCGTCGAAGGGGCGCGTCACGCTGGACGGTGTGGATCTGCGTTCCCTGCACCCGAAGGATCTGCGCCGGGCGATCGTCATGGTGACCCAGGAGGCGTACCTGTTCAGCGGAACGGTCGCCGACAACATCGCCCTCGGCAAGCCGGATGCGACGCTCGACGAGATCCGCGCGGCCGCGAAGGCTGTCGGCGCCGACGAGTTCATCTCGTCGCTGCCTGACGCGTACAACACGGACGTGAACAAGCGAGGCGGTCGCGTGTCGGCCGGTCAGCGTCAGCTGATCTCGTTCGCTCGCGCGTTCCTCGCCGACCCTGCGGTGCTGATCCTCGACGAGGCGACGGCATCGCTGGACATCCCGTCGGAGCGGCTGATCCAGGATGCCCTGCAGACGCTGCTGGCCGACCGCACCGCGATCATCATCGCGCACCGCCTGTCGACCGTCGCGATCGCCGACCGGGTGCTCGTTATGGAGCACGGCCGGATCATCGAGGACGACAGCCCCGCCGCTCTCATCGGCGGCACGGGCAAGTTCGCCCAGCTGCATGCGGCCTGGCAGGAGACGCTGGTCTGATCCGACCGGGGCGGATGCTCAGGCATCCGCCCCGGTTAGCATGAAGGCATGGACCCCCTGCTGCTGGCCGAGCTCTGGTGGGCGGTGCCGGCGGCCGCCGGAGCCGCGGGGGCCGGCGCGTGGGGAGTGCACCGATTGAACGCCGAACGACGACTCGGATACGACGCCGCCAAGCTCGAACTGCGCGAAGCGATCTCGGCGGCGATCGCGGCGCAGAACGCGGCGCGCATCGCCAAGGCCGACCTCTCGCGAGTGACCGCCGATCGGGCGGCGTCACGGGCGAGCTCGGAGGATGTGAACCGGGCTCGACGGGACCTGCAGACCGCGCAGCGCGAGGCGAAGGCGGCATCGGCGGCGGTGAAGGCGCTGCGCACCCGTGTGACCGCGGCGCGGGCCGAGATCCCCTCGCGGTCGGAGCCGACGCCGCTCGAGCGTCTCCGATCGCAGCACGACACGGTGCTCGTGCACTGGATGCAGTACGAGACCGACCCTGCGCGACTGATCGCCTATCCGTCCATGAGCGACGGGCACGTGCCCGCGACCGCTGCGTTCCTGTCAGCCCTCGAGCATGCGCAGGAGACCCGCCCGGCGCCGGGCAAGGTGGCTCCGGCCGAGTTCACGGCCTACCGGCTGGCGGTCGTCCGACTGGAACGCGCGTTCGAAGACGCCGAGCGCGTCGCCGCAGGGGAGCGTCCGCCGATCGGACCGGGATGGCAGGATGCCGCGCAGCAGGTCATCACGCTGTCCGCCGACGTGCTCGACCGCGCTGCTGCCGCCGCGGCATCCGCGATCGCCGCCTGGCGTGAACGCTCGCGCCCCGGCGACGATCCGAACGCCCGCTGACGCGCCGCTCGTCGACGCGTCAGGGCGCGGAAGGAGGCGACGGGGTCTCGGTGGGGGAGGGGATCCGAGGCCCCGCCGCCGGTCTCAGGAGGCGATCCGGATTTCGGCGATCACTTCGCCGTACTCGGTCTCGCCGACGGGAGAGAAGCCGACACGGTTGAAGAACGCCTCCGGCCCGCCTTCGCCGGCCTCGTAGATGACGTCGACGTGATCGAAGCCGCGCGCACGCGCCTCTTCGATGAGCGCCTCGACCGCGAAACGGCCGACGCCGCGGCCCTGGTCGTCGGCATCCACGTTGATCCGCCACAGCACCGAGCGGAAGTGCTCTTCCGGTGCCTCGGGGTCGAAGTTCGCGCTCACGAAGCCGACCACCTCGTTGCGGTCGAGGACGACGCGCTGCCACGAGGTCTTCGGGTTGATCACCGTGGCGGCGATCCCGTACGAGACGGGAGCGAGGTACTGCTCCTGCCCGGGCTTGAGGGACAGGTTGTTGACGGCGACGATCGTCGCAGCAGACAGTTCGACCACACGCAGTTCCGGCATAAGCCCAGGGTAACCGCTTCGAATCGTTCTGACACCAGAGCGAGTCATGAATCCGTCCGATGAACGCCGTGGCAGGCCCTCAGGTATCTTGGTATCGAGACAAATGCCCTCGTGAACGGAGATCTCCCGGTGACCGACGACGCCATCATCTACACCTACACCGACGAGGCACCGGCTCTGGCCACCGCTTCGCTTCTGCCGATCGTGAAGGCGTACGCCGGAAAGGCCGCGATCGCGCTCGAGACGCGTGACATCTCGCTCGCGGGCCGTATCCTGGCCGCTTTCCCGCAGCGGCTGAGCGCAGACCAGCAGGTCTCCGACGCACTCGCAGAGCTGGGCGGTCTCGCCACGACCCCTGAGGCGAACATCATCAAGCTGCCGAACATCTCGGCATCCATCCCGCAGCTGAAGGGCGCGGTCGCGGAGCTGCAGTCCCAGGGCTTCGACGTGCCCGACTTCCCGGACGAGCCGTCGACGCTCGAAGAGAAGGACGTTCGCGCTCGCTACGACCGCATCAAGGGCTCGGCCGTGAACCCCGTCCTGCGCGAGGGCAACAGCGACCGCCGCGCTCCGCTGGCGGTGAAGAACTACGCCAAGAAGCACCCGCACCGCAACAAGGCGTTCGCCGAGGGTTCGAAGACCCGCGTCGCCACACTCGGTCACGACGACTTCAAGTCGAACGAGAAGAGCTGGGTCGCCCCGGCCGACGAGGTGCTGACGATCCAGCACGTGGCGGAGGACGGCACCACCACCGCACTGAAGGAGAACCTCAAGGTCCTCCCCGGCGAGATCGTGGATGCCACGTTCCTGTCCGCAGCCGCTCTGGACGCCTTCCTCGCCGAGACGCTCGCCACGGCGAAGGCCGACGACGTGCTGTACTCGGTGCACCTCAAGGCGACCATGATGAAGGTCTCCGACCCGATCATCTTCGGCCACGTCGTCAAGGCGTACTTCGCCGACGTGTTCGCGCAGCACGGTGACACGCTCGCGGCCGCCGGTCTCAGCGCCAATGACGGGCTCGGCTCGATCCTGTCCGGTCTGACGGACCTCGAGGGCGGCGAGGCCATCGCCGAGGACTTCTTCCGCGCCATGCAGAACGGCCCGCGACTGTCGTACGTGAACTCCGACAAGGGGATCACGAACCTGCACGTGCCCAGCGATGTGATCGTGGATGCCTCGATGCCCGCGCTCGTGCGCAACGGCGGCAAGCTGTGGGGCGCCGACGGCGGCGAGGGCGACACTCTCGCGGTCATCCCCGACTCCTCGTACGCCGGCGTGTACCAGGCGACGATCGACGACGTGATCGCGAACGGTCCGCTGGACCCCGCCACGATCGGCACCGTGCCGAACGTGGGACTGATGGCGCAGGCGGCCGAGGAGTACGGCAGCCACGACAAGACGTTCGAGGTCGCCGCGGCCGGGCGCATCCAGGTCGTCACGTCGGGCCGGGACGTCGTCCTCGAGCACACCGTGCAGCCCGGCGACATCTGGCGCGCCACGCAGACCAAGGACGTCGCGATCCGCGACTGGGTGAAGCTGGCCGTCTCCCGCGCCCGTGCCACCGGTTCGCCGGCCGTGTTCTGGTTGAACGCCGAGCGCTCGCACGACGCAGCGCTGATCACCAAGGTGAACGAGTACCTGAAGGACCACGACACCGCAGGCCTCACGATCGAGATCCTCACCCCCGAGGACGCCACTCGCTACTCGCTGGAGCGCCTGCGCCGCGGTGAGGACACGATCTCGGTCACCGGCAACGTGCTGCGCGACTACCTCACCGACCTGTTCCCGATCCTCGAGGTCGGCACCAGCGCCAAGATGCTCTCGATCGTCCCGCTGCTCGCCGGCGGCGGACTGTTCGAGACGGGTGCCGGCGGTTCGGCTCCCAAGCACGTGCAGCAGCTCGTCGAGCAGAACTACCTGCGCTGGGACTCGCTGGGCGAGTTCTTCGCCCTGGCGGCTTCGCTCGAGCACTTCGCGGACTTCGCCGGCAACGAGAAGGCACGAGTGCTGGCCGAGACGCTGGATGCTGCGACCGGAACGTTCCTCGAGGAGGACCGTTCGCCCGGCCGCGCGCTCGGCACGATCGACAACCGCGGCAGCCACTTCTACCTCGCGCTGTACTGGGCGCAGGAGCTGGCGAAGCAGACGAAGGATGCCGAGCTCGCCGCAGGCTTCGCGCCGATCGCCGAGACGCTCGCCGCCAAGGAGCAGGACATCGTCGCCGAGCTGAATGCCGTGCAGGGTTCGCCCGCCGACATCGGCGGGTACTACCGTCCGGATGCCGCGAAGGTCGCGGCGATCATGCGTCCGTCCGCGACGCTGAATGCGGTCATCGACGCCGTCTGATCAGTGGGTACGGAAAAGGCGGATGCTTCGGCATCCGCCTTTTCCGTACCGTAGCGTCAGTTGTGGACGTTGACCTCGAGGCCGTCCGGGGCCCACTCGTACACCCACTGCGCCGCGGAGACCGGCATGTTCACGCAGCCGTGGCTCATGACGTTGCCGAAGTTGTTGTGCCAGTAAGCGCCGTGGAAGGCCTGGTCGCCGTTGAAGTAGGTGACCCAGGGGACATCCTCGGTGCGGTACTTGGAGCCGTCGCCGTTGTTGCCGACCATGTCCTGGATCCGCACGTGAGCGCGGATCTTGAAGTTGCCGGTCTCGGTCTCGTGGCCGGGCTTGCCGGAGGAGATCGCCCACGAGTTGACGAGCTTGTCGTTCTCGTAGAAGTTGGCGCGCTGGGACCCGAGGTCGACCTCGGCACGACGAACGATGCCGGTCGTCTCGAACGGAGTCTCGGTGACCGCGAGGGCGAAGTTCGCGTTGCCGTCGGCCAGCTGCGCTGCGAAGTCGTCGGCGACCGCGGAGGTGTCGCCCAGAGCACGGCCGGTCTGGCCAGCCGTGACCTCGCGGAGGACGTTGCCGCTGGAGTCGGTGATGTTCGTCGCGTTGACGGGCGCGCGATCGACCGCCGCAGCGAGTCCGTCGACCGTGGTCTGGATCGCCGCGGGGTCGGCCGCGACGACGAGTTCGCCGTCGACGTTCTCGACGCTCAGCCAGGTCGCGGCGACCGCGGGGTCCACGGGGACCGTGCGCTCTTCGCCGATGTAGAAGCCGATGCCGGCGAGCATCGTGTTCAGTTCGGTCGCGGTCGTTTGCGCCGCCTCGGTCGAGATGTCCGGCAGCGCCTCGGTCGGGTCGCCGGTGAACTCCAGGTCGGACCTGCCCTCGCCGATCGCTTCGACGAAGGCCGTCGAGAGAGCGTCGACGCTGATGCCGGTACCGGGCTCGGCCGGGGTGACCACGTAGGTGCCCGATGCGCTGTCGAAGACGACGGTGGCATCGGTGGCATCCGTGAAGGAGGCGGGCGACGCGGCACGCAGCGCGCTCTCGGCGGTCTGGCCGTCGAGAGTAATGGTCGCCGGGATCGTCTCGGCACCCCACTGGGTGACGTTCCAGAGCGGATGCTCGGCGAAGGCCTGCTCCGCCAGGGCCTCTGCATCGACGGACGCGCCGAGGTCGGCACCGGTGACGACAGCGTCGTCGCCCATTCCGGTCAGCGTGATCTCGGTCTCGGCCAGCCGGTTGCTGATGGTCTCGGCGGCCATACCCGGGGTGAGTCCGCCGACCTGCACGCCGGCGACGCTCGTGCCCGGGGCGATGAGGACCATCGAGGCTGCGGCGGCGCCGAGCACGACGACTCCTGCGCCGATGCCGATCCAGAGGCCGAGGCGCTTCTTCTTGGGCGCCGGCTCGAGGGGAGCCCACTCGACGTGCTGGTCCCCGGGGGGGAGCTCTCCGGTGCCGGACGCGCCGGAAGGAATGGTCTCGGAGATCACCGCGGTCTTCGCGGTGTCGGAGCCGGATGCTGCAACAAGATCGGTCACGATCTCACCCCCCGTGATCGGCGTGACACGTATATCCCTCTATGTTAGAGGATCGCTTATCACGGAACGGCAACGGTCGGCAACTTCGCCGCTGCCGGTCAGGCAAGCCAGTGCCGGTCAGGCAGGACAGTGCCGGGCGCAGGAAGACGGATGCCCCGCGACCGTGAAGGTCGCAGGGCATCCGTCGAGATTCGCGCCCCGGATCAGGGGGTGCAGAGCGTGTAGAACGCGGCGGCCGACGTCTGCAGGTCGGCGTTCATGGTCGTGAGACCCTCTGCCGCCGCCAGGTCCTGATCGATCAGCACGGCCGACAGCAGGTCGCGCAGCTCGGTGAAGTCTTCGTGGATCGCCGTCACGGCGTCCTTGACCTCGGCGTTGTTCACGGACTCGACGGCGGTGCCGAGGGCATCGGTTGTCGCCGTGAAGGTGTCGAGCGTCCCCTGGGGGTCGGCGGTCGCGGCTTCGAGATCGAGGTTCGACAACGACGCGGTGGCCGCGGTGATGTCCTCGGTGGCGGCTTTGCACGCGTCCGCGACGGACTGGTCCCCGGTGTCCTCCGCCGTGTTCTCCGCCGGAGCCTCGCTCGAGGTGATCTCGTCGGAGCCCTCATCGGACGCGCTCGGCGCCCCGGAGCATGCGGTCAGGCCGAGGACGGCGACAGCCGCGATGGTCCAGGCTGCGATCTTGCGGTTCATAGGTTCCCCCTGTTTCGACGCACCGCGCTGCGGTGCTGATTCTCCGGTCGCCTCAAGTCAATCACGGCAGGCGAGGGAGCCCCGACGTCAGGCGTCGACGATGGCGATGCCGTCGATCTCGACGAGCATCTCCTCGCGGGGCAGACCCGTGAAGACGGTGGTGCGCGACGGCAGGACGCCGTTGGTCGTATGAGCCTCGACGAAGGCGCCGTACGCATCGTTCATGGTGGCGAAGTCCTCGCGCTTGGTGAGGTAGACGCGCAGCATCACGACGTCGTCGAACGACGCTCCGGATGCCTCGACGATCGCCTTGACGTTCTCGAGCGTGCGGGTCGTCTGGGCTGCGACGTCGCCCGGGAAGAGGTACTCGTTCGTCGCGGGGTCGACCGGTCCCTGGCCGGAGACCTGCACGAACGGGCCCTTGCGGATGCCCTGGGAGAAGGTGTGCGCCGGTGCGGGGGCGGCGTCGGTCGTGACACGGATCTTCGAGCTCATGGCTTCAGCCTAGTAGCCTTGTTAGGTGCCTCTACAAATTCCGGACCCCGTGCTCGGCCCCTGGGCCAAGGCCTTCCCCGCCCGCGCCCACGGGCTCCGAGTGTCCGACGTGACGGATGCCGGCCTGCGGCTGTCCGAGTTCACGACACCGGTGATGACGGTCCATGCGGACGCGCTGACGCACAACGAGAAGACGGTGTTCGACTGGGCCGGCGAACTCGGCATCCTGCTCGCCCCGCACGGCAAGACGACCATGGCGCCTGCCCTCTGGCAGCGCCTGCTGGATGCCGGAGCCTGGGGGATCTCGGTCGCAACCCCCTGGCAGGCCGGCGTGGCCGTCGAGGCCGGGGTGCGGACCGTGCTGATCGCCAACGGCGTGACGGATACGGGTGCCGCCGGTCATCTCGGCGAACTGCTCGCGCACACCGACGGCCTGCGCGTGCTCTGCTGGGCGGACTCGGAGGACACCGTCGCGATCCTGGCGGCCGCAGTCTCCGACCCCGCGCATCCGCTCGACGTGCTGGTCGAGCTGGGCGGGCTCGGCGGGCGCACCGGCGCGCGCACGATCGACGAGGGCGAGCGCATCGCCGACGCCGTGTCGCGGGCACCCGGTCTTCGCCTGGCCGGTGTCGCCGGGTACGAGGGTCCGTTCGGACCCGATCGGACTCCGGCATCCGTCGTGGCCGTCGATGCCTATCTGCAGAGCCTGGTCGCCCTGCACGAGCGGCTGGAGTACCCGACGGGCATCCGGCCGATCCTCTCCGCGGGCGGCAGCTCGTTCCCCGACCGGGCGGCGGCCGTGCTCGCTCCGCACCGTGCGACCGTGGACGTCGTGCTCCGCTCCGGTGCCTTCCAGATCCACGACGACGGCTTCTACACGCGCATGTCCCCGTTCGGCGCCGTCGTGCCGACGGCATCGCTGCGCTCCGCCATGCACGCGTGGTCACGGGTCGTCTCGCACCCGGAGCCTCGTCTGGCACTGCTGGATGCCGGGCGCCGCGATGTCCCCTTCGACATCGATCTCCCCGCCCCGCAGACCGTGGCAGGGCAGGTCACCGCGCTGAACGATCAGCACGCGTTCCTGAGTCTCGATGACGGCGCCGAGATCGCGGTCGGCGAGGTCGTGCGGCTCGGACTCTCGCATCCCTGCACGGCGTTCGACAAGTGGCGGGTCGTCCCCGTGATCGACGACCCGGATGCCGAGGATCCCCGCGTGATCGGAGCGGTGGCGACATGCTTCTGAGCGCGGAGCAGGCAGCCGCCGGGCGCGTGCGGGTGTATCGCAGTGCCGTGGTCGTTGACGGCACAGGTGGTGACCGGTTCACCGCCGACGTCGCCGTGGAGGGCGCCAGGGTCGTCGGCATCCGGCACGAGGGTGAGGACGACTTCGTCCTGCCGGAGGGTGCGGTCGAGCTCGACGCCGCAGGGCTCGTGCTCGCACCCGGCTTCATCGACATGCACGCGCACAGCGATCTGGCCGTACTGCGGGGTGCCGATCATGCGGCGAAGATCCGGCAGGGCGTCACGTGCGAGGTCATCGGACAGGACGGGCTCGGCTACGCGCCGCTGGACGATCGCGCTGCCGCCGTCATCCCCGCGCAGATCGCGGGGTGGAACGGGCCCGCCGAGGTGCCGTGGCGGTCGATGACCGAGTTCCTGGCCGCCGTCGATGCCGCTGCCGCGGCGAACGTCGCAGTCCTCGTGCCCCAGGGCAACCTGCGCATGATGGTCATCGGCCACCAGAGTCGCGCGGCAGAGCCGGATGAGCTCGCCCGCATGGCTGCGCTGCTGGATGCCGCGCTGGACGCCGGTGCGTTCGGGATGTCGAGCGGCCTGACGTACACGCCGGGGATGTACGCGTCGACGGCCGAGCTCGAGGTGCTGTGCCGCGTCGTCGCCGAGCGCGGCGGATACTGGGCGCCGCACACGCGCAGCTATGGTGCGGCCGCTCTCGACGCCTACCGCGAGGTGCTGGACATCGGTCGGCGCACTGGCTGCCCGATCCACCTCACCCACGCGACGATGAATTTCGCCCCGAACAGGGGACGCGCCGCAGAACTGCTCGCCCTCGTCGACGAGGCGATCGCGGACGGCGTCGACGTGACGCTCGACACCTACCCCTATCTGCCGGGCGCCACGACTCTCGCCGCGCTGCTGCCGAGCAGATTGGCCGCCGGCGGAGACCTCATCGCCGCGATCGCGGCGCTGGATGCGGCCGGCCGCGAGCAGGTTCGCGTCGAACTCGAGGACGTCGGCTGCGACGGGTTCCACGGCGAACGCGCCGACTGGTCGGCGATCGAGGTCTCCGGCGTCGGCGATCCGGCCCTGGCCGGTCTCGTCGGACGCCGCATCGACGAGATCGCGGAGTCCCTGGGACGGCGGCCCGTCGACATCGTGCTCGACGTCGTCGTGCGGGATGCCGCGGCCACCGGCATCCTGATGCACATCGGCGACGAGCAGAACGTCCGGGCGATCATGCGGCATCCGCGGCACAGCGGCGGCAGCGACGGCATCCTCATCGGTGACAAGCCGCATCCGCGCGGGTACGGGACGTTCCCGCACTACCTCGGGCACTACGTGCGCGAACTCGGTGTGCTGACTCTCGAGGAGGCCGTGCAGCACCTGTCCGCGACGCCGGCGCGCCGGCTCGGGATCGACATGGGCGATGCGCCGCGTGGCACCATCCGCCCCGGTGCGACGGCGGACCTGGTGCTGTTCGACGCGCAGACGATCGGCGCCGGTGCGACCTTCGACGACCCGCGAGCCGAGCCCGTCGGCATCGTCGAGGTGCTGGTCGGCGGTGTGCCGGTGATCGAAAGCGGAGAGCCCACCGGACGGACACCAGGGACAGCATTGCGCAGCGCACCACCGGCGCACCGCGCCGCGGTGCCCCGGCTCGACGTCGACGTCGACGCCCAGGCCGAACCGTTCGTGCTCACCGCCGACACGCGCATCGAAGCGCCCGACGCGTTCACCGGCGTGGCAGAGCGACTGCGGGAGGTCCTGCAGCTGCGCGACGAGCCGGACCCGGATGCCGTCGTCATCGCCCTGGTGAGAGACCCCGGCGCGACCGTGCCGGAGTCGTTCCGCATCGAGGTCGATTCGACGCGCATCGAGGTGCACGCGGCCGAAGCCGTCGGCGCATTCCGCGGTGTGATGGCGCTGCGCCAGCTCCTGCCCCCGGAGCTGGCGCAGGGCGCGCGGCTCCCCGCAGGACGGTGGCGGGGCGCGCCCGCGTTCGGCTGGCGCGGAGCGATGCTCGATGTCGCGCGCCATTACCGCCCGGCAGACGACATCCGACGCCTGATCGATGTGCTCGCCGCCCACCAGCTCAACATCCTGCACCTCCACCTCACCGACGATCAGGGCTGGCGCTACGAGGTCCCTGGCTTCCCGCGGCTCACCGCGATGGGCGCTCGCCGCGATGCGACCCAGCTCGGGCACGGACCGCTCGCCACCGTCGAACCGGGCGTGCACGAGGGCCACTACACGACGGCGGAGCTGCGCGACCTGGTGCGCTACGCCGCCGAGCGCTTCATCACCCTGGTTCCGGAGGTCGAGCTGCCGGGGCACGTGCAGGCCGCGCTCGCCGCCTACCCGGAGCTCGGCAATGCGGATGCGTCGGACCGCGTCGAGGGGCCGTGGGAGCGATTCGGGGTCAACGAGCGAACGCTGGCGCCGACCGAGGAGTCCCTCGCGTTCGGGCGCGCGGCGATCGACGCCCTCTGCGACGTGTTCGATTCGCCGTGGATCGGCATCGGCGGCGACGAGGTCCCGGTGACGGAGTGGGGGCGCAGCGCCGCAGCGCGCGAGCGGATGGGCGAGCTCGGTCTGGATTCGGCGAAGGACGTCCAGCCGTGGTTCACCGCGCACCTCGTCGCGCACGTGCGCGCGCGAGGCCGTACCGCGCTCGCCTGGGACGAGGTGCTCGAAGGCGAGGTGCCCGATGGGGTCGAGATCCTCGCGTGGCGCGCGCCGGTGGCGCTGCAGGAAGCTCTGGACCGCGGCATCCCCGTCATCGCCTGCCCTGATCTGGAGGTGTATCTCGACTACCGCCAGTCCGAGTCGGTGGACGAACCGGTGCCTGTCGGCCCGCCCCTGACGATCGAGCACGCCTACACGCTGCGCATCGACGAGCGCGCCCTCGGCGGCCAGGCGAACACCTGGACCGAGCACCTGCCGACGCGCGATCGGGTCGACTACGCGATGTTCCCGCGGCTCTCGGCCATCGCCGAACGACTCTGGGCAGGCGGCGAGTCGGGGGAGTGGGACGATTTCGCGCGTCGTCTTCCGGTGCAGTTGCGCCGGCTCGGCGCGGCGGGGGTGCGATATCGTCCACTCGACGGCCCGTCTCCCGAACAGCGTCGACCCGGTGTCCCCGGCAAGCCGATGAGCGTGCAGGCTCGGCAGCAGATCGTCGCCGAACTCGTCGCCGGTCTGGGATCCCACGGCGGAGAGGAGGCCGCGGGTTCTAGGTAACGTTTCGGTAACCCTCCACCCCGCCGACCTCGCAGAGGTTGCGCAACACGATGTTCGTAAGGTCTACTAACAAACATGTCCGAATCGGATGGGATGCGTGTGCCGGCCGCGGCCGAGTACACCGGCGCGAGTGCGCACGGATTCGCGGGTGCACGACACCTCCGCTCGCGCGCCAAGGTGCTGCCCGAGCACGCGCGCGGCCATAATCGCGCGCTGGTGCTGCAGACGCTCTATCACGCCGGAGCCATGAGCCGCGCTGATCTGTCGCGGGAGACCGGGCTCACGCGCGTGACGATCTCGGATCTCGTCGCCGAGTTCATCGCCGACGGCATCGTCATCGAGAAGGGGATCCGCGAGACGGCCGGGCCCGGCAAGCCGCCGATCCTCATCGACATCGATCGCGAGGGCCACCAGATCATCGGGCTGGATCTGTCCGGCCCTGAGGCGTTCCAGGGCGCTGTCCTCAGCCTCGACGGCGAGGTGCTCGAGCGCCGCGAGGTGCCGCGCCCCGCGCAGCCGGACGGTGCGGCCGCGTATGACGCACTGGTCGACCTCGCCCGTCAGCTGAAGGCCGCCTCCACGACGACGCTGCTCGGCGTCGGCGTCGGGACGCCGGGTATCGTGCGCCCGGACGGCGTCGTCATCGAATCCCCGAACCTCGGCTGGACGAACTTCCCGCTCGAGGCGCGTCTCAGCCTCGATCTGGAGCTGCCGGTGACGGCGCGCAACGACGCCAACGCCGCCGTGCTGGCCGAGTACACCTTCGGCGAGGCGCGAGCCGACGTCATGCTGATCAAGATCGGCCGCGGCGTCGGCGCCGGTCTGATCACCGGCAGCCAGCCGCTGCTGGGCAGCCGCTTCGCCGCGGGAGAGATCGGGCACGTCGTGGTCGGCACCGATGGCGGGCCTCGGTGCGTGTGCGGCAAGGACGGATGCCTGGAAGCCTGGCTCAGCGGCAGCCGACTCGCCTCCGCGATCGCCGAGGCGCCCGAATCGCGGGACGAGCTGCTGCGCGACGCGGGGACGCGGATGGCTGTCGCGATCGCTCCGATCGTCAGTGCGCTGGATCTGTCCGAGATCGTGCTCTCCGGGCCGGCCGAGCTGCTGGACGACACCTTCTTCGACGCCGCGACGGCGACGCTGCGTGCGCGCACTCTGGACGGCGTGTTCGATGACGTCGTCATCCGCCTCACTCGGCAGGAGGACATCGTGCTGCGCGGGACCGCCGTCATGGTGCTCTCCGGCCAACTGGGCGTTTCGTGATGCGCGCATCGACGTCGATCCAGACCGCCGCAGAGTCGGGCCGCGTCCGCTGATGGTTCAGCACAGCAGCACCGGCCTGCGCGGTCGGGCCATCCGAGTGGGCCTGGACATCGGCGGAACAAAGACCGATGCCGTCGCGGTGGCTCCGGACGGCGACATCATCGCTCGCGTGCGACGCCCGACCGGATGGGGCGATGAGGCGGTGATCGCCAGCATCCTGGACAGCGTCGCCGCGCTCTCGCAGGACGGCGGCTTCGCGACCTCGGAGCTCGGATCCGTCGGCGTCGGCATCCCTGGTCTCGTAGAGCCGGGAACCGGACGCGTCCTGCACGCCGTGAACCTCGGCGTGGAGTCGCTGGACATCTCCGCACGTGCGGGCGGCGTGCTGAAGGTGCCGATCGCCGTCGAGAACGACGTCAAGGCGGCAGCCCTCGGTGCGGCCGCCCTGCGGGGCGACGGCGCCTCGATGGCTTACCTCAATCTCGGCACCGGCGTGGCCGCGGGGATCGTGGCCGACGGCCGGATCTGGCGGGGCATGCACGGCACCGCCGGCGAGGTCGGCCACCTCAGCGTCGACCCGGCCGGGCGACTGTGCGGCTGCGGCCAGCGCGGCTGCGTCGAGACTCTCTGCGGAGGCGGCGCACTGGCGAAGGCATGGGGGCGACCCGGTGCGCTCCCGGTGCGCGACATCTTCGATGCCGCGGAGGTCGGAGACGCGCACGCGATCGCGCTGCGCGCCGATCTGGCGCGGGGAGCGGCGGCGGCGGTGCGCATCCTCGTCCTCTCCGTCGACGTGGAGACCGTCGTGATCGGCGGAGGACTCACAGCGCTGGGCGATCGTCTGCATGGCGACATCGTGGCGACCCTGCGACGCGAGGCCGACGGGTCGGCGTTCATGCGCTCGCTGCGTCTCGATGAGAGGATCGAGCTGCTGCCCAGCGGCTCGCCGGCGGCGGCACTGGGAGCCGCGCTCGTCGGCGCTTCGGATTCTGCACCCCTACCCGAGAAGGAGATCGTTCCCCATGGCTGAAGTCGTCATCGTCGAGAACAGCGCGGCAGCGGGGGCTCTGGTCGCGGAGGAGATCGTCGCGCTCATCGCCGGTCGTCCGGATGCCGTTCTCGGCCTCGCCACGGGGTCGACGCCCCTGCCGGTCTATCAGGCGCTGCAGAGCCGGCTGGCCGGTGCCGACGTCTCGCAGGTGCGCGGCTTCGCACTCGACGAGTACGTCGGTCTCGACCCGGCGCACCCCGAGAGCTACCGGTCCGTCATCACGCGGGAGGTCGTCGAGCCGCTCGGGTTCGACCCGCGGCGCATCCACGTGCCCAACGGGGCATCCGAGGGCATCGAGCACGCCGGTTCGGACTACGAGGCGGCGATCGCGGCTGCCGGCGGAGTGGATCTGCAGATCCTCGGCATCGGCACAGACGGGCACATCGGCTTCAACGAGCCGGGTTCGTCGTTCGCTTCCCGGACACGGGTGAAGACGCTCACGCAGCAGACGCGCGAGGACAATGCACGCTTCTTCGACGCCATCGACGATGTGCCGATGCACTGCATCACTCAAGGCCTCGGCACGATTCTGGAGGCGCGTCACCTCGTACTGCTCGCCTTCGGCGAGAGCAAGGCGCAGGCCGTCGCGGATGCCGTGGAGGGACCGCTTTCCGCGTTCCTGCCCGGTTCGGCGATCCAGCTGCACGCGCACGCGACGGTCGTCGTAGACGAGGCGGCCGCCTCGAAGCTGAGGCTCGCGGACTACTACCGCTACACCTTCGCCAACAAGCCGGCCTGGCAGGGGATCTGAGCCGAGCGAAACTGCCTCAGGCGGTGGAGTCGGCGGAGATCACGCTGACGGCCGAGCAGATGTCGCGGCTCGAGACGGAGGCGGGAGTCTAGGCATCCGGCCACGCCAGCGGGAGCAGATGCTCCAGGCTGAGCGGGGCGAGCGGCAGCGTGGCGATGTCGGCGGGGGTGATCCAGCGCAGTTCTGCGAGTTCGGCCTGGACCGTCACGTCGTCCGGCTCGGCGCGCATCGCGAAGGCGGCGGCGACGACACGGTGACCCGGCTCGTTCGCGGCATCCGAGATGAATTCGCCCAGGGGTGTGAGGTCGGCTTCCGCGACGCGGAAACCGAGCTCCTCTTCGAGCTCGCGGGCCAGGGTCTGAGCCGCGCTCTCGCCCTGCTCCGGCTTGCCGCCCGGTTGCATGAAGCGCACCGTGCCGTGCTTGCGCACGACCAGCACGCGATCGTCGGCGTCGCGGATGATCGCCGCGCTCACGTGGATGTCAGGCATGGGCGGGGAACACCTTTCCGGGGTTGAGGATGCCGGCGGGATCGAACACGCGCACGATGTCGCGCTGCAGGCGCCACTGGTCATCGCCGAGTTCTTCGGCCAGCCACCGGCTCTTGAGCGTGCCGATGCCGTGCTCACCGGTGAGCGTGCCTCCGAGGCGGATGGCGGCGCGGAACAGCTCATCGGCGGCTGCCCAGACGTGGTCGGGGACATCCGGTCCGTCGAAGATGAAGTTCGGGTGCAGGTTTCCGTCTCCGGCGTGGACGACCGTCGGGATCGTGAGACCGTAGGCGCGCTCGATCCGGGAGATCTCATCGAACATCGCCGGCAGAGCGCTGCGCGGTACGGAGACGTCCTCGATGAGGGTGGTGCCGAGCGCTGCCATCGCGGCGTGCATCGAGCGGCGGATCGCCAGCAGGCGTTCGCCTTCGGCCGGGTCGTCCGAGAGCGCGACCGTGCCTCCGTGCGCGGCGAGGATCTCGGCGATGCGGTCGGCTTCGTCGCGTGCGGCCGGGCCGTCCGTCTGGATGGTCAGTTGCGCGGACCCGGCCACGGGCGCGGGGAGGGAGAGCAGCGCATGCACGGCGGCGAGGGCCGCGGCATCCATCAGTTCCATGATCGCGGGCTGGATGCCTGCGGCCGTGACCGCAGCGGATGCCGCGGCTGCTGTCCTCGCGTCGGGGAAACCGGCCGCGATCGCGCACGTGGCGCCTGGTACGAGGCGGCGCAGCTTCAGGGTCGCACCGACCACGACGCCGAGCGTGCCCTCCGAGCCGATGACGAGTGAGGTGAGATCGAGCCCTGTGACGCCCTTGACGGTGCGGTGGCCGAGGCGGAGCAGACGCCCGTCGGCGAGCACGAGATCGAGACCGAGGACGGCATCCCGCACGACGCCGTATTTCGCGCAGAGCAGTCCGCCGGCGCCCGTGGCGATGTTGCCGCCCACTGTCGAGATGTCGCGGCTGGCCGGGTCCGGCGCCCACCAGACTCCGTGCGGGGCGAGTGCGGCGTTGAAGTCGGCGTTGAGGATGCCGGGTTCGACGACCGCCAGCAGGTCATCGGCTCGGATCTCATGGATCCGGGTCATGCGACGCATGGACAGCACGATCTCGCCCGTGCCCGCGTTGGCGGCCCCGGCGAGCCCGGTGCCGGCGCCGCGGATGACGACCGGCGTTCGGGTCTCCGTCGCGATGCGCATCGTCTGCTGGACATGCTCGACGGTCTCGGCGTGCACGACGGCGAGAGGCCGTCCGACGGCGGCGTGGCCGGAGCGGTCAGCGCGGGCCTCCTCCAGCGACGCTTCGGACACGTCGACGATGTCGCCGAGTGCCGCGCGCAGCGCCGCGAGTGCGCTCATGCCAGCGTTCGCCGCCCCGCGATGACACCCGCAGCGATCGCGACCACGGCGAAGACGGAGCCGATCACGGCCTGGCCCATCGACCACCATGCGATCGTGACACCCAGATACAGGAGCAGCTCGACGGCTGCGCGCAGGAACGGGTGCAGGTGCAGCACGGGCCGAGGGGAGAGGAACAGCGCCCACACCAGTAGCACGACGACGGGTGCCCCGATGCCGAGGATCAGGTTCCACGGCAGATCCCACGATGCGAAGCCCCACAGGGCGAGCGACGCGAGCGCCACCAGCAGGATGACGACCCGGATGATCTCGAGCGGGGTGACGTTCGGTCGGTTCACGCCCGGTTCGGCCGGTGTCTCCTGGGTCATGCTCCCAGTCTATTCGGCGGGTGGGGTAGGGCCGTCCTCGATCGCGCCGAGGGTGGTCGTCACGGATGGGCCGATCGAGCCGTCGACGAGGCGATACCGGAACGTGACGCTCAGCTCCCTGAGCGCCGTTGGGGACCAAGGCCCGGTGAAGGTCATGGTGACGGTGTAGCGACCGTCGCCGCCCAGCGTCACGACGCCTTGAGCGACTCTCCCGTCATTCACGAGCACCTCGACGCTCGCGTCGGGCACACCCGAGATCGGCACCGAATAGACGCTGCCATCGGGGGAAACAGTCGCCTGACTCCACACGACAGGACTGGTCGGGGTCTCTGGCTCCGACGGCGTCGGTACGGGAGTCGGGCTTGGAGTTGCCGTGGGAGTCGGGGTGGGAGTGGATGTCGGCTCAGGCGTCGGTGTCGGTGTCGGTGTCGGGGTGGGTGTGGGTGTCGGTGTCGGTGTCGGTGTCGGGGTCGGGGTGGGTGTGGGCGTCGGTGTCGGGGTGGGTGTGGGTGTCGGTGTCGGTGTCGGTGTCGGGGTGGGTGTGGGCGTCGGTGTCGGTGTCGGTGTCGGGGTCGGGGTGGGAGTGGGTGTCGGTGTCGGTGTCGGTGTCGGAGTCGGTGTGGGTGTGGGTGTGGGTGTGGGTGTCGGCTCGGGTGTCGGAGTCGGTGTCGGAGTCGGTGTGGGTGTGGGTGTCGGTTCGGGTGTCGGCGTCGGCGTCGGAGTCGGCGTGGGAGTGGGCGTCGGCTCCGGGCTCGGCGCGGCCGGCGGATCCGTGGGGTCGACCGGATTCGTGGGTTCGCCCGGATTCGTGGGTTCGCCCGGCTCCTCCGGCGCTTCAGGCGCGTCCTCGCCACCGGAGCCCGAGTCTCCGGGGGCAGGCGCGACCGGTGCAGGCACGACCGGGGTCGCCTGCGGCACGTCCACACCGGGTTCGGAATCCGGACCCGGTGCCTCACCGGCATCCTCGTCGTCGACCGGCTCATCGATCACCAACGGCTGATTGCTCAGTGCTTCGAGCTTCTCGTCCGGACCGACCTCAGCCGGGATCGAGGGCGAATCGGCGACTTCGCCGGCGCTCGGAAGACTCGTCATCGCGGGGGTCGCGATGAGTCCGGGCATGATGGCGGCAGCAGCGACGACACCGGCGACGATCAGTGCGGCTGTCCCGACGCCGACGAGGGCGCCGATGCCGGTGACCGCTCCGGCCGTCGCGCCGGCCGCTCCGCTTCCTCCGACGGCTCCTGCGCTGCCGACCGCTCCACCCGCGCCACCGGTAGACCCGGAACCCGCGGAGGCACCGGCAGCGGCCGCTCCTGCGGTGCCGGAGACGACGACCGCGCCTTCGACGACGCTGGACGGCATCGCGGCCAGCGCCACGATCGGTGCTCCGCCGCCCTGGAGCGTGGCCAGGTAGCCGGCGGAACCGGCGACGCCCAGCACGAGGGGGAGCAGCACCAGCGCCAGGCGGTTCGAGACATCCTTCGCCTCGGCGACGACGATCATGCAGCGTGCGCAATCGGCGAGATGCTCGTCCAGGCGCTTCTGGTCGCGATTGCTGAGGTTGCCGCGCGAGTACGCGCCCATGTGCTCGATGCTCCACTGGCACTCCGAGCCGGGAGCGGCGCTGCGCAGATGCGCCTGGATCCAGGCCTCGCGCAACCCCTCGCGGGCGCGGAAGGCGAGCTGTGCGACAGCACCGGCCTTCATCCCGAGCAGCGGACCGACTTCGGCCGGCTTCATCTGCTCGATCTCGGTGTACCAGAGCACCTCCTGCCAGCGGGAAGGGAGGCTGCGGAATGCCTGCGCCGTGAGACCGCGATCGAGGGCCTCGTCGGTGGCCTGCTCCGTCGTGTCAGGGTCTGCGACGGCATCCATCTCGTCGATGGCCGTCTCGCGACGCGCCTTGCCCCAGGCGGCCGCGGTATTGCGGATGCTGGTGAACAGGTAGGCGCGGAACGACCCGTTGGGGCCGCCGCCCTTGAGGATGGCGTTGTAGATGCGGGTGTATGACTCCTGGACGAGGTCGTCCGGGTCGAGAGAGGACGTGATCGAACGCGCGACGGCGATGCCGGACGGATAGTGCCGTCGCCAGAGTTCGCCAAAGGCCTTCCGGTCGCCCGACCGGGTGCGCAGGATCAGATCGGCGTCCGCGATCTGCGCGTTCTCGTTGTTCTCGTTCGGCACAGTCATCCAGGTCTCGTGGAGCGTCGGGTCGGCTCCACAGGAAGAGACGCGTGAATCGGGTCCCCATCACGCGCCTTGTCTATTCTCACCCCGTTTTCCCAGCCTGACCAGCCCTGTGGACAACTCGGAGCGAACTCTCTGCGAGGACCCCTGAAAAAACTTCAAAAGAATCTCTCCGAATCGCGTGATGATTCGCCGGCGACGGCATCTCATCAATCAGAGCAGGCTGTGCGGTCTCCACCGGGGGGCGGAGACGGGACAGTCGCCGGCGCGGGGGGCAACTGCGTCGGCGAAGGGCGGGCTCGGGACCCTCGGGGGAGGAGTTCCCGAGCCGCCCGCTCGTCATGGAGGGAGCTTGGCCGCCGCTGACTGGGGCGCGGCGGCCTCCCTTCCACTGCGAACCTGCGGGTGCGTCGCGTGAGCTCACGCTGCGAGACGGCCTCCCACCCAGACGCGCCGCACCCGTAGCCGAGCATCCAGCAGCACCGCATCCGCGAGCAGTCCCCGCTCGAGGCGACCGAGTCTGCCGCCTTCCCCGATGACGGATGCCGGGGTCTCCGTGAGCGCCCGCACAGCGGCGGCCAGCGGCACGCCGGCCTGCACCGCACGCTGGAGCGCGACGTCCTGGGTCAGGGTCGAACCGGCGATCGAACCGGTCTCGTCGGTGCGGGCGACGCCGTCCGCGACCGTCACCTTGACCGCGCCGAGATCGTATCGGCCATCCGCACTGCCGGCCGCAGCCATCGCATCCGTCACCAGTGCGACGCGATCCGGCGCCACATCGAAGACGAGCTTGATCACGTGCGGGTCGAGGTGCACGTTGTCCGCGATCGCCTCCAAGACGACCCGTCGATCTGCGGCTGCGGCCAGGACAGGGCCTGGTGCGCGATGGTGGATGCCGCGCATCGCATTGAACGCGTGCGTGAGGATCGTCGCGCCGGCGTCGAAGGCCGCTGCGGCGATCTCGGCATCCGCGTCGGTGTGCCCGACAGCAGCGGCGGCGCCGGCGGCGACGACAAGCCGGATCGCCTCGATGCCGCCGGGGAGTTCTGGTGCGATCGTGACCTGGCGCACGGTCCCGCGCCCGGCTTCCAGCAGGCGCCGCACGTCCGAGGCATCCGGTGCCCGCAGCAGAGTCGGCTCGTGGGCGCCCTGGTGGCCGGGGTCGAGGAAAGGGCCTTCCAGATGGGAGCCGAGGATCTCGGCATCCGTCTCGGTCAGTTCGGCGATCTCCGCGACGCGACGGGCCAGATCGTCCATGGATGCCGTGACGAGCGAGATCACCGCCCGCGTCGTGCCGTGCGCGCGGTGCAGGGCACGCGCGGTGCGGATCGCCTCTGCACCGTCGTCGTATGACGCACCGGCTCCGCCGTGCCCGTGGATGTCGATGAAGCCGGGTGCGAGGATCGCGCCGGGGCCGGCGATCGCCGACGCATCGACGACCTCGTCCGCATCGGTCCGACCGCCGCCGATGCCCGTCTCGACGACGATGCCGTCCCCGAAGCGGACCCACGCGTCGTCCGTCTCCACTCCGTGCGAGATCAGTCGGGCGGAGTGGATCACCGTTGCGGTCATGGCGTGCTCCAGTCGATCTCGGCGGGGCGGTGTCCTCCCCATCCTTCGGCATCCCACACCGGTCCGAGCCCGCCGACGCGCGCGCGGAACGAGTTCCAGTCCTTGGCGGATGCCGAGGACCACGCGATCTCGGCCAGAGCGGCGGCGCGGGGGAAGAAGAGCTGGTCGATGTCGTCGAGGGTTGCGAGCGTCTCGGCCCACAGCGGTCCTTCGATGCCGAGGATCGCGGCCGGGTCCAGACCGGGGACGATCGCGTCCGGCTCCCAGGAGTACGCCGTCTCGAGGTCGATGACGGCGGCCCAGCTGAGGCCGAGCGGGAATTCCGGCGTGTACTTCATGTCGAGGTAGGCGCGGGTGGACGGCGACAGGATGACCGAGCCGCCCCGCTCGACGAAGCGACGGGTGTGCTCGATGTGCTCGTCGGACGGGGTGTCGCTGCCCCAGAACTGGCCGACCGTGCCCTCGGCCACGACAGCGGACCCCGCCTCGTGCCAGGCGACAGGCGTCTTGCCCAGTTCGACGGTCAGCGCGGTGACGCGCTCGACGAACGCATCGAAGTCCGCCGGCGGGGTGCCGAGGCACTCGTCGCCCCCGATGTGCAGGTAGTCACCCGGCGTGATCTCGGCGACTTCGCCGAGAACGTCGCGCAGGAAGTCCCACGTCGCGTCCTCATGGATGCGCACCGAGGAGTGCCCGACGCCCCAGCCCTGGTACGGCTCGCCGGCCGCAGGCAGCGGCTGGCCGAGCGATTCGGACTGCGCGAGCAGCATGTCGTTCATCACCGGAGCCTCGACCACGTCCGGATACGCGAGCCCGATCGCATGCGTGTGCCCTGGGAGATCGATCTCGGGGACCACCACCATGTGGTGCGCGGCCGCGTACGCGATGATCTCGCGGAAGTCGTCCTTGGTGTAGAAGCCGCCAGGACGACCGAGCACAGAGGTGCCCGAGGCCTTCTCGGTCAGCAACGGGCGGCTGTCGATGTGCAGGCGCCAGCCCTGGTCGTCCGTGAGATGCAGATGCAGGTGATTGAACTTCAGCGACGAGGCGCGATCGATGAACGCCTTCACGGTCGCCACGTCGAAGAAGGTGCGCGCGACGTCGAGCATGACGCCGCGATATGCGAAGCGCGGCGCGTCGACGATCGACACCTGCGGGATCGACCAGGAGCCGGCGTCCTCGCGCAGCAGCTGCCGCAGGGTCTGGATGCCGTAGAAGAGGCCGGCATCCGCGCCTGCGATTTCGATGCGCTCCGCCACCTCGAGGCGGTACGCCTCGTCGTCGGCACCGGTGGCGCGCAGGACGATGTCGCCGGCCGCCGGGTCGTCCGTGGTCACCTCCGGCCGGAGTCCGCAGCGGTGCGCCAGCAGGTCGGAGAGGACGGATGCCGCGGCATCCGCACCGTCGACGATGACGATGCGCGCGGCAGGGGAGAGGACGAACGCCCCCGGAGCCGCCGTGACGGATGAGGGCAGCGGGATAAGAGTAAGGACCATGAACAAAACCTACCGGTGACCGTGGCGACATCCAAGCGATCCGAGCGATTCGATCCGCTATGCTCGAACCGTCGCGACTGGCGTCTGGGTGGACTACCACCGGGGAGCGGCTTCTCATGGGAATCGACCGCGCGCCTGGGCCGATCAGGAACAACCCCCTTCCACCGTGAGATCAGGAGCACGTCATGACCGACCCGTATTTCAACGCACCGCTTTCCGAGGTCGACCCCGAGATCGCCGAGGTCCTGGAGCGCGAGCTCAACCGCCAGCGCGGCTTCCTCGAGATGATCGCCTCCGAGAACTTCGTGCCGGTCTCGGTGCTGCAGTCGCAGGGCTCCGTGCTGACCAACAAGTACGCCGAGGGCTACCCCGGTCGCCGCTACTACGGCGGCTGCGAAGAGGTCGACGTCGCCGAGGCCCTCGCCATCGAGCGGGCCAAGAGCCTGTTCGGCTCGGAGTTCGCGAACGTCCAGCCGCACTCCGGCGCCACGGCCAACGCCGCAGTGCTGCACGCCATCGCCCGCCCGGGCGACACGCTGCTCGGTCTCTCGCTCGACCACGGCGGACACCTGACGCACGGCATGAAGATCAACTTCTCCGGCCGACTGTTCGACATCGTCGCGTACGGCGTCGACCCGGAGACCTCGCTCGTCGACATGGAAGAGGTCCGTCGCCTCGCGATCGAGCACAAGCCGAAGGTCATCATCGCCGGCTGGTCGGCGTACCCGCGTCAGCTGGACTTCGCGAAGTTCCGCGAGATCGCCGACGAGGTGGGCGCCTACCTGTGGGTCGACATGGCGCATTTCGCCGGTCTCGTCGCCGCCGGAGTCCACCCGAACCCCGTGCCGCACGCCCACGTCGTCTCGTCGACCGTGCACAAGACCATCGGCGGCCCCCGCTCGGGCTTCATCCTCACGAACGACGCCGACCTCGCCAAGAAGATCAACTCGGCCGTCTTCCCCGGTCAGCAGGGCGGTCCGCTCATGCACGTCATCGCCGCCAAGGCGACGGCGTTCAAGATCGCCGCGACGCCCGAGTTCAAGGAGCGTCAGGAGCGCACCCTCCGCGGTGCCGCGCTCCTCGCCGAGCGCCTCGGCCGTCAGGACGTCCAGGATGCCGGCATCAGGGTCCGCTCCGGCGGCACCGACGTGCACCTGGTCCTTGTCGACCTGCGCGACGCCGAGATCGACGGCAAGCAGGCCGAAGACCTGCTGCACGACATCCACATCACGGTCAACCGCAACGCGGTCCCGAACGACCCGCGCCCGCCGATGGTCACCTCCGGCCTGCGCATCGGCACGCCGGCGCTCGCGACGCGTGGATTCGGGGATGCCGAGTTCACCGAAGTCGCCGACATCATCGCCCTCGCGCTGCTGCCCGGCGCCGACGTCGCAGCCCTCAAGGCTCGCGTCGACGCGCTCGCCGCAGCGTTCCCGCTCTACCCCGGACTGAGCCAGTGACCGCTGTCGTCCTGGACGGCAAGGCGGCATCCGCCGAGATCAAGGCGGAGCTGGCAGAGCGGGTTGCCGCGCTGAAGGAGAAGGGGATCGTCCCCGGCATCGCCACGGTGCTGGTCGGAGCCGACCCGGCATCCCAGCTGTACGTCGGGATGAAGCACCGGCAGTCCGAGGCGATCGGGATGAACTCGATCCAGCGCGAGCTGCCGGCCGAAGCGACGCAGCAGCAGGTCGAAGCGCTGATCGACGAGCTCAACGCGGATCCGACCTGTCACGGATACATCGTCCAGCTGCCGTTGCCGAAGCACATCGACACCGACGCGATCCTCGAGCGCATCGACCCGGCGAAGGACGCGGACGGGTTGCACCCGACCAACCTCGGCCGCCTCGTGCTGAACGTCAACAGTCCGATCCACACGCCGCTGCCGTGCACGCCCCGCGGCGTGATCGAACTGCTGCTGCGCAACGACTACGACCTGAAGGGCAAGCACGTCGTCGTCGTCGGACGCGGCGTGACCATCGGGCGTCCGATGGGGCTCCTGCTCACCCGCCGCGACATCAACGCGACGGTGACGCAGGTCCACACGGGCACGCCGGACATGGCGCCGTACCTGCGTCAGGCCGACGTCATCGTCGCAGGCGCGGGGGTCAGACACCTGATCCGCGCCGAGGACGTCAAGCCGGGCGCTGCGGTGCTCGACGTGGGCGTGACCCGCGAGACCGATCCCGAGACGGGGAAATCGCGTGTGTACGGGGACGTGCATCCCGATGTGGCATCGGTGGCGGGGTGGATCTCGCCGAACCCCGGAGGCGTCGGACCGATGACCGTCGCGCTGCTCATGACGAACGTCGTGGAGGCCGCCGAGCGGCTCGTCGGCTGAGCCGGGTGCCTACAGTTCGTCGAGCATCCGGCGCTGCTCGGGGGTGAGGCCGTCGTCCGGCTCGACATCGACGGGCGGGGTCGCCGAGGGCGGGGCAGGGGATGCCGCGGCATCCTTCGGTTTCCTCGCGCCGGCGACCTTGTCGTAGACCTCACCGGCCTTGCGTCGCAGCACGTCGTCGACCTGGTCGTAGATCACCCAGCCCAGGAGCAGGAGCAGCGGCGGCAGGGCGTAACCCCAGAAGAACCCGATGACGTCGACAGGGCTGAGCCACACGGTCAGCACCCAGATGATCAGTTCGACCGCATACACGAGTGCGTACTGGACGACCTTCTCGCCGGTCTTCGTGCGATCGGATGCCGATTTCGCCGCCGACTTGCCGAACGCGTTCTTCAGCAACGGCTTGATGAACAGCGCCGCCAGCGTCAGGATCACGGATGCCCACAAGGCATGCCAGCCGACCGCCACACTGGGCAGCACCAGCCCGATGACGAGCAGGACCGCGACGTTGAAGACGTAGAGCGCGCCGAAGCGGATGATGCCGTTCCTCATATGCCCAGGTTCGCATACTCCTGGGGTGAGGTGAAACGGCATTCGCCGCAGAGCATGGCGCACCGCGTCGTCCACCGATAGTCTGACGCCGAATCCGCGCCCGCCGAAGGAGCGACCGATGGAAGCCGTCCTGTTCATCCTGCAACTGCTCGTCGTGCTGGGCTGCATCGTCATGGGCACCCGCTCGAGCGGCGTCGGTCTCGGACTCTGGGGTGGCGCGGGTGTCGCGATCCTCGTGTTCGTCTTCCAGCTCTCGCCCGGCTCGCCGCCCGTCGACGCGCTGCTCATCGTGCTGTCGGTGGTCCTGGCGGCATCCATGATGCAGGTCGCCGGCGGCATCGACTGGATGGTCTCGGTCGCGGCCAAGCTCATCGCTCGGAACCCCAAGCAGATCACGCTCGTGGCGCCGCTCGTGTCGTTCCTGTTCGCCGCGGGTGCGGGGACGTCGAACATCCTGTATCCGCTGCTGCCGGTCATCCAGGATCTGTCGTACCGCAACGGCATCCGACCGTCGCGGCCGCTCTCGCTCTCGGTCGTCGCGACCGGCGTCGCGCTCGCCTGCAGCCCGGTGTCGGCAGCGATGGCGGCCATGGTGACGCTCACCGACGTACCGCCGTACGACTTCGAACTCATCGACATTCTGAAGGTGACGATCCCGGCGGCGGTCGTCGGGATCGTGCTCAGCTCGCTCGTCGTGAACCGCCTCGGCAAGGATCTCGCGGACGATCCCGAGGTCCAGGCGAAGATCGCGAGCGGCGAACTGGCGCCTCCCCGTGCGGGAGCAGCCGAGGTCAAGGCCGACGTCACCGTGACGAAGGCCGGCCGGAACGCGGCCATCATCTTCCTCACCGGCGTGCTGGCGATCGTGATGTTCGGGCTCTTCAAGGGCATCCGGCCGCTGGATGCCGAGGGCGACCCGGTCGGGATGACCCCGATCATCGAGATCGTCATGTTCCTCGTGGGCACCGTCATCCTGATCGTCTCGCGACCGAAGGTGGCCGACGTTCCGACCGCCACGGTGTTCAAGGCCGGTATGGTCTCGGCGATCGCGCTGTTCGGTCTGGCCTGGTTGACCGACACCTTCCTCTCGGCGCACGTCGAGTTCATCTCCGAGAGCATCGGTGCTCTGGTCGGGGCTGCGCCGTGGATCTTCGCGCTCGGCGTCTTCCTCGTGTGCGTGCTCACGACCAGCCAGTCCACCGCCACGCGGACGATCGTGCCGATCGGGCTCGCCGCGGGCATCCCGCTCGGCGTGCTCAGCGGCATGTGGGCCGGTGCGTTCGCCGGAATCTATCTGCTGCCGACCAACGGCTCGCAGATCGCCGCGGCGAACTTCGACGTCTCCGGCACGACGAAGCTGGGCACCAAGCTCGTCGATCACTCGTTCTTCCTGCCGACGCTCATCCTCGCCGTGACGACCATCGGCGCCGGTGCGGCGTTCGGTGCGCTGTGGGGCGGATGACCCGCGGCACTCAGAACTCGCGGTAGAGATCCCAGGCCGATCGGCACGCGCCCGCGACATCGTCGACGTGCACCGGGTCCTCGGTGATCCAGTCCGTCCCCGGTTCGTGCAACTCGGCCACGGCGGCATCGCCGAGCAGGAACTCGCGTCGGAACTCGGCCTGGACGGCGTCGAAGTGCGCGCCGGCGGCGTGCGCCTGATCTGCGAGCTCGCGGAACCGGACGCCCGCAGCCAGGATCTCCTGACTGCCCAGATACGGCTTGTTCAGCGCCACGTCGGTGGGAACCCCGGTCGCGAACCCCGCGCGATGCGCCTCGGCGAGGATGCGCAGACGGCCGGGTTCCATGGTCGGCGGATCGGCGGGGTCGCGCTCCTCGCCCCTGGCATCGCCGCGATTGGACAGCGCCACGACGTCCGGCAGCCGATCCTTCTGGTCTCGGGGGACGTTCACGGCTCCGTCCTTCGTCGTCGTCGTGTTCATCGTGTCGTGGAACGACAGTCGAGTGAAGCGCCCTCCCGTGCGCAGCTTCTCGGCGACGAAGCGCTCGGTGAGGTCGTCGCGGATGCTCTCGTACACGCCGAGTCCGCGTTCGGCGACCTCGACGAAGGCGTCGACGAGGGCGTGGAGCCCGGCATCCGTGTCCGGCACCTGCAGGATCGGGAAGAACGAGAACGTCACGGGGCGGATCGCGTCGACGCCGGTGAGATCGACCTTCTGCCAGGCGCCGGCCGCTCTGGTGCGCTCGATCGCCTCTGTGAGCGAGGCCGCGACGTCGGCCGGCTTGGCCCTGTTCGGATCGCGGACCAGGCGAGGATGCGGATTGAGCACGGCGACGACGCGCGGATCCTGCGACGCCCAGCGGCGGACGATCGCATCCGTGGCGACGTCGGTGAAGTCGAACTGCAGCCGACGTGTCAGCGCGGGGGAGAGGAACTCGGCGATCTCTGCCGGGATCGCGGCTCCCGCGTGCGGACAGCTGATGAGCACATCGGCATCGCGGATCGCCTCGTCCAGCGAACGGCCTCCGGCATCGGCGTAGACGACGATCTCGGCCTCGGTGAAGGTCTTGCCGGCGGGGATCAGCTCCAGTGCGGACATGCGCTCATGCTAGCGACCAGCGGTCGCCGCGCCCAGGGGTCAGGCGGGAGCGCCGCCGCCCATCGAGCCCTCGATGCCTGTGATGCGCGCCTGCTCGTCGAAGCGGAACGTCGCCGAACCTGTCGCGTCGCTGACCACGGCGCCCGAGAACGCTTCGTCGGTCCACTCCAGGTTCCAGCCGGCCAGGCGCGCGGCATCCCACACCGACGACCGGGCATCCGGCAGATTCAGAGTCGAGAGCATGCGGGGTGCGGCGATGACGGCATCCGACACCGTGAGCGGAGCGAGCGGCGCATCCAGCAGGAAGACGGCGCGCGTGCCGCCGCCGACCGGTGCGGAGTAGTACGGCGAGCGTCCGGTGATCTCGACGGCGACGGAGCCGATCACGTGGGTCGCCTGCGCGATCCACCCCTCGGCATCCTCTCCGGCGTCGTCCGGGAACGGGAGCTCCGCCTGGGTCAGCTCGGCGATGCCGTACTGCTGGCCGTAGTCGCGCAGCTGCGCCGCGACGCCCTGGGCGTCTCCCTGCGGGTGCGCCCAGGCCCACAGCAGGGAACGAGGGCCAGGGGCCAGCGTCGCGATG
Organism: Microbacterium sp. M; assembly: GCF_045181065.1. GTDB lineage: Bacteria > Actinomycetota > Actinomycetes > Actinomycetales > Microbacteriaceae > Microbacterium. Next base: position 2,811,603 of record NZ_CP173721.1, on the reverse strand, counting down.
AGGTGGGGCTTCGTGACGAATTGCTTCGTGGCGTCGTCGTTCGCCGTGAAGGTGAGGGTGCCGGCATTCAGGTCGGCGTCCCAGCGGTGCTCGCCGAGAGCATCGGTGGCCGTGACGAGCGCGTCCTGGCGGAGGGCGGTGAACAGGGCGGCCCGGTCGGCCAGGGGCTGGAGTGCGGCGAAGCTCATGGGTCCATCCTGGCCTGGGACGCTATGAATCCGCCAGTTGCTTCTCCGGCACCGCCACGCGGCCCATCCGCCACACGCTCGGCACGACGAGGGTCGCGAGCGCGATGACGGCGTAGAGGACGCCTGAGGCGATGAGCACGGTCGAGACATCGGCGTGCGTGATCAGCCAGCCGTAGATGAGCGTGCCGATCGGCATCACCACGAAACTTCCGAGCATGTCGTAGCTCGACACTCGTGACAGCCGGTCGACGGGGATGTTCTCCATCATGGCGACGTTCCAGCCGGTGCTGAACACCTCGTGTCCGACGCCGGCGAGGAAGGCCGCGATCGCGAGCAGCACGACTGCCGGATGCACGCCCAGCATCGTCAGCGGGATCGCGAACATCGCCATGCCGATCATCCCCAACCGCAGCGGACGCTTCAGCGGCACCCACATGAGCACGAGCGTCATCAGCAGGATGCCGACGCCCTCGGCGCTGAGCACCCAGCCCCAGCCAGCGATGCCGAGCCGTTCGTCGTTCTTCGCGATGTAGGGCCCTGCGACGCTCCACGCTCCGACATGGATCGCGTTCATGACCATGAAGGCGAGGACGATCGTCCACAGCCAGGTGCGGCTCCAGAATTCGTTCCAGCCCAGGCGGAGGTCGTGGAAGAGCGTCGAACCCCCGTTACTGGCGGGCGGCGGCAGCTTCACGAGCGCGAGGACGGGAATCGCGACGAGCCAGCCGACGACCTGGACGACCATCGCCCAGGCCGGGCCGACCGCCGTGACGAGGATGCCGGCGATGATCGGACCGCCGATCGTGACGGTGGACCGCACGAAAGACAGCATCGCGTTGGCCTGCTGCAGATGCTCCGGCGTGGTCAGTTGAGGGATGATGCCCTGCATCGCGGGCATGACGAACGCCGTCGATGCGCCGGTCACGATCGACAGCATCACGAGCAGCGGCACGGTGGCGGTCCCCGTGAACAGCAGCGTCGCCATCGCGCCGACGGAGAGGATGTCGATGACGTAGCAGGTCTGGATGACGAGGGCCCGCGGCATCCGATCGGCGACGACGCCGCCGAACAGGATGAAGACGATGTTGCTCACCGTGAACGCCGCGAGCACGTACGACAGCGAGCGCGCATCGTTGTCGATCTCGAGGACCGCGAACGCGAGAGCGATCGACGACATCGAGCCGGTCGTCATGGTGATCGCCCTGGCGATGAAGAACCAGCGGAAGCTGCGGTCCTGCATCGCGGCGAGCCCGCGGATCATCGGAGCGTTCTCGTCGGCATCCTTCTATCCTGGCATCCCCCTCGGGTCACCAGGCGGGGCGGATGCCGGTGAGAGCCCAGGCCGCCTGGACAGCCGCACCCTGAGCGACGTACTCGCCCGGTTCGGGCACGACGACGGGGGCGTCGAAGATCTCTGCGGCGATCGCCGAGACCGCGGGGCTCTGCGCGGCGCCGCCGATGAGCAGCACGCGCTCGGCCGTGACGCCGTGCTCGCGCATCGCGTCCAGGCCGAAGGCCAGCCCTTTCAGCACGCCTTCGATCGCGGCGCGCGCGAGGTTCTCGCGCGTCGTCGAGGCGAGCGTCATGCCCGACAGCGTTGCGGTCGCGTCCGGACGGTTCGGCGTCCGCTCGCCCTCGAACCACGGCTGCAGCGAGAGATCATCTGCTCCCGGGGCCGCCGCCAGGGCGAGACGTGAGAATTCTTCGTGGTCGACGCCCAGCAGCGCGGCGGTGACGTCGAACACGCGTGCGGCGTTCAGGGTCGTGACGATCGGCAGGCGTGCCCCAGAGGCATCCGCGAACCCGGCGACCGTGCCGCTGGGATCGACCACTGGTGCGTCGGTGACGGCGAACACGGTGCCGCTCGTCCCGATCGACACGCCGACATCTCCGGAACGCGCGCCGAGGCCGAGCGCAGCGGCGGCGTTGTCGCCAGCGCCGGCCGAGACGACGAGGCCGTCGGGACCCGCGACGTGTTCGGCGGGTCCGAGCACGCGGGGGAGCACGATGTCCGCGGCATCCCGGCGCAGGGCGCGCGCGAGCAGCTCGCGGTCGTATGCGTCGCTCACCGGATCGAAGTACCCCGTGCCGCTGGCATCGGAGCGATCGGTGACGAGCTCGGACAGATCCGGACCCAGCGCACTCTCGTCAGCGGGACCGTAACCCCGAAGGCGCCACGTCAGCCAGTCGTGCGGCAGCGCGACGGCGGCCACGCGTGCGGCGTTCGCCGGCTCCGCGTCCGCGAGCCAGCGCAGCTTGGTCACGGTGAACGACGCGACCGGAACCAGTCCGGTGCGGCGCGCGAACTCCGCGGCGCCCACCTCTTCGGTGAGCGCCGCGGCGGCATCCGCCGAGCGCGTGTCGTTCCACAGCAGTGCGTCGCGGATGACGCGACCGTCGGCGTCGAGCGCCACGAGTCCGTGCTGCTGGCCGCCGATGCCGATCGCTGCGACATCCGTCAGCCCTCCGGCATCCGAAAGCGCGCTCTGCAGGGCATCCCACCATGCCGAGGGTGCGACCTCGGTGCCGTCGGGGTGCGAAGCGCGCCCCGTCCGCACCACGGCTCCCGTCGACGCATCGCGGATGACGACCTTGCAGCTCTGCGTCGACGAATCGACTCCGGCGACCAGCGTCATCTCAGCGGGCTCCGAGCAGGTGCTCGGTCGCGAGCTGCTGCAGGCGGACGAATCCGAAGCCCTTGCCGCCCAGGTAGGCGTCAGCGTCGAAGTCCTCGTACGCCGAACGGTCGGCGAGGAAGGCGTCGTAGCTCTCGCCGTCATTCAGCGTCGGGGTCGACAGCTCGTCGACCTTGGCTGCGGCGAGCGCCTCCTGAACCTCGGGGTCCGCGCGGAACGCGGCTGCGCGCTCCTTGAGCAGCAGGTACGTGCGCATGTTGGCTGCGGCGGAGTCCCAGACTCCGGTCTCGTCCTCGGTGCGGCTCGGCTTGTAGTCGAAGTGACGGGGGCCCTCGTAGGCGGGCACGCCGCCGGGGCCGCCGTTCTCGAGCAGGTCGACGAGCGAGAAGGCGTTGTGCAGGTCGCCGTGGCCGAACACCAGGTCCTGGTCGTACTTGATGCCGCGCTGGCCGTTGAGGTCGATGTGGAAGAGCTTCCCGTGGAAAAGCGCCTGCGCGATGCCGGCGGTGAAGTTCAGCCCTGCCATCTGCTCGTGGCCGACCTCGGGGTTGACGCCGACGAGTTCGGGGCGCTCGAGCGAGTCGATGAAGGCGATCGCGTGGCCGAGCGTGGGGAGCAGGATGTCGCCGCGCGGCTCGTTCGGCTTGGGCTCGATGGCGAAGCGGATGTCGTAGCCCTTGTCGGTGACGTAGTCGCCGAGCAGGTTGACGGCCTCGCGGTAGCGCTCGAGGGCTGCACGGACGTCCTTGGCGGAGTCGTACTCGGCGCCCTCGCGGCCGCCCCACATCACGAACGTCTTGGCGCCGAGCTCGGCACCGAGGTCGAGCTGGCGGAAGACCTTGCGCAGCGCGTAGCGGCGCACGTCGCGATCGTTGGAGGTGAAGCCGCCGTCCTTGAAGACCGGAGCGCTGAAGAGGTTGGTGGTCACCATCGGCACGATCAGACCCGTGTCGGCGAGAGCGCCCTTCAGGCGGTCGATCTGCTTCTGACGCTCGGCGTCGGTGGATCCGAACGCGAACAGGTCGTCATCGTGGAACGTCAGGCCGTAGGCGCCGAGTTCGGAGAGCTTCTCGACGGCGTGGACGACGTCGAGGGCGGGCCGGGTCGGGCCGCCGAACGGGTCGGTGCCGTTGTAGCCGATCGTCCAGAGGCCGAACGAGAACTTGTCTTCGCGAGTGGGAGTGAGAGACATGGGGGTCGCTTTCAACGTCGGTGGTGAATTGTTGTGAACTAGAACATATCAACCGAATGCGCATTCCGCAATGTCAGTCGGCCGGTGCGGCGGTGGAACTGCGGACGATCAGTTCCGCAGGCATCTGGATGTGCTCGGCTTCGCCGCCGCGGAGCATCTCCAGGAGCATGCCGACCGCGGACGACCCCATCTCCGCCAGCGGCTGGCGCACCGTCGTGAGCTGCGGGGTGTGCGATGCCGCCTCGGGGATGTCGTCGAAGCCCACGACGGACAGATCGGTCGGGACGTGCAGCCCGCGTTCGCCGGCTACGCGCATCATCTCGATCGCCGACAGATCGTTCGCGGCGAAGACGGCGGTCGGTCGGTCGGCGAGATCGAGCAGGGCGTGCGCACCCGCGGTCGCGGAGGCCGTCCGATAGCCGCCCTCGGCGACGAGTGCGCGGTCGTAGCGGATGCCGGCGTTCTTCAGCGCCTCACGGTAGCCGCGCTCGCGCTGGTGGGCGGATTCCAGGTCGGTGCGTCCGCGGAGGTGGGCGATCCGGCGGTGTCCGAGTGAGATCAGGTACTCGGTGGCGGCTCGGGCGCCGGTGACGTTCTCGACCGAGACCGTGGCTGGACCGTCGGGGCCGGTGTGCGGGTCGACCGCCACCAAGGGGATCGCCGCCTGGGTCGGCATCGCCGTCGGGGTGACGAGGATCGCGCCGTCGATCAGGGTGCCGCCCAGCCGCGACAGCGACCGGCGCTCCCAGCCGAGGTGATCGCCGGCGGAGACGCTGCCGGCGTAGGCGAGTACGTCGTACGGCGTGTCCTGCAGTGCCGCGGAGACGCCGCGGAGCAGCTGCAGGGCGAACGGCTCGAACTCGGCGACCAGCACTCCGATCACGTTCGTGCGGCCGCGTCGCATCGACGTGGCGACGAGCGAGCTCTCGTACCCGAGCTCGGCGACGACGCCGAGGACGTGGGCGAGCGTGGTCGCGGATACGCCGTCGCGGCCGTTGATCGCCTTGGAGACCGTCGCGACGGAGACCCCCGCTGCGAGGGCGACGTCGGTGATGGTGGGCCGTCGGTTCATGGGGTCAGCCTAACGAATGAATAGAAAACGTTATCGATATCGTTTGACATGAGCGCGTCGGCGGTGCCAGAGTGGTGCGCACAACACATTGGTGTGGCTGGCAACAAATGCGTTCCGCCGGCCGCACGACTCGATGAAGAGGAGAACACAGCATGAAGATGCGCAAGGCATTGGCCGCCGGCACGGCCGTCGCGGCGCTGGGGATGCTCGCTCTGACCGGCTGCACCGCCGGCGGGAGCGGCGACGGCGGCGACAGCGGCACTCTCACGATGTGGCACAACTCCACGACCGGTGACGGCAAGCAGTACTGGGAGGACGCGGCTGCCGCCTACAACGAGGAGAACCCCGACGTCACCATCAAGGTGACCTCGATCCAGAACGAGGACATGGACGGCAAGCTCCAGACCGCCGTCAACTCCGGCGACATGCCCGACATCTTCATGGCGCGCGGTGGCGGCAAGCTCGCCGACATCGTGTCGGCCGGCAAGGTGAAGGACCTCACCGACCTCATCGACGACGACGTCAAGTCTTCCTTCGGCGACGCGGCGTTCAGCGCCTTCACGGTCGACGACAAGATCTACGGCGTGCCGAGTGCCGTCCTTCCCGGCGGCATCTTCTACAGCAAGGACCTGTTCGCTCAGGCCGGCATCACCGAGACGCCGACCACCTTGGACGACCTCGCCGATGCTGTCGACAAGCTCAAGGCAGCCGGCATCCAGCCCATCGCGCTCGGCGCGAAGGACGCGTGGCCCGCTGCGCACTGGTACTACTTCTTCGCGCTGCGCGCCTGCGGCCAGGACGTCGTGCAGAACCTCGCGACCGAGCCCGACTTCGAAGACGGATGCTGGCTGGAAGCGGCCGAGAACCTGAACGAGTTCGCCTCGATCGAGCCGTTCAACGAGGGCTTCCTCACCACCTCCGCGCAGGAGGGCGCCAACTCGTCCGCCGGCCTGGTCGCCAACCACAAGGCCGCCATGGAGCTCATGGGCGCCTGGGATGTCGGCGTGATCGCCAGCCTCACTCCGGACCAGAAGCCGCTCGCGGACCTCGACTGGTTCCCGTTCCCCGAGGTCGACGGCGGCGACGGAACCCCCGGCGCCATGATGGGCGGCGCCGACGGATACTCGTGCGCCGCTGACGCGCCCGAGTCCTGCGAGGACTTCCTGAACTTCGTCTCGTCGAAGCAATGGCAGGAGAAGTACGCGGTCGCCTTCCAGACGATCCCCGCGTCGAAGGATGCCGCAGGCGCCGTGACCGACCCGTCGCTCGAGCCGCTCATGGCGGCGTACAGCGAGGCGCCGTACGTGTCGCTGTGGCTGGACACGTCGCTCGGTCAGAACGTCGGCAACGCGCTGAACACCAGCGTCGTCGAGATGCTCGCCGGCCAGGGCTCCCCGGAGAAGCTGGTCGAGACGGTCAGCGCCGCGGCGGCCAGGGGCTGATCCGCACCATGACCGATTCACAGGCGCTGACGGAGACCCCAGCGCCTGCGAGCAGCACCCGTGCCGGGACCGAACAGGTCCCGGCACGGCGATCCCCGCGGCCTGATTGGCGCAAGCGCGGCGAGATCGTGCTGCTTGCAGGCCCCGCTCTGCTGGTCTTCCTCGGCTTCGTCATCTTCCCGGTGCTGATGGCGGGCTTCTACGGCTTCTTCAAGTGGAACGGCTTCGGCTGGCCCACCGAGTTCGTCGGACTCGAGAACTACGTGCTCATGCTGCAGGACGAGACGTTCCGGCAGGCCGTGCTGCACAACTTCATCATCGTGATCCTCTCGCTCATCATGCAGGGACCGATCGCGATCCTGTTCGCCCTGCTGCTGAACCAGAAGATCCGCGGACGCTCGGTGATCCGCGTGCTGATCTTCGCCCCGTACGTCATCGCGGAGGTCGTGGTCGGCACCGGCTGGAGCCTGATGCTCCAGGATGCGGGCGCGCTGAACTCGTTCCTGGAGAAGATCGGCCTCGAGTCGTGGCAGAACTCCTGGATCGCCGACCCGTCGATCGCGATGTGGTCGCTCATGGTCATCATCACCTGGAAGTACATCGGCTTCGCCGTGATCCTCATGCTCGCGGGCATGCAGTCGATTCCGGAGGAGCTGTACGAAGCCGCCGCCATCGACGGGGCCGGCTTCTGGCGGACGCAGTGGAGCATCACGCTGCCGTTGCTCGGGCCGACCATCCGCATCTGGGCGTTCCTGTCGATCATCGGCGCGCTGCAGCTGTTCGACCTCGTCAACATCATCTGGGGTCAGTACATCGCAGCCACGGCCGGGACATCGACCATGGCCACGTACATGTACCAGAACGGCCACCTGGCCGGGAACTACGGCTACGGCAACGCCGTCGCCGTGATGCTGTTCCTCATCTCGATGGTCGTCGCCCTCATCTATCAGCGGTTCGTGCTGCGGCGCGACACCGAGGGCGCACTGACCGGAGACAGCCGAAAGGGTCGCAGGCGATGACCGACACACTCAAGACCTCCGTGGCCATCCAGGCCATCGGCCCTCGGCGCCGTCGTGCGGCATCCGGCGTGAAGTGGGGCAGCCCGGGCGTCTACCTGATCGCGCTCGTGCTCATCACCATCTGCGTCACCCCGCTGCTGTACATCATCATCGGCGGATTCCGCACGAACTCGCAGATCACGAACGACCCGGCCGCCTGGCCGGATCCGTGGCAGGTCACGAACTACACCGACGTGCTCGCCAGCAGCGAGTTCTGGACGGCGATGTTGAACTCCACGATCTCGGCGGTCGGCACCACACTCGGCGCCGTCATCCTCGGCGTCATGGCGAGCTACGTGATCGCGCGGTACAACTTCTCCGGCAAGGCCGTGATGTACTCCGTGTTCGCCGCCGGGCTCATGTTCCCCGTGACGGTCGCGATCACGCCGCTGTACCTGCTGATCCGCAACCTCGGCCTCGTGAACAGCCTCGCCGGCATCATCCTGCCGCAGATCGCATTCGCGCTGCCGACGACGATCATCATCCTCGTGCCGTTCCTGCGGGCGATCCCGAAGGAGCTCGAGGAGGCGGCGTCGATCGACGGCGCCTCGCGTCTCGGATTCTTCTGGCGCATGGTGGTCCCGCTGAGCCTGCCGGGTGTCATCACCGTCGGCATCCTGGCGTTCATCGGCGCCTGGAACGGCTACATGCTGCCGCTGTTCATCCTGAACGATTCCAGCCTCTTCACCCTGCCGCTCGGCGTGCAGAACTTCGCGTCGCAGTACTCGGTCGACACCGCGCGTGTGCTCGCGTACACGTCGCTGTCGATGCTGCCGGCACTGATCTTCTTCAGCATGTTCGAGCGCCGCATCGTCGGCGGTCTGACCGGCGCAGTCAAGGGCTGACGCACGACCCATGGAGACCTCAATGACCGCGGACATCCCCGCATTCCCGACCCCTTCGGAGCGCGTCGCCGACCTCGTCGCGCGCATGACGCTGGAGGAGAAGGCCGCGCAGCTCGTCGGCTACTGGCTCGACCGCGGCGGCGAGGTCGTCGCACCCATGCAGAACGAGATGGCCGGCGCCGCCGCCGGCGACACGCTCGCCGAGATCACGCGCGACGGCATCGGCCACTACACCAGGGTGTACGGCACGAGGCCGGTGGATGCCGCGGAGCGCGCCGCCTGGCTCTGGACCGAGCAGCGGCGACTGAGGAACGAGACCCGCCTCGGCATCCCGGCGATCGTGCACGAGGAGTGCCTGACGGGGCTGGCAGCCTGGAAGGCGGCGACGTTCCCCACGCCGCTGGCCTGGGGGGCGTCGTTCGACCCGGAACTGGTCGCCGAGATGTCGGCGCTGATCGGGGAATCCATGCGCAGCCTCGGCATCCATCAGGGGCTGGCGCCGGTGCTCGACGTCGTGCGCGACCCTCGGTGGGGACGCGTGGACGAGTGCATCGGCGAGGACCCGTATCTGGTGGGGACCGTCGGCACGGCGTTCGTGCAGGGCCTGCAGTCGTCGGGGGTGCACGCGACGCTGAAGCACTTCCTCGGATACTCCGGCTCGCGCGCCGGCCGCAACCACGCGCCGGTACCGGCGGGGCCGCGCGAAGTGTCCGACGTGTTCCTCCCGCCGTTCGAGATGGCGATCCGCGACGGCGGCGTCCGCAGCGTCATGAACAGCTACGCCGAGATCGACGGGATGCCGGTGGCGGCCGACCCGGATCTGCTGACCGGGCTGCTGCGAGAGAAGCTCGGCTTCGACGGCGTCGTGGTCGCGGACTACTTCGCCGTGGCGTTCCTCGAGGTCATGCACGCCGTCGCGGCCGACCGCGGCGAGGCGGCGGAGCTCGCGCTCATCGCCGGGATCGACGTCGAACTCCCCTCCGGCGATGCCTATCTCGCACCGCTGATCGAGCGGGTCCGGTCCGGTGCGTTCGATGAGCGCTACATCGATCGCGCGGTGATCCGCGTGCTGACGCAGAAGGAGGATCTCGGGCTGCTCGAGCCCGATGCCTTCGAGGACGAGCCGCCGACCGCGATCGACCTCGACACGCCTCGGCATCGTGAGGTCGCGCGGCGCCTGGCTGCGGAGTCGCTCGTGCTGCTGTCGAACGACGGCGCGCTGCCGCTCGCGCGCACGGCACGCCGAATCGCGCTGATCGGTCCGAACGCCGACCGCGTCGACGCGCTCCAGGGGTGCTACTCGTTCGCGAACCATGTGCTCGCGCACCACCCCGAGCACGTGATCGGGTTCGAGATCCCCACGGTGCGAGAGGCGCTGGCCGCGGCGCTCCCCGATGCGGAGATCGTCCACGTCCGGGGTGCAGAAGTCGAAGGGCACGACAGATCCGGGTTCGAGGGCGCCGCACAGGCGGCGGCATCCGCCGACGTCGCGGTCGTCGTGGTCGGCGATCAGGCCGGTCTCTTCGGCCGCGGGACGGTCGGCGAGGGCAACGACGTCGACTCGCTCGAGCTGCCGGGCGTGCAGCGCGAGCTCGTCGAATCCCTGGTCGCGACGGGGACCCCGGTCGTGGTCGTGCTGATCACGGGCCGTCCGTACGCGATCGACTGGGCGCTCGACGCCGACGGGCCGCGGCCCGCCGCCGTGCTGCAGGCGTTCTTCCCCGGGGAGGCGGGAGGCACGGCCATCGCCGAGGTGCTGATCGGCGATGTCTCGCCGTCCGGTCGGATGCCGGTGAGCCTGCCCCGGTCCTCCGGTGCGCAGCCGTACAGCTACCTCCGGCCCCTGCTGGGAGGGCCGTCGGCGGTGACAGCCCTCGACTCGACGCCGTTGCGGCCGTTCGGCTTCGGACTCTCGTACACGACGTTCGCCTACGACGATTTCTCGACGTCGGAGGATGCCGCCACCGACGGCGTCTTCACGGCATCCGTCGTGGTGACGAACACCGGCGACCGTGACGGCGCGGATGTCGTGCAGCTGTACGGCAGGGACGTCTCGGCATCCCTCACCCGTCCGGTCGCACAGCTGCTCGCGTACGCGCGCGTCGAGCTGGCACCGGGGGAGAGCCGCACCGTGCGGTTCGAGGTCCCCGCGGCACGCTTCGCGTTCACGAATCGCGCCATGACCAGAGTCGTCGAGCCGGGCGAGGTGCACGTGTGGGCGGGGTCGCACGCCGAGGCCTCGGCCGGAGGCGAGATCTCCGACGCGACCGGAGGTGCCATCTCCAACGAACGGGCCGCTGTGCGCCGCGACATCGGCGGAATCGCGACCGATGCGCGGGTCGTGACGCTGACCGGAGACGTGCACGCGGTGACGGCGGCGGATGCGCGAATCGTGTCCGTCGTGGTCGAAGAAGCGAGCGTCGCGGCAGAGCCTCGATAGCCTGGGCGGATGAACGAACGAGCGACGACGGTCGAAGGCGTACGCCGGACCAATCTCGGCGAGGTGCTGCGCCTGGTGCACCATCACGGTGCACGCTCGCGTGCGACGATCACGGCCGACACCGGACTGAACCGTTCGACGGTCGCCGACCTCGTGTCGGAGCTCGCGACGCGCGGTCTCGTCGTGGAGCAGGAGCCGGATGCCACGCGTCGCGTCGGGCGGCCGTCGCCGATCGTCGCACCGAGCCCGGATGTCGTGGCGATCGCCGTGAACCCCGAGGTCGACGCGATCGAGATCGGCGTGATCTCGCTGGGCGGGACGGTCCAGGAGCGCACCCGCGTCGCCTTCGTCCGGCCGCCGACTCCGGCGGACGTCGTCGATGCGGTGTCGCGATTCGTCGAGGGCTGGCAGGCCGGTTCGCCGCGCGTGCGCATCGTCGGCGTCGGGCTCGCCGTGCCGGGGCTCGTGCGAGCAGACGACGGGATCGTGCGTCTCGCCCCCCACCTCGGCTGGCACGACGAACCGATCGCCGACCAGTTGAGCGCCGCGCTCGGGCTCCCCGTGCTGATCGACAATGACGCGTCCCTCGGCGCGCGAGCCGAGCGGCTGTTCGGTGCCGCGCGCGAGCACCGAGACGTCGTCTACCTGAACGGCGGTGCGAGCGGCATCGGCGGCGGCCTCATCCTGGATGGCCAGCTCATCTCCGGTGCCGGCGGCTACGCCGGGGAGTGGGGACAGACGCGCCCCGGCATCCTGTCCGACGAGGATCGCCGGACGGACGGCGGCGTCCTGGAGGATGAGGTCAACCGTGCGCGGCTGCTGCAGACGGCGCGACTCGGTGCGGTGGACGACGCGGCGCTGGCCGTGGTGCTCGCGGCGACGAGTGACCAGGGCGTCGTCGCCGAGATCGATCGGCAGCGCCGCATCCTGATCGCGGCGCTCGCCAATGCCGTCAACGTGCTGAATCCATCGATCGTGGTGCTCGGCGGGTTCCTCGCCATGCTGCGAGACCGTGATCCGGAGGCGTTCGATGCCGACGTGCGCGCCGGTGCGCTGGAGGCGCCGGCCGAGCAGGTCGAGCTGCGCGCGGCGGCGCTCGGCGCTGATCGCCTCCTGATCGGTGCGGCGGAGGCGGCGTTCGCCCCGCTGCTCTCCGACCCCAACTCGTTCGTCGAGCGGGCTCCGCTCGCTCGTTGAGCGGTAGCAACTGCGTTTCGACTCGGTCGGCTTCGCCGTCCTCGCTCAACGAGCGAGGGGAGCGGCGGGAATGAACCGCGCCGCGAGGGCCTCGGACGCGCGCGCGAGCATCGCGACGTCGGCTCCCACGGCCACGAAGTCCGCGCCCTGGGCGATGTAGGCACCCGCGCCCGCCGGGTCGAAGGCGTTGACTCCGACGGCGGCCCCCGCGCCCTTCACCGCGGCGAAAGTTCGCGCCACGGCATCCAGAACTTCCGGATGCGACTGCTGGCCGAGGTGTCCGAGGGATGCTGCGAGATCCGACGGGCCGACGAAGACCGCGTCCACGCCGTCGACGGCTGCGATCTCGGCGGCGTGCTCGACTCCGGCGGCCGTCTCGATCTGGACGGTCAGCGAGACGTGCGTCGCGGCATCCTGCAGGTAGCCGTCGACGCGGTTCCAGCGCGCGCTGCGCGAGAGCGCGCTGCCGACACCGCGCACACCGTGCGGGGGGTACCTCGTCGCCGCCACGGCGGCTTCGGCCTCGGCAGCGGACGAGACCATCGGCACGATGATGTTCTGGGCGCCGAGATCCAGCACCTGCTTGATGATGACGGCATCGTTCCACGGCACGCGCACCAGCGGCACGGCGGGATAGGGCGCGACGGCCTGCAGCTGATGCAGGACGCTCTCGAGCGAGTTCGCCGAGTGCTCCATGTCGATCAGCAGCCAGTCCAGGCCGGAGCCCGCCGCGATCTCGGCGACCACGGGGCTGCCGGAGCAGACCCACATTCCGATCTGCGAGCGGTCGGCATCCGCGAGTCGCGAACGGAAGGAGGGGGCTAGATGAAGCGGCATTCGATCGTTCCCATCTCGCGGTAGTCGCACAGAACGTGATCCCCGGGGGAGACCCACATCGGACGTGTGAACGATCCTGCCAGGATGATCTCTCCGGCCTCCAGACGCGCGCCGTGCTGGTGGAACTTGTTCGCCAGCCACGCGACGCCGGTGGCCGGGTGCCCGAGGACTCCGGCGGCGACCCCGGTCTCCTCGATCTCGCCGTTGCGGCTGAGGACGCCGGGTACCCAGCGCAGGTCGATCTCGTCCGGCCGTTTGCGGACCGTTCCGAGCACCATCGCACCGTACGCGGCGTTGTCGCTGATGGTGTCGACGATCGTCCGTCCCTCGAGCTCGATGTGCGAGTTCAGCACCTCGAGCGCCGGGACCGCGTAGTCGATCGCGGCGAGGGCATCGTCCAGGGTGCAGTCCGGACCCTCCAGTGGATGCTCGAGCACGAACGCCAGCTCGACCTCGACGCGCACGTTGGAGAAGTTCGCGTGCCGGATGTCGGCGCCGGATTCGTGGACCGTGTCGTCGAACATGACCCCGTAGTCCGGCTCGGTGATGCCGGTCGCCTGCTGCATCGCCTTCGAGGTCAGGCCGATCTTGCGACCGACCAGTCGGCGTCCGGAGGCGATCTGCGCGTCCCGCCAGACGCCCTGGATCGCGTAGGAGTCCTCGATCGTCGCCTCGGGGAAGCGTGCGGTGATCCGCGGGATCACGCCGTGCGTCCGGTCGGCCTCCGCCAGCTCGGCGGCGATGTCGGCGATCTGCGTGGATGTCAGCATCCGTCGGCCCTCACAGCTGGTGGCCCAGCTTGTACTCGCCCTGCTTCCATTCCGGCATCGCTTCGTCCTCAGGGCGGGTGTAACTGAACCCGTCCGCGCCGATCGTCACGGCCATCTCGCTGTCGTCGGTGCGGGCGACGACGGGCTGCGGGTTGCCGTCGAGGTCGAGCACGAGCGACGCATCCGTGTACCAGGACGGCACGACGGGGTTTCCCCACCAGTCCCTGCGCTGGTTGTCGTGGACGTCCCACGTGATGACGGGGTTGTCCGGGTCTCCGGTGTAGTAGTCCTGCGTGTAGACCTCGACACGGTGCCCGTCCGGGTCGCGCAGGTACAGATAGAATGCGTTGGAGACGCCGTGACGGCCGGGACCGCGCTCGATCGCGTCCGAGCGGCGCAGCGCGCCGAGCTTGTCGCAGATCGCGAGGATGTTGTGCTTCTCGTGCGTCGCGAAGCACACGTGGTGCATGCGCGGACCGTCACCGCCGGTCATCGCGGTGTCGTGCACGGTGGGCTTGCGACGCATCCACGCGGCGTAGACGGTGCCCTCCTCGTCCTGGATGTCCTCGGTGACGCGGAAGCCGAGGTCCTGCATGAACTTCACGGCGCGGGGGACGTCGGGGGTGACCTGGTTGAAGTGATCCAGGCGCACGAGCTCGCCGGGAATGTGCAGGTCGTAGCGCCACGACATCCGCTCGACATGGTCGGTCTGGTGGAAGAACTCATACGGGAAGCCGAGCGGGTCCACCACCCGCACCGAGTCGCCGATGCCCTTGACGAAGCCGTCCGGGTTGCGGCGGACATCGCAGCCGAGCTCGGTGTAGAAGGCGACCGCGCGGTCGAGGTCCTCTGCGGCGCGCACGCGATACGAGAACGCGGCGACGGCGGCGATCGGGCCCTTGCGCAGCACGAGGTTGTGATGGATGAACTCCTCGGTCGAGCGCAGGAAGATCGCCTCGTCGTCCTCCTCGGTCACATACAGGCCGAGCACATCCACGTAGAACTGACGGGATGCCGCCAGGTCCGTGACGACGAGTTCCATGTAGGCGCAGCGCAGCACGTCCGGGGGAGTGGATGCCGGGGTCGGCGTCGGGTTCCGTGCCTCGATCGGAGCCTCCTGGCTCACGTAGAAGCCGGACGAGGTCAGCGTCATGTCCTGTCGGTTCGTCATGTCAGCGTCCTTGCTGGTCGAAGGGTCAGTGCTTGCCGAAGGTGGGGTTGTGCACCGCGCCGAGCGTGATGTGCACGGCCTGCTGATCGGTGTAGAAGTCGATCGAGCGGTAACCGCCCTCGTGGCCGAGGCCGGAGGCCTTCACGCCGCCGAACGGGGTGCGCAGGTCCCGCACGTTGTTGCTGTTCAGCCACACCATGCCGGCCTCGACGGCACCGGCGAAGTTGTGTGCGCGCTTCAGATCGTTGGTCCAGATGTAGGCGGCCAGGCCGTACTTCACACCGTTCGCGAGGGCCAGGGCCTCTTCCTCCGTGTCGAACGGGGTGATCGCCACGACCGGCCCGAAGATCTCCTCCTGGAAGATGCGGGCGTCGGGGGAGACGTCGGCGAAGACGGTGGGAGCGACGAAGTTGCCCGCATCGAACCCCTCAGGCCGGCCGCCGCCGGCGACCAGGCGACCCTCGGACTTGCCGATCTCGACGTACGACATGACCTTGTCGTAGTGCTCCGGATGCACCAGGGCGCCGACCTCGGTCGCGGGGTCATGCGGATAGCCGACCTTCACGCGCTTCGCCTGGGCCGCGTAGCGCTCGACGAACTCGTCATAGACGCTGCGCTCCACGAGGATGCGGGACCCCGCCGTGCAGCGCTCGCCGTTGAGCGAGAACACCCCGAAGATGGTGGCGTCGATCGCGGCATCCAGATCCGCATCCGCGAAGACGACCGCAGGCGACTTGCCGCCCAGTTCCATCGAGAGGCCCTTCAGGAACGGCGCCGCGTTGGCGAAGATGATCTGCCCGGTGCGGCTCTCGCCGGTGAAGGAGATCAGCGGGACGTCAGGATGCTTCACGAGTGCATCTCCGGCATCCTCGCCGAGACCGTTCACGAGGTTGAAGACGCCCTGGGGGAGTCCGGCCTCCTCGAAGATGCCGGCCCACAGCGATGCCGACAGCGGCGTGAACTCGGCGGGCTTGAGCACCACGGTGTTGCCTGTTGCGAGCGCGGGGCCGAGCTTCCACGACTCGAGCATGAACGGCGTGTTCCACGGGGTGATGAGGCCGGCGACGCCGATGGGCTTGCGGTTGACGTAGTTGATCTGGCGACCGGGGACCTTGAACGTGTCGTCGGCCTGAGCGACGATGAGGTCGGCGAAGAAGCGGAAGTTCTCCGCCGCACGTCGCGCCTGTCCGAGCGCCTGCGTGATGGGCAGTCCGGAGTCGTACGACTCGAGCTCGGCGAGGCGCTGATCGCGGGATTCCACGATGTCGGCGATGCGGTGCAGCACACGGCTGCGCTCGCGCGGCAGCATCCGTGGCCACGGGCCATCGTCGAACGCGCGCTTGGCGGCGGCGACGGCCAGGTCGATGTCGGCCTTCTTGCCGGCGGACGCCGTGGTGTACGTCTCGTTGGTCACGGGGTCGAGCACGTCGAACGTGTCGCCGTCGGCCGAGTCGACGAAGGCGCCGTCGATGTAGTGCTGGATGTGGTCGGGCAGGTCGGCGGGGATGCGGGAGCCGGTCATGTCTTCTCCTGGTTCCGTTCAGAGGATGTGCATGCCGACGGCTTCGTCGGGATGCTCGTGGTCGAGGTAGGCGTCGAGGGTCGCGGCGTGGTGTCGGCGCGCGGCGTGCTCGATCTCGTTGAGCGGCGCTCCGCTCTCGATGAGGGCGACGATCTGCTCGTGCTCGCGCACGGACTCGTGGGCCCGCCCGGGGACGAAGCTGAAAGTCGAGTCGCGCAGGCGGCTCAGCCGTGCCCACTCGGCCGTCACGAGGTCGTGCAGTCGAGGGTTCGGGCATGGAGCGATGAGCGTCGCGTGGAAGCGCTGGTTGAGGCCCGTGAACGCGGACGGGTTGAAGTGGTCGAGCGTGCGGACCATCTCGTCGTTGATGGCGCGGGCCGCGCGCAGATCGTCCGGCGTGAGCGCACGGGCCGCCATCGCGGTCGCGGTGCCCTCCAGGATGCTGAGCGCCTCCATGCTGTGTCGGTACTGGGCATCGTCGACCATGGCGACGCGAGCGCCCACGTTGTGCTCGAACTCCACGAGGCCCTCGGCCTCGAGCTGGCGGATCGCCTCGCGGACCGGGACGACGCTCATGTCGAGTTCGCCGGCGATCGAACCGAGGACGAGCCGGTAACCGGGGGTGTAGGTCTGCGTCGCGATGCGCTCCTTGATCCAGTGGTACGCGCGCTGCGACTTGCTGAGCGTCTGGGTCACGAGCGATCCTTCGTCCTGGCCTCGTAGCGGGACCGCCACGCGGCGTTCATCGGGAACAGCCCGTCGACCGGGTGTCCGGCTGCCACCTGTTCGGCGATCCAGGCGTCCTCGTCCTCCTGCGCGAGGGCGGCATCGGCGACCTCCTCGGCGATGGCGGGCGGGATGACGATCACGCCGTCGCCGTCGCCGACGATGATGTCTCCGGGCTGGACAGTGGCGCCGCCGCACGCGATCGTGACGTCGACGTCCCATGGGACGTGCCGGCGTCCGAGGACCGACGGGTGCGCGCCGCGCGAGAACACCGGGAAGCCGGTCGAAGCGACCGCGTCGAAGTCGCGGACACCCCCATCGGTGACGACGCCGGCGGCACCCCGCGTCTGGGCGCGCAGGGCAAGGATGTCGCCGAGCGTTCCGGTGCTGTCGTCTCCGCGGGCCTCGATCACGATGACCTCGCCTTCGCCCACGGCGTCGAACGCGCGCTTCTGCGCGTTGTAGCCGCCGCCGTGAGAGGCGAACAGGTCCTCGCGGAACGGCACGAACCGCAGTGTCTTCGCCGTGCCGACGATCCTGGTGCCGGCGATGTTCGCAGTGACGCCGTCGATGAAGCAGGCCGTGATGCCGCGCTTGCGCAACTGCGATGAGAGCCCGGCGGTGGGGGCGGCTTCGAGCTTGGCGCGGAGCGCAGCGGGCAGGCCGGGTGCGGCGTCGGGGAGGCCTGCCGCCTCGCGTGAGCCCCACGCCTCAGCACGCTGCAGATCGTCGACGGCCGGAAGCGAGCCGAGCGCGGGATCGAACGGCACCTCGCCCTGTACGACGGTCGTGATGAGCCGGCCGGACGTGGCACCAGCAGCATCCACCTCGATCTCGACGACGTCGCCGGGGACGATGACGCTCGAGCCGGCCGGCGTGCCGGTGAGGATGACGTCGCCGGTCTCGAGCGTGAAGTGCTGCGAGAGATCCGCGACCAGCTGGGGGAGCGGGAAGAGGAGCCCGGCCGTCGTGTCGTCCTGTCGGAGCTCGCCGTTGACCCAGGCGCGCACACGCAGCGCGGACGGGTCGACCGTGCGGGCGTCGATGAACTGCGGGCCCAGTGGCGTGTAGCCGTCGCCGCCCTTCGAGCGCACGTTCGATCCCTTGTCGTTCGCGCGCAGGTCGTAGAGTCCGAGATCGTTGGCAGCGGTGATCCACGCGACGTGAGCCCAGGCATCCGCAAGGCTCACCCGTCGGGCCGGCTCGCCGATGATCAGGGCGATCTCGCCCTCGAAGGCGAGCAGCTCCGTGCCGGCCGGTCGCTCGACCGTGCCGCCGGATGCCGCGACGGAGCTCGCCGGCTTGAAGAAGTACGAGGGGTGAGCGGGGCGACGTCCGCGCTGTTCGGCGCGGGACGCATAGCTGAGGTGGATCGCGATGATCTTGCCGGGGCGGGCGATCTGGTCCGTCACGGGGCGCCTCCTTGCGTCGTTGCGGCCGCTCTTGTGCGACATATTCGAAATCGTATATCATCGCCGTGCCGGGTGGCAAGCAATCATCCACCCGACCTTCAGACGACGACGTCGACCAAGGAGCATCAATGACTGATCACCCCGGCTTCACGCCGACCGGCACCATCGCGACCTCCGCCGACCGGCGACGGGTCGTGTTCGCGACCGTGGTCGGCACCACCGTCGAGTGGTACGACTTCTTCATCTATTCGACCGCCGTGGCGCTCGTCTTCAACGAACTGTTCTTCTCCGCGCTCGGGGCGAACAGCCTGCTCCTGGGGTTCGCGACCGTCGGGATCAGTTTCCTGTTCCGGCCGCTCGGCGCCTTCCTCGCCGGACACTTCGGCGACAAGTACGGGCGCAAGACCGTGCTCATGTGGACGCTCATCCTGATGGGGGCGGCGACCGCGTTGATCGGTGTGCTGCCCACGGCTGAGGCGATCGGGGTGGCGGCTCCGATCCTGCTGGTGCTGCTGCGCATCCTGCAGGGGCTGTCAGCCGGCGGCGAATGGGGTGGCGCCGTGCTGATGGCTGTCGAGCACGCACCGAGGACGCGGCGCGGGATCTTCGGCGCCTCGCCGCAGATCGGTGTTCCGCTCGGCCTGCTGCTGGCGTCCGGTGTGATGGCGATCATGACCGCAGTCGCCCCCGGCGACCAGTTCCTCGCATGGGGCTGGCGCATCCCGTTCCTGCTCAGCGTCGTCCTGATCCTCGTCGGCTACTACGTCCGTCGGCGCGTCGAGGAGAGCCCCGTTTTCACGGAGCTCGCCGAGCGCAAGGAGAAGGCCCAGATGCCGATCGTGCAACTGTTCCGCAAGCACCTGCTGCTCGTGATCATCGCCGCGCTCGTGTTCGCCGGCAACAACGCGGTCGGGTACATGACCACCGGCGGCTACATCCAGAACTACTCGACGAACCCCGATGGTCCGCTCGGCCTCGACCGCGGACTCGTGCTCTGGGCGGTCACCGGTTCGGCCGTGACGTGGCTGCTCACCACACTGCTCGCGGGTTGGGTCTCGGATCGCATCGGTCGCCGCAGCACCTACATCATCGGCTGGATCCTCCAGCTCGGCGGCGTGATCCTGCTCTTCCCGCTGGTGAACACGGGGAACATCTGGCTGCTGTTCACAGCGCTCGCCGTTCTCACGATCGGGCTCGGGTTCACCTACGGCCCGCAGGCGGCGCTGTACACGGAGCTGTTCCCCGCCAGCATCCGGTTCTCGGGCGTATCGATCTCGTACGCCATCGGTGCGATCGCGGGCGGCGCTTTCGCACCGACCATCGCGACGGCGCTCGTGGCCGCCACCGGCTCGACCGACGCGGTCACGTGGTACCTCGCAGGGATGACGCTGATCGGACTCGTCGCGACCTTGCTGCTGCGCGATCGCAGCGGCATCCCGCTCGGCCCTGACCACGAGGCCGAGCAGGCAGTCAGCCCGATCTACGGGGTCGCGAAGGCGTGAGGCGGGAGCCGCGCGCCGCGCGGCCGTCTGCCAGGATGAACGCATGAAGACCACTCAGCTGCGCCGTTACGTGCTCGTCGACGGAGAATACGACGCGTTCGTCGACTGGTGGGAGCAATGGATGCCGCAGGTGCGCCCCGCGGCCGGATTCACGATCGAGTTCGCGTACGGCCTTCGCGAGACGAACGAGTTCGTCTGGGCGGTCAGCGCCGAGGGCGACGCAGAGGCGTTCCTGGCGCGCGAGGCCGATTACATGGCTTCGGACGCGCGGGCCGCGGCGTTCGATGGCGTTCCGCAGCGGGTCGCGTCTTACGACATCCGGTTGGTCACGGAGTACTCACCGGCGAGCTGACCTCGCCGACCCGCGGGTCGGATGCCGGGTCAGCCGCCGAGCGCTTCGCGTACGGCGTCGGCCGAATGCGTCAGCCGGGCGGCGATGGCGTCGTCGTCGTGACTGCTGGCGACGAACACGACGGCGATCGCGGCCGGCCCTCGCCCGCGGACGGTCAGCGGGACGGCGACCGAGCGCAGCGTCGGGATCACCTCATCATGGCTGGTGGCGTAGCCGCGCGCGGCGACGGCTGCCGTCTCGTCGACGAGTTCAGCGGGCAGCAGAGTCCTCGCTGCATCGCCCAGTTGCGCGAGAATCGCCTTCCCCGGTGCGCCACGTGTGACGGGATGCCGTGTGCCGGGGCGTTGCGCGACCGGATTGACCGTGTGGCGCGGCTCGACGCTGACCAGCGTCACGCACTCATCGTGGTCGAGCACGGCGAGAAAGCATGTCGCCCCGAGCTCGTTCGCCACGGCGGTGAGCTCGGGGAGTGCCTCGGCCTGCAGGTCGTGGGCGACGCCGGCGGCCAGCGCTGCCAGCCCCGCGCCGAGCTGCACGCGACCGCCGGAGTCCCGGGTGACGAGTCCGTGCTCCTCGAGCGTGCGCAGCAGTCGGTACGCGACCGAGCGGTGCACTCCCAGGCGTGCGGCGATGTCGTCGATCGTGAGCGGTTCGCGGGCGTCCGCAAGCACTTCGAGGATGCGGATGCCGCGGCTGAGCGTCTGCGAGGCGGGCGCCTGCGTCGGAGTGCTGGCCATGGTGGTCCTGTCGTTCGGGGCAGGCTTGTACGCCGGCATCCGCTTCGTATACGATCTGTTCAATAGTAGAACGGTGCGTTCGAATATAGAACACGCCGGCCTCGTTCCGCAAGGTACCGGGCACACCTCGACACCGTCGTCCGAGGAGGACACGATGCAGTTCCATCACCACGGCTACGTCTCGCAGGATCCGCGGGTGCTGCCGGCATCCGGCTCGGGCCTCGAGCGGCCGAGCGATCTCCCCGACGAGGTCGACGTGCTCATCGTCGGATCAGGACCCGCGGGGATGCTGCTGGCCGCGCAGATGTCGCAGTTCCCAGGGGTCACGACGCGCATCATCGAGAAGCGCACAGGACGGCTCGAACTCGGTCAGGCGGACGGCATCCAACCGCGCAGCGTCGAGACGTTCCAGGCGTTCGGATTCGCGGAGCGGATCATCGCCGAGGCGTACAACATCGGGTGGATGAACTTCTGGGGGCCGGACCCCGAGACCCCTGCGAACATCCGACGGACCACGCGGACAGCCGACTACGCATACGACATCTGCGAGTTCCCGCACCTGATCGTGAACCAGGCGCGCGTGCTGGATTACTTCGCCGAGGCGGCGGCGCACGGACCGGCGCGGATCGTGCCGGACTACGGTGTCGAGTTCCTGGGGCTGACCGTGCACGAGGAGGGCGAGTTCCCTGTCGAGGTCAGGGTGCGAGGAGCCTTCGGCGAGCGCACCGTGCGGGCGAAGTTCGTGGTGGGCTGCGACGGCGCACGCAGCGGCGTGCGCGAGGCGATCGGGCGCACGCACGTCGGCGGGATCTCGGCGCACGCGTGGGGCGTGATGGACGTGCTCGTGAACACGGACTTCCCCGATTGGCGCACGAAGTGCGCGATCAACGCCGAGGCGGGGAACATCCTGCACATCCCGCGCGAGGGCGGGTACCTCAGCCGGATGTACATCGATCTCGGCGAGGTTCCGGAGAACGACGAGCATCGCGTGCGTCAGACGCCGATCGAGGCGATCATCGAGAAGGCCAATGCGATCCTGCATCCGTATTCGATCGACGTGAAAGAGGTCGCCTGGCACAGCGTGTACGAGGTCGGACACCGCGTGACCGACGGCTTCGACGACGTGATCGACGGGTCGGGACGCACGCCGCGCGTCTTCCTCACGGGTGACGCGTGCCACACGCACAGCGCCAAGGCCGGTCAGGGCATGAACGTGTCGATGCAGGACGGCTTCAACCTGGGCTGGAAGCTCGGTGCCGTGATCACGGGGCGCTCGCCGGAGTCGCTGCTGGCGACGTACGGCGCGGAGCGGCGGCCGGTCGCGCAGCAGCTGATCGATTTCGATCGTGAGTGGTCCTCGCTGATGGCGCGCAAGCCCGAGGAGATCTCGGATCCGAATGACCTCGCCACCTATTACCTCGCGACCGCGGAGTTCCCGTCCGGGTTCATGACGCAGTACAGTCCGTCGATTCTCGTGGGTTCGGATGCGCACCAGGCACTCGCGGCCGGGTTCCCGCTCGGCAAGCGGTTCAGATCCGCCGAGGTCGTGCGGGTCTGCGACGGCAACGTCGTGCACCTCGGCCACCACGCCAGGGCGGATGGACGCTGGCGGGTGTACGCCTTCGGGGGTCGGGATGCCTCCGCGCTGGTTTCGTGGGCCGCAATGGCGTCGGAGGTGTTCGCCCGCTTCACCCCGTCGGATGCCGATGTCGACGCCCTCTTCGACGTCAAGGCCGTGTATCAGCAGCCGTTCGAGGAGGTGGATTTCCCGTCGGTGCCTGCGCTGTTCCAGCCGAAGACCGGGCCGCTCGGGCTGACCGACTGGGAGAAGGTCTACGCGGCGGGGCCGTCGAAATGGACGGCGACGGATGTCTTCGAGGCGCGCGATCTGTCGCGCGACGGTGTCGTCGTGCTGGTGCGGCCGGATCAGTACGTCGCGGCGATCCTGCCGCTGGACGGCGTGGGGGAATTGGACGCCTTCTTGAGCGGTGTGTTCCTGCCGGCATCGTGAGCCACATCGGGCTGGTGGATGTCGGAGGCCGGGCCTAGCTTGGAGTCGGGCGGGACGGTCTCGCCGTGGAGGTGTGCGCTATGGATTGGAAGATCGAGCTGATCTTCGTGCCGGTGACAGACGTCGACCGCGCGAAGGACTTCTACGTCAAGATCGGCTTCAACGCCGACCACGATCAGAGAGTGAACGAGGAACTCCGTTTCGTCCAGATGACCCCGCCGGGTTCCGCCTGCTCGATCGCCTTCGGCACCGGTCTCGGCGACAGCATGGAGCCGGGGCAGCAGAACTCGATCCAGGTCGTCGTCCCGGATGCGGATGCCGCGCTGGCGCAGCTGCGCGATGCGGGTGTCGAGGCGAGCGGTGTCGACGAGCAGGCGTGGGGGAGGTTCGTCACCTTCGACGACCCGGACGGCAACACGTGGACGCTGCAGGAACTGCCCGACTACTCGGCCGCGGCTCAGAGCTGACCCGGGGCGGACGAGCGTCGTGAGTGCCGAGACGGCGGAGCAGGCTGCGTTGGTCGGACGCCTCCGCAGCCTGCTCGTCGCGGAGCCCAGCGTGCGCGAAGTGTCGATGTTCGGCGGCAGATCGATCATGGTGAACGAGAAGATGATCGTCGCCGCGCAGCGGGATGGGGCGCTGCTGGTGCGGGTCGCTGCGGATCGGCACGAGGACCTGCTCACGAATCCGGGCGCCACACAGGCCGAGATGGGAGCGGGTCGCGACATGGGGCCTGGCTGGATCGATGTCGCCCCTGCCGCCATAGAGGGCGATGACGGCCTGGCGTTCTGGGTCGCAGCGGCGCTGGAGCACAACCGCGCCGTGGCGGGGTAGTGCGGTCCGATTGCTGCGTCGACGCAGATTCTTGACCTTCAGGCGGGGTGAGAGTCGATCATTGTTCCATGGTCCAGTTCCAGGAGCCCTCGGAAAGCCGGCTGGGCGTGACCGAGCGACAACGGCTGCAGACGATCAGCATGTTTTCGCGTGCGGTCGGGCTCAGCCCGAGTGCTCTGCGTCAATACGGCGAGAGTGGTCTCATTGCTCCAGCCGCGGTGGAAGAACGGACGGGATACCGCTATTACGGGATTGACCAGCAGCAGCGTGCGATCTGGATTCGTCGGCTGAGGGATGCGGGGCTGCGGCTCGAACGCATCCGGTCGGTGTTCGAGAGCGACAGCGCCGAGGCGGAGGTCGTCTTGGACGATTGGCTCGCCGAAGTTGAGTCGCGTTCGGCATCGATCGAGGCGCTGGTGAGTGACGTGAAGTCGAGCTTGCGTGCCCATCATGTTCGCAACCCGCAGTATCGCTCTTCGGTGCGTTTCGACGCGGCTGTGCTCTCGGCCGCACTGGGGCAGTTGGGTCCTGTCACGGGGGCCAGCGCCACGGAATCCGGCCTCGATGGTGTTCTCATAGAAGTACGATCGGACTCGGCGGGGATCATCGCGACAGATCGCTATGTCCTGCTCGCGCGGATGAATCTCCCCGCAAGCGTCGACGGACCTCCTGCGAGAGTTCACCTGACTACATCTGCTGTGCTCGCCTGGCTGCGGGAGCGGCGACAAGTCGAGCTGACCGTCGAGCTCCCGGTTGGTCGAGAAGAGCAGCGACGGGAATCGCGCGCCTGGTTTCGTGACGATCGAGGCGAAGAGATTGCGTTGGCTCAGGAGCCGGACCGTTTTCCCGACGTGCGTCAGATCATCGACGCAATCGAGCCCGCACGCGGCAGAGTGCTGTTCGCGCGAGATGATGTGCTGCAGCTCGCCGCCGAGCGCGACACTCAGGGTGTTCTCCTCGCCTGCGGGGAATGCTCGGGCCGCCTCACAATTGGCGATCGTGTCGTTTCGGGGCACGGCATCGGCACATTCTCGTCGCTCGAATTGTCGGCCTCAGCGGTGCTGCGCATCGCTGAGGCTGCAGTCGGTGACGAGCTCTCGTGCGATGTTTCAGTACCCGGCCAGCCGCTGGTGTGGCGTGCGCCAGCGCAGCCGGACTTCATAGCGCTGATGATGCCCCGAGCTGTATGAGCCGGCCGCAGATTCCGAGGGGATTCAATGCCTGGGTCGCCACGTCGGTCGGCTCTGAACTCGGCTCCGGCGTCCTCGCTTTCGGCCTGACCTGGATCGCTTCCGGTCATGGTCCGCAGGTCGCTTCCTGGGTGCTCACGCTGACCGTGGCGCCTTCGGTCGCTCTCGGACTTCTCGGCGGAGCGGTTGCTGACAGATTCGGGGCGAGCCGTGTCATGATCTTCGGCACGTCGGCACTGATGATCGTGAGCGGCGGTCTCGCGGCAGCCGTGGCGGCGTGGGGAACGCCACCGGTGCTACTGATGGTCACCGCGGCACTGATCGGTACAGTTGCGGCGTTCCATCGCCCTGCGGTTGGTGTCTTTCCCCGGCTCTTCGTTGCGGACAGCAGTGTGCTCGGCGCTGCCATGGCGCGAGCGGGAATGGCCAGCCAGCTCGCACGGACCATCGCACCACCATTGGGCGGACTTCTCATCGGCATGATTGCGTTGAGCGGAGTCGCACTGATCGACGTGCTGGGTTGCGTCATCATGCTGGTCGCGCTCCTGCTGGTCCATCCGCCCCTGAAGCAGGCGCCGGTGGCAGAAGCCGTCACGTTCAGGGGCATGGTCAGCGGAATCGCCACCGCCCGCACCACCCGTGGTGTATCGGCCCTGTTGTTGTGCGTCGCGATCGTCGCGGGCGCAGTCATCCCTGCAGTCCTGCTCGGCATCCCGTTGGCCGCCCGCGAACGGGGCTGGACGGCGGCGGAAGCCGGCCTGATCGAGGCCGGTTGGATTGCAGGCGGCCTGCTGAGCGGCGCATGGTTCGCGTGGCGCGGCACCGTGTCCAAGGCATGGCGCCCGATGGCCGCCGGCCCGATGATCGTCGCGGCCGGTCTCGGGCTTCTTGCAGTATCGGCCAGCTCTCTGCTCGCGGTGGCAAGCACCACTCTCATCGGCATCGGCGTCGTCGTCTTCACAGCCCACGTCTTCCCGACTTACATTCTGCTCGCGCCGCCCACGATGCTTTCAAGATTTCAAAGCCTGCTCATCCTGGTTCAACAAGCACCGCAACTCATCGTGAACCCATTGATCGGGCTCGCCGTCGCCGCCGTCGGAGCGGGCCCGACGCTCGCGATGTCGGGAGTCATCGCACTGGTCGCGTCTCTCGTCGTGCTGACCGACAGGACGTTACGAACGTCCGCCGTGGACACGTGATGCTCAGCCGAGAACGCCTGCATGGTGTTTCTGACGCGCGTCAGCGGTTGACGATCGGGGTGCCCTGGTGGAATCTCATGCGAGGGGCGTCGCCCGTGGTGTCCCAGATGGATGTGTGCCGGCTGCCGGTCCCCGGGTCGCATATGCGGTAGGTCAGTAACGTCAGATTCGGACTGAGCTCACTGAAGCTCCACTCGTCAGTGGTCGGGGTCGATCGTTCTCCCTCGTCCGCCAGTGACTTCACGATCTCAGCTCGCGTCCAACGACGGCCAGAACGACCCACCTCGGTGAAATCTTCGTGCAGGAGAGTCAGCAAGCGCTCGCGGTCGGTCCGCACCGCTGGAGTCAGGAGCGATTCTTCAAGCGCGCGGAGGAGCGTGTGATTCATATCCCCAGCCTGGCAAAACGACTCACCGAATTCGATTGGTTTCTACCATCTCTTCCGCAGAATCGGATGCCGCAGTCCGGCCAGGCGAGCCGATCCCGCTGCTGGCAGTCAGAGAAGCCGTCGCTCGAAAACCACGTTGAGTGGGCGCGAAGCCCTCTGCTTCGAAGAACGTGCGCGCGTCCCGGTTGTGGGGGCGTGAGCGGAGGAACCTTCGCTGGCGAGGACCCTCAACCTTCACGTCGAACGCTGAGGACATCAGAGCGGTTCGGGGCGTTGTCATCGGCTTCGTTCGACTCTGTAGGCGTGGAGGAGTCGGGGCCGCGGAAGAGCACGAAGATCACGAGGACGGCCATGACCGCGACGCCGACCCACATTGCTTGCTGCCATCCGGCGATGAAAGCGTCGTTCGCGGCGGCGAGAATCTGCTGCGCGTGAACCCCGGCGCTCTGGCTGATCGCCGTGGCGTTGGCGATGCCTTCACGTGCTGTCGCCGCGAATTCTTCGGGCACACCTGAAAGGCGTCCGGCGATCGCGCTCTGGTATCCGGCCACCAGCACACCGCCCAGCAACGCGATGCCCAGGGCTGCTCCGAGCTCTCGGGAGAGGTCGTTCAGGGCTGAGGCGACGCCCTGCTGCTCGCGAGGAAGCGATGAGGTGATCGCTTCAGTGGAGGGCGTCATCGCCAGGCCAGCGCCCAGCCCCATCGCGATGAGTCCGGGGAGCACGCTGAGGTATCCGCCGTCGGCGGACACGAACGCGGCCATGAGTGCGAGTCCTGCGGTGGCGATGGCGAGTCCGATGACCATGGATGCCCTGGCTCCGATGCGTGCCGTCAGACGAGGGGCGAGACCGGAGGCGAGCATCATCAGCAATGCCATGGGCATCATGCCGAGTGTGGAGAGCAGTCCGCTCCATCCGAGGACGACCTGGAAGAACGGATACAGCACCAGGGACACTCCGCCCAGGACGCCGAACCACACGAGCAAGACCGTGGTGCCCGAGGAGAGGCTTCTGGTGCGGAAGTGCCGGATGTCCAGCAGCGGGTGCGGGATGCGCAGTTCCCACAGGATGAATCCGGTGGTAGCGAGTGCTGCTGCGATGAGTGGGATAAGTACGATCGGGTCGGCCCAACCGAGTGACGGTGCTTCGTGCAGGGCGAAGGTGAAACCGACGGTCGCGATGATCGAGGTCAGCGCCCCCAGGGCATCGAACCGGCCGGGAGTTTTGTCGCGGGAGTTGGGAACTGCGCGAGCACCGATCATCAGTGCCGCGACCGTGAGCACGATGGGGAGCGCGAACAGCCAGCGCCAGGACGCGATATCGACCAGCAGGGCGGAGAGGTACATCCCCAGGATGCCGCCGCCTCCGGCGACTGCGCTCCACAACCCGATCGCCCTGGATCGCTCCTTGTCGGGGAACGACGAGGTGATCACCGACAGAGTGACGGGCATGATCAGTGCCGCACCGATGCCGCTGAGCATGCGCGCGACGATCATGACCTCCATGACCGGGGCCATGGCGGCGGCGATGTTCGCGATCCCGAACACCGCCAGCCCCACGATGAGCACCGGCTTGCGACCGAGCCGGTCGCCCAGTGCTCCCAGGGGGAGGAGGAGCGCCGCGAGGGTGAGGGTGTAGGTGTTGATGATCCACAGCACCTGCCCCTGGGAGGCATCGAAGGTCGTCGCCAGCTGCGGCTGAGCGACGTTGAGGCCGCTGACTGAGGCGACGACGGCCATCAAGGCGATGCAGACGGCCCATAGGATGGCCCGTCTGCGTCGTGGATCGTCGATGACTGGAGAGGCGTGTTCTGCACCGGCGTGAGTGGTGGAGGTCATAGTGGACGTGTTTCCTTTCAGGAGCTGTTCTGCCTGGCGCTGATCGCAGGCAGGCCAAAGCAACGCCGAGGTCGAAGGACCTGGGCGCGGGTAGGGGGAGGCGAGTCAGGTAAGTCGGTGGATGCGGACGATCACGTCACGCAATCGCATCGGGGAACCGCCGGGGTGGACGGTGCGCACTTGCTCATAGGCGGAGTCGATCCGCCATTCCGGAGAGTCGAACAGGTTCGTGATCCCCTCGAGCGTCGCTGTCGCTCCTTCGGGATGGTCGTGCCCGTGGTGAGCGTCGGGATGATGGCTGTGGAGGTGTCCCACGATCAGGAGCGTTCCGCCGGGGGCGACCCAGGAGGCGATACGACGGTAGAGCGGGAGCTGCCTGATCTGCGCGTGGGCGTAGTTGGTGACCACGAAATCCCACGTCCGTCCCGGCTGCCACCGCGACAGGTCGGCCTCCACCCAGTCGACGCGCTCGCCCACACCAGAGGTAACAGCACGAGATTTCGCCTCCGCCAGTGCGGTCGAGGAGATATCGGCAGCCGTGACCTCCCAGCCTTGCTCGGCCAGCCACAGCGCTTCGGTCCCGGTTCCGCATCCGGCATCCAGCGCCGTGCCGACGGGCAGGTGCGCGGCCTCCGCTGTCAGATACGGGTTGACGGGAAGCTGGCGTTCGCGGCCGGAGGTGGCGTCGCCCCATTGGTCCTCCCAGTAGTCCTTGTCGAACTCGTTCATTGCGCTGTCCTCCCGCTCGTCCGTGATGTCCATACAAGGATCACGCAAGCAAGCACGACTGGCAATCTTTCTTGCCGAATGGCAAACTGGAGACATGAGCGAGCACTCCGATCAGACCCTCGACACGGTGGGTCCACGCCTGAAACACCTTCGGCTGCGCCGCGACATCACCCTCACCACGCTTGCTGAGGAGACCGGGATCTCCACAAGCACCCTGTCCCGACTGGAGGCAGGGCTGCGGCGGCCGACTCTGGAGCAGTTGCTGCCGTTGGCTCGCTACTACGGCGTCACCCTCGACTCCCTCGTCGACGCGCCTCGCACGGCCAACCCCAGAATTGATCTCCGACCCATGTCATGTGCCGATGGGTCGATCATCATCCCGCTCACACGCCGGCCCGGGGGCGTCCAGGCATACAAGTTCGTTCTCCCCACGGGCCGCGACGGTGCGACTCCAGACCTTCGCTCCCATGAAGGGTTCGACTGGGCCTACGTGCTGAACGGCACTCTCCGTCTGGTGCTCGGCGATCAAGACCTGCTCTTGGAAGCCGGCCAGGCGGCCGAGTTCGACACCCGCACACCCCACTGGTTCGGGGCCACCAGCGCCGGACCGGTCGAATACCTCAGCCTCGTCGGACGCCAGGGCCAGCGCGCCCATGTACACGTTTCTGTCGGCGACCAGTAGCGATGCTCGTCCATCGCAGGAGGGGTGTCGACGAGCTCGGGCGGTGGGCGCCGCCGCAGACCGCGCCCATCACCCGACGTCTCACAGCCGGGGTGAGCCGGGCAGGTGTGCAAGACTCGCGGCGTGACTCCGAGTTCTGATGTTGACGCAGACGACGTTGGCTTCGTGGTCGTCAGCTTCACGGTTATCGCCGCAAGACCCATCGACGGGCTGGTCAGGTACTTGCGTGAGTCCCGGACCCCGGATGGTGAGTTCTTCTATGACCTTGGAACGGAGACGTTCGAAGAACTCGAAGCGGAGAATCGGGCGGATCGGCTTGACGCCGCAATAAACGGAATGCTCGACCTTGTGGAGCACGTTCCTCGTTCGATGTTTCACGATCCCCACGTGTTCGTTCGGCTGTATCTGACCTTCGGTCGAGGCGCAGAGACGGTCTCGGCCGACGCCCTGAGGCGAATGGCTGACGTGAACGCCACCATGTGGATCGACTCATAGCAACGCCGATCGGCACTCCCGCTCGACGTCGATGACTCGCCTGCCGAATCGGTCGACTACGGCTGGCGGCGGTGCCACCGAAGCATCCTGCCGATATCTGATGCGCCGAAATGGACCGTCCGGGGCTTTCGGCCGGGGAAATCGAGGCGTCAGGCCGAAGCACGACGATGAACAGGTTTCGTGCACCTGAAGCTGCCTCGGCACCTCGTCACGCGCGCCATGGCGGGGTTGGCTTCCCCGCGCGCCATGTGTTATCCGCCGACCCATTGGGGGAGGAGGGGGCGTGGGGTGCGCCATTTTTGTTGGGGGTCCCACCAGGAGGGGCCTTGGATTTGGGGTTTGCCGTCGACCATGCGGATGTGCCATCCGGAGTGGTCGATGGTGCGGTGGTGCCAGTAGCAGAGGGGGACGCCGTTGCTGGTGCTGGTGGGGCCGCCGTGGGAGTGTTCGATGACGTGGTGGATTTCGCACCAGGTGGCGGGGACGTGGCAGCCGGGGATGAGGCATTCTTTGTCGCGCAGGATGATGGCGCGGCGTTGGTAGGCGTTGAAGATGCGGTCGGTGGTGGTGATGCCGATGATGCGGCCTTCGTCGATCAGGACGCGTTGGATCATGGCATGGCAGGCGAGGTGGGCGGCGACGGAGGTGGAGACGGGGGTGTCGACGCCGGCGATGTGCGCCCATCCGGTGCCGGTGGCGAAGTCGGACGCGTCGATCTGGACGACGAGGGTGGGTGCGGCGCCGCCGAGGGTGGGCATGTCGTGGTGGCGGGCGGCGATGCCGAGGGCTGTGGCGAGGGCGTCGTGTTGTTTCTGGGGCCTTGTGCGGGTGTCGATCACGTTGCGGGGGTCGGTGTTGAACGGGTCCTCCGCCGATCCGCACCCGGCCAACAGGCCATCATCCGCTTCGTCGCGCACGACCGCACTGCCGCTGCCTGCGCGGTCGTTGCCGCTGGCGCTTCCGGTGCTGTCGGTGAACGCGACGCCCAAGTCCGCCGGTCCCGCCGTTTTGGGGTTGGTCTGGGCGTCGATGATGAGTTTCAGTTGCGCGAACACTTCGGGCAGCAGGGCCCCGCGGATCGGGTAGACGCCGTCGCGGAGCCGCCCGAACGTCAGAGACCGGTTCAGCGCGGCCTGCGCCTCGGACGGTGCCCGCCCGTCCGGGTCCAGATACGTGGCGATCAGCTGCGCGTACTGCCGCAGGTCATCCGGCGTCGCCGCCGGCCCCGCCTCCGCCGTGTCCGCCGAGTCGGTTGCGTCATCCGCGTCCCCGAGACCCGCGCCGTCGATCCCGCGCGCACAGTCCGCCAGCGCGGCATCGGCCCGCAGCTGGTCCTGCCCGCTGATCCGCCCGCGGGTGCGGTCGATGGGGTCGATCGCGGCGAGCAGTCCGGCGATCCCGACCACCCCGTCCAGCAGCGCCTCCCGCAACCCGGGCCATTGTGCCGGCAACCGGGCGCCGGTGGTGATCTCCACATCCCGGTGCACCGCACCGGCGGCCTTCACCACCCTCGAGGCCCCTGCCGCGTCCACCCGCAGCACACGCTGGAGGAGTTCGTTCATGTTCCGGCATCCGAACACCGCCGGAAACGTCGGCACCCCCGAACCGGCCGGACGCCCATCAACACACGCGGCCGTCTCGGTCACCAGCGCATCCAACCGCCGCTGCGCCTCACCCGCGAGCCGGAGAACCTCCAGCTTCTCGGCATCCGACATCCCATCCAGACCCGCCGAGCGCACCGCGGACTCGATCGTGCGATCGAGGTCGGAAACGACCCGATCGAGAACCGCCGCGGTGCTGTTCATAACTACTATTGAACACCCCACCACCGACACCCAACCATCGAACAGATGATCTGTGGATAACTTCCGACGCCGGGCTCGTGCTGTAACGTTCTGTGTCATGCCGAGTCCTGAAGCAGACAGGTCAGGGGCTGTCGTTCTCACCGCCAGCCCCATGATCCGCTGACCACGACGCCCGCCTTCTGCGCGGGCGCGATCCGGCGTACTCCGGCCGCTGGCCGTGGTGACGAGAAGAGCCCTTTCTTGATCTCTCACCTCGGAGTATTCGATGCCTTTTCCCCTCTATCTGCTCGCCCTGGCGGTCTTCGTCATGGGCACCTCGGAATTCATGCTCGCGGGACTCATCCCCGCAGCAGCAGCCGACCTCGACGTCACGATCGGCGTCGCGGGGCTGCTGACCTCCGCGTTCGCCGTCGGCATGGTCGTCGGTGCGCCGCTCATGGCTGCTTTCGCACGCCGTTGGCCACCGCGGCTCACCCTGCTCGGGTGCCTGCTCGCTTTCGCCGGATGCCATGCGATCGGCGCCCTGACGCCGGACTTCTCCGTGCTGCTCGTCACCCGCGTGCTCAGTGCCGTGGCGACCGCCGGTTTCCTGGCGGTCGCGCTGAGCACGGCGACCGCGCTCGTGGCGCCAGAGCGGAAAGGACGCGCGTTGTCCGTCCTGCTCGCCGGCACGACGATCGCCACCGTCGCCGGCGTCCCGGCCGGCGCGCTCATCGGTGGGGCGCTGGGCTGGCGCGCGACGTTCTGGGCGATCGCGCTGCTGTGCATTCCCGCCGCGCTCGGGGTCATCCTCGGCATCCCGAACGAGCGCCGAGCGCACGGCGACGGCACGCCGACCCTCCGCGCCGAGCTCGGCGTACTGGCCTCGCCGCGGCTCATCCTCGCGATGACGCTCGGCGCCATGATCAACGCCGCGACGTTCGCGGTCCTGACCTTCCTGGCACCCGTCGTGACCGAGACCGCAGGGCTGCCCGAGGTGTGGGTCCCCGTCGTCCTGGTGATGTTCGGCGGCGGGTCGTTCCTCGGCGTCACCATCGCCGGACGGCTGTCGGATCGTCGGCCCGGTCTCGTGCTGGCGGTCGGGGGACCGCTGCTCCTGGTCGGCTGGGTCGTCCTGGCGTCGACGGCCGCCTGTCCGGTGCCGCTGATCGTGATGGTCTTCGTGCAGGGGATGCTGTCGTTCGGCGTCGGCAGCACTCTGATCACGCGGGTGCTGTACGCCGCCGCAGATGCACCGTCCATGGGCGGTTCCTACGCCACAGCCGCACTGAACATCGGTGCCGCGGCGGGGCCCGTGCTCGGAGCGATCGCGCTGGCCGGCTGGCGGGTTCCGACCGCGCCGATCTGGGTCGCCGGGATGCTGGTGACGACCGCCCTGGTCATCATCGGCGCGACTCGATTCGCACGCCGCAGGCACGGCGCACCCGCGACACGGTGACGCCGCGGCGGCTCGTCACGGCACGTCATGAGCCGTCGCGGGCCGCCGACCCCCACTCCTCGAGAATCCCGACCAGCACCCGTGACGTCGCGTCCGGCGCATCCCACGTGACGATGTGTCCGGCATCCGGAACGACATGCTCCGTGACGCCTTCCGCCTTCGCCCAGTGGGGCATCGCACTCGCGATGTTCCCCGTGCGATCCAGCGCGCCGCGCACGAGCGCGAGCGGAACCGGCGTGCGATACGCGGGGTCGGGATCCACGAACGACACGGTGGCGCGCCAGACATCCAGGAACACGGGCTTGGGCATCCGGGCGAACGTCGCCTCGGTCCGTGCGATCGCGTCCGCAGTCACGGCCGAGGCCCGAGCCATCAGACCAGGGAGCCGTTGCGCGGGCACCAACGCCAGCGACGGTGCCGCCAGGCGCAGCGCGAGCCGTTCCCACCACGCGAGCGGACCAGCGTTCCAGGTCGAGTCGATCACGATGAGGCCCGCGGTGCGGTGCGGATTCGCGCGCACGAACGCCTGAACGAGGTTGCCGCCGAGAGAATGCCCCACGAGCACCGCCCGATCCACCCGGCACTCGTCCAGCAGCGCGGACAGATCGTCGAGCGCATCGGATGCCGCGAAGCGGGATGCCGCGGTGAGCGTCGATTCGCCATGACCCGGAAGGTCCCACGCGATGACGCGGAAACCCGCATCCGTGAGCGCCGCCGCCTGGGCAGCGAACATGGTCCGATCCATCCCCGCGCCATGACACAGCACGACCGGAAGACCGCCCCCGCCGGAGTCCTCGAAGGCGATCTCGGCGTGCGGACGGACCAGCCGGCGCGTCGTCATGCGGCCGCGCCGACAAGGGCGAACAGCGCTTCGGTCGCGCCGGAGGGGTACAGCGGCCGCGCTCCCTCGCGCAGGCCGCCGATGGGCACCCATCTCACGGGCGAGCCTTCATCGAGGACGTGCAGTTCGGCATCCAGCGGCAGCGCGTCCAGCGATGCGCAATCGACGGCGAAGATGTGCGCGATCTCGTGTCCGGGCGAACCCTCGTAGGTGAAGATGTTCTCGGCCACGGCCAGCAGCTGCGAATCCTCCACAGTGACGCCCAGCTCCTCCAGGAACTCTCGGCGCAGCGCTTCATCCGCACGTTCCCCGAATTCGATGCCGCCGCCGATCGCGCGGTAGAAGTCGATTCCGATCGACTCGTCCCGACCGAACAGGACCAGGACGTGGCCGTCCTTCACGGACAGACCGACACTGATGTTGCGGATCGCGGGCATATGACGACCCTACGGCCCCGACCCCTCGTCCCGGATCGTTCGAGGGAATACCCTGACGTCCACGGGCGCTGTGTCCTGAGCACGTTCGCGGACAGCCACGCGGCGGCAGAGGTGGTGGGGTCATATGGAAGGTCTCGAGATCACGGTCCTGCTCGGGCTGACGATCCTGGTGGGGACGATGCTTGCGCCGAGATTGCGCCTTGCACTGCCGCTCCTGCTGGTGGTGTTCGGCCTGCTGCTGGGATTCGTCCCCGCTCTGCGCGAAGTGCAGCTCCCGCCGGAGACCGTGCTGCTGCTGTTCCTGCCCGTGATGCTCTTCTGGGAGAGCCTCACCACCTCGTTGCGGTCGATCCGTCGCGACTTCCGCTACATCCTGCCCATGAGCACTCTGCTCGTGGTCGCCTCGGCCTTCGCGGTCGCTGGCATCGCCGTGCTGTTCGGGATGCCGTGGGAGATCGCCCTCATTCTCGGAGCAGCCGTCGCACCACCGGATGCGACAGCCGTGGCCGCCCTCGGGCGACTGCTCCCGCGACGCAGCTTCATGAAGCTGAAGGCGGAGAGCCTGACCAACGACGGCACGGCCCTCGTCCTGTACGCCATCGCCGTGTCCCTCGCTGTCGGCGGGCAGGTGACGCCGCTGTCGGTCACCTGGACGGTCATCGTCTCGTACATCGGGGGCATCGCGACCGGCGTCGCGGTCGCCGCGGCAGCCTGGCTGCTGCTGCGGCGGGTGCGGACGACGATCACGATCAATGTCGCGTTGCTGCTGGTGCCGTTCACCGCCTTCCTGATCGCCGAGATGATGCACGCCTCCGGCGTGCTCGCCGTCGTCGTAGCCGGCCTGATCGCGGCCTACATCAGTCCGCAGATCAGCACGGCAGCCTCGCGCAGGCAGGCCGAGGCGGTCTGGCCGTTCGGCGTGTTCCTGCTCAACGGCGCCCTGTTCGTGCTCATCGGACTCGAGGTGCAGTGGGTCGTGCACCAGACCTCCCTACGCGAAGTGGGCAGGCTCGTGCTGATCACCCTCGCGGTCTGGGCGACCCTGTCGATCGTGCGATTCCTCTTCCAGCTCCTCTCGGTGCCGTTCCAGCGTCTGGGCGGTGGGACCGTGCATCCACGCGGCTTGCGCACCAGAGCGCAGCTCGTCAGCACGGTCGCCGGGATGCGAGGAGCCGTGTCCCTGGCGATCGCACTGTCCGTTCCGCTGACCACATCGGCGGGTGCGACGCTCGAAGGCCGGAACGAGATCATCTTCGTCACGGCGGGTGTGATCCTGCTCAGTCTTCTCGTGCAGGGGCCGCTCCTGCCCGCCATCGTGCGCTGGGCCGGATTCCCCGCGGATCACGCCGAGGACGAGGAGTACGAGCTCGCCGAGCGCGCGATCTCGGGTGCTGCGATGTCGGCACTGGACGTGCTCGCCGCCGAGCACGGCATCAGCGACGACGTCAGGGATCGGATCCGCCGTGACGGCTACGAGGCTCTCGAGCTGGCGAACGCCCGCGCGATGGCGAGAGAACGTGCGGTGATCGATGCCGAAGTCGGGGCGATGGAGGACATGCTGGCGGCGCCCGATCCGCTCGCACCCGGTCCGGCAGCGCAGGACGATCTCGGGGAACCCGACCCCGCAGGCGCCGCGGGAGCGGAGCGGCGTGACGGCGTGACCCTGCAGATGGTGGCGACATCGACCGACGTCGACGTGATGCAGCGCTCGCCGCTCGTGCGGCACGATCAGTACTCCCGCCTGAAGCTGGTGCTGCTGGATCACAAGCGCGAGGTGCTGTTCGGCCTCCGACGCGCCGGGACCGTCGACGACGTCGTGGTGCGGCGCCTCTCCGCGCGGCTCGATCTCGAGCAGGTGCGCCTGCAGGGCATCGAGGACATCGACTGAGCCGACCTCGACGTGACACACGTCATGTCGAGGTCGTGACATCGCCCTCCGGCATCCGCTCGGCCGCGCGGCCACGCTGGAAGCATGCACACGATCACTCAGGCGCAGCCGGCGCCGACCCGCACGACCGACGGCGCGGTCATCGACCTCGCCGGGGTCCGCCGCCACTTCGGACACGGTGCCAGGCGCGTCCAGGCGGTCGACGACGTGACCCTCACGGTCTCGCGCGGCGAGGTCGTCGCGCTGCTCGGCCCGAACGGCGCCGGGAAGACGACCACTCTCGACATGCTCATGGGGCTGTCCGATCCCAGCGAGGGCATCGTCCGCGTGCTCGGCGAGCGCCCGGAACAGGCGACGGCGCGCGGTGCCATCGCCGCCGTGCTCCAGACCGGTGGCCTGCTGTCCGACCTCACCGTCCGTGAGACCGTGAGCCTGGTCGCATCCCTGCACGGCCGCGCGGCACTGACCCGCGTGCCCGAGGTGCTCGAGCGCGCCGATCTCACCGGTCTCGCCCGCCGCCGCGTGGCGAAGTGCTCCGGCGGCGAGCAGCAGCGCATCAAGTTCGCTCTCGCACTGGTCGCCGACCCCGACATCCTCGTCCTCGACGAGCCCACAGCCGGCATGGACGTGACGGCCCGCCGTCACTTCTGGGATGTCATGCGCTCGGATGCTGCGGCCGGCCGCACGATCGTCTTCGCCACGCACTACCTCGAAGAGGCCGAGCAGTTCGCCCATCGCACCGTCGTCATGCATCGGGGCCGCGTGGTCGCCGATGCGCCGACAGCGCAACTGCGCGCCGGCCTCGGAGCCAGGCTGGTCTCCGCCACCCTGCCGGCCGGTGCGGATGCCGCGGACGCCGTCCTCGCGGCACTGCGCGAGCACGACAGCGTCGCCGACCTGCGCCGCGACGCCGATCGCGTGAGCCTGCGCGCACTCGACTCCGACGCCATCGCGGGGATGCTGCTCGCCGCCGGAGTCAGTGATCTGGAGATCACAGCCCCCACCCTCGAAACCGCCTTCACGGCCCTCACGGAGGACTGACCATGCTGATCTCACCGACCATGCTGCGCATCGAGGGCGTCCGCCAGCTGCGCAACCCCTACACGCTCGCGTTCACGCTGACGATGCCGGTGGTGATGTACCTGCTGTTCGGAGGAGCTGCCGCGTACGGCGGTCAGTCCGCCGGACACGGGAACGTCTCCTTCTACGTGATGGTGTCGATGGCGGCCTACGGCACGGCCGTCGCCATGAGCTCGCTGACCTCGCTCGCCGCCGCCGAGGCGAAGCAGGGCTGGGGGCGTCAGCTCGCCATGACCCCGCTCAGCACCGCCGGATACGCGGCGACCAAGCTGATCACGGCCGTGGCCTTCGCCGCGCTCGCCGTGGTCGCGGTCTTCACCGCAGGCCTGCTCACCGGCGCCGAAGCCGACGACGTCTGGCGCTGGGCGGCATGCGCCGGGATCATCCTCGGAGTCGGCCTGATGTACGGGCTCTACGGCCTGGGGGTCGGGCTGTTCTTCAACTCCGATTCGGCCGCGGCACTGGCATCGATCTCGCTGACGCTCTTCGCCTTCTTCGGCAACGTGTTCATGCCGCTGAACGGGGTGATGCTCGACATCGCCCGCTTCACGCCGCTGTACGGGTACGTCGCGCTGAGCCGCTGGCCGCTGACGGACGGCGCGCTGACCACGGGGCAGAGCGATCCGCTGTGGGCGGTTCTGCTGAACATCGCCGTATGGTTGCTGGTCTTCGTGCTGCTGGTGTTCGCCGGGGTGCGCCGCGCGCGCTCGCGCCGTTGACGTGGCAGGGTGTGAACCGTGACCAGTGAGAGACCCGACGCGGCGAAGAATCCGTGGGAGCGCTTCTCCGTGGTGATGGCCCTCATCTGGCTGGTCTTCCTGATCTACCCGGTGGTGGCGCTGGTGCGGTCCGAGGCGGCGTCGGGGTGGATCGTCGTCGGCTGGGCCGCGCTCGTGCTGTTCATCGTGCTGTACGTCGTCGGGGCCGTCCGCGGCGTGCGCAGCGACACCCCGATCGGTTCACCGGTCGGGGCGGCACCGTGGCTGTTCTATACGGGGCTGATCGTCTGCGCCCTGCTCTCGGTCCCCGCCGAGGGCGGCGCCGCGCTGAGCTTCCTGCCGTTCATCATGTCGTTCGCCGCTTTCGGCCTGACCCGCACCTGGCACTGGATCACGTCCTCCGCGTCTCTCATCATCGCGGCCCTGTTCGTCTTCCTCGCCCCCGGCGGCATCGGCTTCGTCACCGTCCTCATCATCATCGCTCTGCTCGCCGTCATGAACACGGTGTCGACGTCACTGATCAGGCGCTCAGCCGAAGCCGAGCAGCTCGGGCTCGAACTGGCCACGAGCGAGGGGCGCGAAGCCGTGGCCCGCGACGTGCACGACCTGATCGGGCATTCGCTGACCGTTGTGGGCTTGAAGTCGCAGCTCGCGAGGCGCCTGATCGATTCCGATCCGGAGCGGGCCAAGGCCGAACTCGCGGACATCGAATCCCTCACAGCCGAGGCGATCGCCGGCGTCAGGGCGACGGTGTCCGGCGCGCGGACGGTCACGCTGGACGAGCAGCTCGCCGCGAGCGGAGACGCGCTGCGCGCGGCGGGCGTCGATCTCGCGGTGGACGGCGATCCTGCTGCGCTTTCACCGGCACAGGCGCTCACCGCGACCTGGATCCTCCGAGAGGCCACGACCAACGTGCTGCGCCATGCCGAAGCATCCCTCGTCCGAGTGCGCGTCGCCGCAGGGCACTTGTCCATCGCGGACGACGGTCGGGGGCGCGGCGACCGCGAGGGCAACGGCGTCCGAGGCATGCGCGAACGCGCAGCGGCTTCAGGAGCGCAGTTCCGGTTCGACGCCGACCCGGCCGGCGGCACGGTGGTGGAGGTGACGTGGTGAGCGACAGCATCCGATTGGTGATCGCCGACGACCAGGCCCTGGTCCGCGGCGCCCTCGCCGCACTGCTCGAACTCGAAGGAGACCTCGTGGTCGTCGGTGCCGCAGCGGACGGCGATGAGGCCGTGCGGCTGGTGCGCGAGCACGCGCCTGATGTCTGTCTGATGGACATCCAGATGCCCGGAACCGACGGCATCGACGCGACCAGACGGATCCGAGAGGCCGGCCCCGCCACGCGGGTACTGATCGTCACGACCTTCGCACGGCCCGGCTACCTGCGCCAGGCTCTGGATGCCGGGGCGAGCGGGTTCGTCGTGAAGGACACCCCTGCCGAGCAGCTCGCCGACGCCGTCCGCCGGGTGCACGCGGGACAGCGCGTCCTCGATCCGGTGCTCGCGGAGGAGAGCCTGTTCACCGGGACGAGCCCGCTCAGCGAACGCGAACGCCAGGTGCTGCGGCTCGCGGTGGACGGCCGGTCGGCCGCGGCGATCGCGTCAGAGGTGTTCCTCTCCGTCGGGACCGTGCGCAATCACCTGTCGTCGGCGATCGGCAAGACCGGGGCCGCGAACCGCGCACAGGCCGTGCGCATCGCGCAGGACAACGGCTGGATCTGAGCCCGTCAGGAGTTCACGCGGATGATCTCCTGCTGGTACGGCGCGATCACGTCGCCGGAGATGCGCAGGTCCAGCAGCAGGAAGCGCCGGGACGTGGCATTCTCTGCGGCCCACGAACCGAGCCGGTCGAGGTCCGCCAACGTGCGCACGACCACGCCTTCGGCTCCGACGGCCGCGGCGAACGCGGCGAAATCCACCTCGGGGATGCGCATGGGCTCCTCGGCGAGGCCCTTCAATCCGTAGAGATTCACCTCTGCGCCGTACGCGGCGTCGTTCCAGACCACGGCGCAGCCGCGCCCGCCGGCGGCGCGGACAGCGGACTCGAGATCCGCGATCGCCATGAGGCCGCCGCCGTCACCGGAGGTGAGCACGATCGTGGCCTCCGGACGCGCGAGCGCGGCACCGACGACACTGGGCCAGCCCTGACCGATCGCCTGGAAGGCGGTGCCGACCATCATCATGCGATCGGGCGAGGCCACGGGCCAGTACATGTTCGCCCAGCCGATGAAGTGACCGCCGTCCGAGACGACCACACGGTCCTCGGGAAGCAGCTCGGCGATCCGGCGTGCGGCCGAACGGGGGTCGAGGCGGCCGTCGGGTGCGAGATCGTCGCCGGGCGCGTAGGCGCGAGCGGCGGTCATGTCGACCGATTCGCGCCACGACAGCGCCGACGCGGATCTCGCAGAATCGCGCGCATCCCGCAGGACATCACCGGATTCCTGCGAGATCCGTGTCGTTCTGCGAGATGCGTGCGCCGCGGCCACGCGTGCCACGAGCCTCTCCGCCACCAACCGTGCATCGCCGCGCACGAAACCGCCGACGTGCGCGTGCGTCGCCGCCGGCGCGACGTCCACCTGATACACCCGGGCACCGGGGGAGAACAGGGCGCCGAAGCGCATCGTGAACTGGTTCAGCGACGCGCCGAACACGACGGCGACATCCGCCTTCGCGATCAGCTCCATCGCGCCGTCGGCTCCGAACCCGCCCGTCACGCCGAGATCGAATTCGCCACGGGGGAAGATCCCTCGACCGAGGGCGGTGGATGCCGTGAGAGCACCGGTCTCATCCGCGAGTCGTCCCAGTGCCTCGCCGGCGTCGGCGAGCCAGGCACCGCGCCCGGCCAGCAGGAACGGCCGCTCGGCGTCGCGCAGCGCTGAGGCGATCTCGTCCAGCATCCCGTCGGCGAACGCACCGGCCGGTGCGAGCGGCTCCGGCAGGCGGAGCCCGCCGGCATCCGACGACGACGAGACCTCCAGCGCCGCCACGTCGTAGGGGATCGCCAGCACGACGGGGACGCGGTACTTCAGCGCGTGCTCGATGGCGATGACGGTGGTCGCCGCGGCATCCGTGCGTCCGACCGTGTAGGTGCGGGCTCCGACGGCGGAGGCGAGTGCGATCTGGTCGACGTCCCAGGGGCGAGGGCCGGATGTCGGTTCGTCGCCGACCACGAGGACGAGCGGGATCCGCGCCTGGACGGACTCCGCCAGCGCGGTCAGGGTGTTCGTGAAGCCTGCGCCGTACGTGGCTGTTCCGGCGGCGATCCGCCCTGATGCGCGATAGTGCGCGTCCGCGGCGACGACGGCGCCCTGTTCGTGCCGTACGGCCGTGAAGACGGCGGAGGTCCGCGTCTCGATGGCATCGAGGAAGTAGGCGTTCCCGTTGCCCATCACGCCGAAGACGGCGTCGATGTGCTGGGCGAGGGTGAGGGCGACGTGAGAGGACACGGTGGGCATGCGAAGACCTTTCGACACGGACGGAGAGCGAGGTTCCGTATGTGTCTCGCCCCGCCGCGTCTTCGCTGCGGGCTTCGTGCCCCTTTTTCGGGCACCGGCGTCGGATGCCGGACACCATGAGCTTATCT
This sequence comes from Microbacterium sp. M, assembly GCF_045181065.1. Classification (GTDB taxonomy): domain Bacteria; phylum Actinomycetota; class Actinomycetes; order Actinomycetales; family Microbacteriaceae; genus Microbacterium. Next base: position 2,769,345 of record NZ_CP173721.1, on the reverse strand, counting down.
CCGACGCGCGTACGACGCGATGCCGTAACGTCGGCGAAACCGTCGCAGGGAAACATGCCCTCATGGAGTCGCTGTTCACCGGATATGCCACGGGCCGGATCCGACAGGGGACCGCGCCGTGGGATGAGATGTTCCCCGCCGGCGCGGTACCGGGCGGTGCCGAGGTCCGCGCCTCGTACCGCGACATGTACCCGGCGCTGGCGCGGATGGACGACGCGGAGCTGCGCGCGAGGACCGAGGCGCTCGCGAGCTCCTATCTCGCGCAGGGCGTGACGTTCGACTTCGCCGGCGAGGAGCGGCCGTTCCCGCTCGACGTCGTCCCGCGGGTGATCGCCGCGGACGACTGGTCGTACGTCGAGGCCGGCGTCGTGCAGCGCGTGAAGGCGCTCGAGGCGTTCCTCGCCGACGTGTACGGTGCGCGCGCCGCCGTGCGCGACGGCGTCATCCCGGCATCGCTGATCAGCTCGTCGTCGCACTTCCACCGTGCGGCGGCCGGGATCGTCGGCGCCAACGGCGTGCGCATCCATGTCGCGGGCATCGACGTCATCCGCGACGAAGCAGGGGCGTGGCGGGTACTCGAGGACAACGTACGAGTGCCCAGCGGCGTCAGCTACGTGCTCGCGAACCGGCAGGTGATGGCGCAGACGCTGCCCGAGTTGTTCACGAGCCTGCGGGTGCGGCCGGTGGTGGACTATCCGAGTCGGCTGCTGCAGGCGCTGCGCGCCGCGGCACCGCACGGCATCGAGCATCCGACGGTCGTGGTGCTGACGCCCGGAGTGCACAATTCCGCCTACTACGAGCACACGCTGCTGGCGCGGATGATGGGCGTCGAACTCGTGGAAGGGCGCGACTTGTTCTGCTCCGGCGGCCGGGTCTGGATGCGCACCACGGCCGGCCCGACGAGGGTCGACGTCATCTACCGCCGCGTCGATGACGAGTTCCTCGATCCGCAGCACTTCCGTCCGGACTCCGTGCTCGGAGCACCCGGTCTCATGCTCGCCGCCCGCCTGGGCAATGTCACGATCGCGAATGCCGTCGGCAACGGGGTCGCCGACGACAAGCTCGTCTACACCTATGTGCCCGAGCTGATCCGCTATTACCTGGGGGAGGAGCCGCTCATCCCGAATGTCGACACGTGGCGCCTGGAGGACCCGGATGCTCTCGAGGAGGTGCTCGACCGCCTGGACGAACTCGTCGTCAAACCCGTGGACGGGTCGGGCGGCAAGGGGCTGGTCGTGGGGCCGGATGCCTCGAAGAAGACCCTGGACGAGCTGCGTCGCTCCCTTCGGGCCGACCCGAGGGGATGGATCGCGCAGCCGGTCGTTCAGCTCTCCACGATTCCGACGCTCGTCGAGGACGGCTTCCGCCCCCGCCATGCCGATCTGCGCCCTTTCGCGGTGAACGACGGCGATGGCGTCTGGGTGCTCCCAGGAGGCCTCACAAGGGTGGCGCTGCCGGAGGGGCAGTTGGTCGTGAACTCCAGCCAGGGCGGCGGGTCGAAGGACACCTGGGTGCTGGATCCGTCGCTGCTCACCGCGCCGACCTCGATCGTGGCCGGCGTCGACGCGGCATCCGATGAGGTCTCGCTCGCGACCGGAGCGATCTCCGTCGTCGGTGCGATCAGGGACGAACCGCATACGCCGTTCCGGTCATCGCCTCAGGACGAGGACCTCGAACTGCGCCACCACCAGCAGCAGCAACAGCAGCAGCAGCAGGCCGGGGAGGTGCCGCCATGCTGAGTCGCATCGCCGAGGCGCTGTTCTGGATCGGCCGGTACGTCGAACGGGGCGACGGCACGGCCCGCATCCTCGATGTGCACCTGCAGCTTCTGCTCGAGGACCCTTGGGTCGACGAGGACACCGCCTGCCGTGCGCTGCTGTCCGTGATGGGCACGACGGTCGACTCGGGCCGGGTGCTCGGTCGGGACGACGTGGTGAGCATGCTGGCGCTGGACCGTGAGCACGCGGCATCCATCGCGCACTCCGTCGCCTCCGCACGCGAGAACGCGAGGAGGGCGAGGGAGATCATCTCGACCGATCTGTGGGAGACCCTGAACGAGACGAACGCCAGGATGCCGAGGCGTGTGGCTTCGGATCGCACGCACCCGTTCTTCCGGTGGGTGCGCGACCGATCGGCGCTCGCGTTCGGCGTCGTGGACTCCTCGACCAGCCGCGACGAGGCATGGCACTTCTTCTCGCTCGGACGTGCGATCGAACGCGCCGACATGACGGCACGCCTGCTCGCGACGCGCTCGCTCACTGAGGCCGGTGGGCCCAGCTGGACGACGCTGCTGCGCAGCTGCGGCGCGTATGAGGCGCACCTGCGCAGCCACAGAGCAGTGCCGACGGCGGCATCGGCGGTGGAGTTCCTGCTGGTCGATCGGCTGTTCCCCCGATCGGTGCTCTCCAGTGTCCTGCAGGCCGAGGAGTGCCTGCGCGGCATCGACCCCGCCGTCGCGTTCGGCAGCGTCGACAGAGCGCAACGGGTGCTGGGACGGCTGCGTTCCGAACTGGAGTACCGGCCGATCGGAGACATCGTGCGGCAACTGTCCGAGAGCATGGAGGAGGTCCAGGTGAGCGTCTCGATGGCGAGCGATGCGATCAGGGAGCGCTACTTCCCCTCGATCGCGATGCCGGTCTGGATCGGGGAGGCGCTGTGAGCCGCCTGCGCATCGTGCACCGCACGGGGTTCGCGTACGACGCGCCGGCGACGGCGTCGTACAACGAGGCGCGGATGCTGCCGCATTCGCGCGAAGGGCAGTTCGTGCTGCAGGCGTCGTTGGAGATCTCGCCGGCTGCGACTCAGCACTCGTACGTCGACCACTTCGACACGAGGGTGTCGACTTTCGAGGTGCTCACCCCGCACCAGGAACTCGCCGTCACGGCGACGAGTGTCGTGGATGTGCGACCGGCCGCGCTCGCCGAGGTCGATTTCGGGTGGGACGAGCTCGCGGCCTGCGTCCCGACATCGCTCGAGCTCGCGGAGTTCCTCGAGCAGACTCCGGCGACCGAGCCGGACGACGAGATGCTCGCCATGGCGGCCAGGATGCGCGCGGCCGGCGTTTCGCCGGATGTCACGGCGCGCGAGATCTGCCGCACGATCGGCAAGGACATGGAGTACCGCAGCGGCGTCACAGGGGTGAACTCGACGGCGCGCGACGCGTGGCCGACGCGCTCGGGCGTCTGTCAGGACATCGCGCATGTCGCGCTCGGCGTGCTCCGCGCCGCCGGCATCCCCGCCCGGTACGTCTCCGGCTATCTGCATCCGGATGCTGCGGCCCCCGTCGGCCAGCCCGTGATCGGGGAGTCCCACGCGTGGGTCGAGTGGTTCGCGGATGAGTGGCGCGGATACGATCCGACGAACCTCATGGAGATCGGCGAATCGCACGTGTATGTCGGACACGGACGCGATTACGGCGATGTGGCTCCGTTGCGCGGCGTGTACGCGGGACCGAGCGGGTCGGAGCTGTTCGTGTCGGTCGAAGTGACGCGGTTAGAGTGAGTGCTTCGGCTATGAGGGGGACGACAGTGACTGACGCTGCGATCGAACGCGAGACGCTCACCTGGGACGGGTTCGGTGAGGCGACGCGTGAACTCGCCAGGCGGATCGTCGAGAGCGGATTCGAACCAGAGGTGGTCGTCGCGATCGCCCGCGGCGGTCTGCTGCCCGCCGGCGCGATCGCCTACGGACTCGGTGCCAAGAACTGCGGCGCCATCAACGTCGAGTTCTACACCGGCATCGGCACCGTCCTGGACACGCCTGAGGTGCTGCCGCCGGAGCTGGACATGGCGTACCTGGTCGGACGCCGCGTGCTGCTCGTCGACGACGTCGCCGACTCAGGCCGCACACTCGCCCTGGCAGCGCACCTGCTGGTGGACATCGGCGCCGAGGTGCGCTCGGTCACCATCTACACGAAGCCCTCCACGATCATCCAGCCGGACTACGCCTGGAAGGACACCGATCTGTGGATCGACTTCCCGTGGTCCTTCAAGGGGACCGTGCGCGAAGAGGATCAGGGCCTTCAGCCGACAGCGTGACATCGTCGAGTCCGAGCAGGCTCTATCGTGATGGCATGCACACTGCCGACGCGACTCGCGTTCCCCTCTGGTTGAGCCGATTCGTCCGGCGCCCGGGGGAGACCACCATCTCGCTCGAGGCCGTCGCTCTGCTCGTCGGCGCCGGGTTCTTCGTCCTCGCGTTCCCGATCTCCTGGGTCGTCTTCTGGGGACGCACGCTTGAGATCACCGGCCCTGGGTCGATCGGGACGTACGCGTCCGTCGGCGGGGCCGTCGTGGCGATCCTCGCGGTCCTGCTGGCGCGCATCGGTGTGCGCTCGCGCGGCGAGCGACCGGTCGTGCGCGCCGACGGACTCGCCCTGCCTGATGTGCATGTGCGCTGGTACGAGAGCGCGGCGATCGCGCTCGCCTACGCCGTGACCGCTCTGCTCGGGTGGGAGGGCATCGCGGTGCTGCTGTCGCGGAGCTTCACCGGCGCTCCGGTGTTCGCGTTCCCCGGCGCGATCCTCGTCGCGGTCGCCTTCGCGCTGACCGCCTATGTCTGCTACCTCAGCGCCGCGACGCTCACGCCGATGTCGCTGTCGCTCGTGCTCGCGATCTTCCTCGTGGTCGGCGCGTTCGCGAGCATGCTGACCGCCACCGACCCGCTCTGGTGGCAGGACAATCTGTCTGCGCTGGGGATGTCGAGCAACGCGTCGGCATGGATCTTCAACGGCACGCTCATCGTCGCCGGCACCATCGTCACCACGATCGGCCGGTACGCGACAGCACAGCTGCCCGTCGCCACACGGGAGCAGCAGCGAGGACGACGTCTCGTGCGGATCGCGATGGCGCTCATCGGTCTCTTCCTCGCCTGCGTCGGAATCTTCCCGGTCGACGAGTTCTTCCTCGTGCACAACACGGTGGCGACGGGGATGGCCGTCGCGTTCGCCGCCGTCGTGATCGGACTGCCGTGGCTGCTGCCGACGATCTCCCGAGTCTTCGTCGTCCTCGGCTACATCTACGTCGCGGTGATCGCGATGCTGGGTGTGTTCTTCGCGACGGGCTACTACAACCTGACGGCGGTGGAGCTGATCGCCGCCGTGCTCATCTTCAGTTGGATCATCGTGTTCCTGCGCACGGCCAGCGTCGGGATGCCGGTGGCGGATGCCGCCGCGACGTCCGAGGCGCTCGCCGGCTGACGCGTCAGCGCAGGCCGCGGGTCGCAGCGTGCGTGCGCCGCAGGGCGTCGACCGTGTCGTCGTAGCGGCGCTGGGCGACACCGAGGAACAGGCAGTCGACGACCGCGAGCTGCGCGATCCTGCTCACCATCGCCCCCGCGCGGAACGCCGGCTCTCGTACGGCCGTGAACAACGCGTGCTCGACGGTCTGCGCGAAGCGCGAGTCCTGCGCCGACGTCACGCCGACGGTGGTCGCACCGGCCGCTTTCGCGGTTTCGATGAACCGCAGCGTCTCGACGGTCGTGCCGAGGTGCGAGAACCCGATCGCGACCGTGCGGGGGCTCGACAGCACCGCCGCGCTCACGGCCTCGTGCGCGTCCGAGAGCACCAGGGCGTTGCGGCCGACGCGCAGGAGCTTGTGGCCGAGATCCGCGGCGGTGAAGTGGCTCGCGCCGATGCCGAACAGCAGGATGCGGTCGGCCGTGTCGATCGCATCGACGACGGCGCTCAGGATCGCGAAGTCGAGCCCCGCGATCGTCTCTTCGATCGCGAGCACTTCGAGCGATGCCATGGTGGCGGCGATCTCGGGCAGCGTGTCGTCGACTCCGATCTCGGAGCCGAAGCCGGTGCGCTGCGAGAACTGGGCCGATTCCCGTCCGATCTCGGCGGCCAGCGAGATGCGCAGTTCGGCGTAACCGGTCGCGCCGACGGCGCGGCAGAAGCGCACCACGGACGCGACGGACGTCTCGCAGCGCCGGGCGAGCTCGGTGATCGACAGACGCGTCACGAGTGCGGGGTCGCGACGGATCTCCTCGGCGATGCGGTGCAGCGCGGGGGACAGCGACGGGGACGCCGCGTCGATGCGGGTCTGAATGCTCATGGGTCTCCTCGGCGCCGGTCCTGGCTGAAAGTTCGTTACACCTCTGTCAAGGGAAATGTAGACTATTTTCATGCGCGCAGCGGCCATCGACCTCGGCAAGACACGGTGTCGACTCGTCATCACGGACGCGTCGACGCCGCTCCGCCTCGACGGCGACGGCGCCCCAGGGCTCGCCGCGCCCGGCGGAGTGGATGCCGCGCTGGCAGCGATCCTGCCGTTGCTGAAGGCCGCCGGCGGCACCGTCGACGCCCTCGGTGTGGGTGCTGCCGGGGCCTGGGCCGCGCCGGACGCCGCGCAGCGCCTCGCCGACGAGCTCGCCGCCCGCGTTACGGCGCCGGTGATCGTCGCCTCGGACGTCGTCACCGCCCACGCCGGAGCGGTCGGCGGCGGCGCAGGAGTGCTGCTCATCGCCGGCACCGGGGCGGCCGCTCTCGGGGTGGACGCGGACGGCGTGCGCCTGGTCGACGGCTGGGGGCCGGAACTCGGTGATCTCGGCAGCGGCTCATGGCTCGGTCGCGAAGGCATCCGTGCGGTCCTGCAGGCTGATGCCGGACTCGGATCGGCCACCGTCCTCGCCGACGCGTTGCGGGCGCACATCGCCCCCGACACGGACGTGCACTCCTGGCTGGCCGGTCCCGCACCAACCGCGCGCCGCCTGGCGACCTTCGCGCCGATGGTCCTGGATGCCGCGGCGAGCGAGGATCCCGTCGCACGCGGCATCGCCGGCGACGCGGTGCGGCTGCTCACGGCATCCGCTGCCGCGGCATCCTCATCGACGACCGACGTCGCCCTCCACGGCGGGCTCACCGAGCATGCCTGGTTCCGCGAGGCCCTCGTATCGGCCCTCTCCGCCGCCGCCCGGACGATCGTCCCGGCGCGGGGCGACGCCCTCGACGGCGCGCTGCTGCTGGCGGCGCGCACCGATCTGCCCCACGAAAGGTATCTGCACCGTGCTGGATGACTCCTCCCGTTTCGCCGCGCTGCTCGCCGAGCTGTCCGGACTGACCACCGAGGCGCAGACCGCCGACCGCGGCGATCTCGATCTGCTCGACACGATCGACCTCGTGCGCGCCATGAACACCGAGGATCGTCGCGTGCCGGAGGCCGTGGCGGCTCAAGGCGAGCAGATCGCGCTCGCGGTCGACGGCATCACCGAGCGCTTCCGTCGCGGAGGACGACTGATCTACATCGGAGCGGGCACCGCGGGGCGCATCGGCGTCCTGGACGCCAGTGAATGCCCGCCGACGTTCGGCACCGACCCGTCGATGGTCGTCGGCGTGATCGCCGGCGGCGAGCAGGCCATCCGATCCGCTGTCGAGGATGCCGAGGACGATGAGGAGGCGGCGATCGCCGATCTCGAGCGTCTGTCGCTGGCGCCGGGGGACACCGTCGTCGGGATCTCGGCATCCGGTCGGACGCCGTACGTCGTGAGCGGACTCGTGCACGCGCGTGAGGTCGGCGCGCTGACCGTGGCGATCGCGGCGAACGCCGACTCCGCGATCGGCGCGGCTGCGGAGATCGCGATCGAGGTCGTCACCGGACCGGAATTCATCTCCGGCTCGACGAGATTGAAGTCGGGCACCGCGCAGAAGCTCGTCGTGAACATGCTCACCACGCTCTCGATGATCAAGCTCGGCAAGACCTATCGCGGTGTCATGGTCGACCTGCAGGCGACGAACGAGAAGCTGCGCGTGCGCAGCGTCCGAACGGTGGCGCAGCTGGCCGGCG